>JBBSCC010000028.1:0-20563 GCA_038250735.1 Sphingomonadales bacterium | reverse complement strand
TGCGCCAGATCATCATCATTGCCGACGCACGCGATAACCGCATCCTTGCCAGCCGCCGCCGCCGCCGGGGACTCAGCCACCGCGCCGCCATGTGCGGCCACCCATGCCTCTGCCTTGGTACAGGTGCGATTATAGACGGTCAGCTGGTGCCCCGCCGCCGCCAAATGCCGGGCCATGGGGCCACCCATGATGCCGGTGCCGATAAATGCGATATTTGCCATAGACCTCTCTGCCATAGATCTGGCGCATAAGGCGTGTTCCTTCGCCGCGCCAGATGGTCTAGTTGCCGACGCCATGGCTACTGATCCCGCTAGCGCGCCCACCGCGCCCCTGCCCGTTTCAATCGACGATATCCGGGCCGCACATGCGCGCATCGCCCCATCGATTGTGCGCACGCCCACGCTGATCAGCAAAACGCTGTCGGATATGACCGGGGCGACGGTGTATCTGAAGTTTGAAAATCTGCAGTTTACCGCCGCGTATAAAGAACGCGGTGCGCTGAACACGCTGATGCAGCTAAACCCCCAGGTGCTCGGCGTCATCGCCGCATCGGCAGGCAACCATGCCCAGGGGCTGGCCTATCACGCGAACCGGCTGGACATTCCCGCGACAATCGTGATGCCCACCACCACGCCCACGGTAAAGGTAACCCAGACCGAGGGGCACGGCGCGAATGTGATCCTGTTCGGCGAAACTTTTGATGCCGCCTATGCCCATGCCCGCCAGTTAGAGGCCGAACGCGGGCTTACCTTTGTCCACCCGTTTGATGATCCACGCATCATTGCCGGCCAGGGCACCGTCGCGATTGAGATGCTGGAGGATGTGCCGGCGATTGACACCATCGTCACCCCCATCGGCGGCGGCGGGCTGATTTCGGGCATGGCGACCGTGGCGCGCGCCAGCGGCAGGCAGATCGAGGTGATCGGCGTTGAGGCAGAGCTGTTCCCATCGATGTATAACCGCATCAACGGCACCGATATGCCGTGCGCGGGCGACACGCTGGCCGAAGGCATCGCCGTGAAGGAACCCGGCCAGATCACCGCGACGATGGTGCAGGCGCTGGTCGATGACATTTTGCTGGTAAGCGAGCGCAGTCTGGAAAAGGCCGTCAGCCTGCTGCTGCAGATTGAAAAGACGGTGGTGGAGGGCGCGGGCGCGGCCGGGCTTGCCGCGCTGCTCCAGCATCCAGAACGATTTGCGGGTAAAACCGTGGGCATCACGCTGTGCGGCGGCAATATCGACACCCGGCTGCTCGCCAATGTGCTGCTGCGTGATCTGGCACGATCGGGGCGGCTGGCGCGGTTGCGCGTGCGGTTGCAGGATCAGCCCGGTGCGCTGTTCAATCTGGTGCGCGTGTTTGATGCCGAGCGTGTGAACATTATCGAAGTCTATCACCAGCGCGTCTTCACCACCTTGCCCGCCAAGGGGCTGATCACCGACATCGAATGCGAAACGCGCGACCGCGCGCACCTGGACCGCTTGATCGCCGCGATCCGGCTGGCGGGGTATGAAGCAAGCTTGGTCGAACTGGCCTGACGAAGCGAATCAGGCGTGCGACGACCTGAGTCGCGCGCCTCTTTCGCCCGCGCTGCAATCGGTTAGAATCTAACGAAATTACGTTGACCCGTTCGTGTCGAGCGAAGTCGAGACACCATGCGCAGCGCTCGTGGCATGTTTCTCGACTTCGCTCGAAACGAACGGGTTGGGTTGTGAGTCGATGTAAAATTATCGCGCTCCCGGATGCCTCTGCCAGGCTCCCGCGCGGCGCATGCAATCATGCTTTTCACCCGTTAACCTTCAATCATGGTAAAGCCGCTTTTCATCACGATGGCGGTGATTCATAAGGGGCGCATTCGGGGTGCCGGTTATCGGCAATATTGGGAGGATCAGCGGCAGTGTCAGCGCCTTTTCGCTTTCCGCGATTCTTTGTCACCAGCCCGGCGCCCTGCCCCTATTTGCCGGACCGGCTTGAACGCAAGGTATTCACCGAGCTGAACGGCCCGCACGCGGCGGAACTGAACGATGCGCTGGGTCGCATCGGGTTTCGCCGCAGCCAATCGGTCGCCTATCGCCCCAGCTGCGCGGGCTGCACAGCCTGCGTTTCGGTGCGCGTGGTCGCCAATGAATTCAAACCCAACGCGACGCAACGCAAGCTGATCCGCCGCCACGCCGACCTGGACGTCAGCGCGTGCAAGCCCTGGGCAACCGATGAGCAATTCGATCTGCTTCGCCGGTATCTCGCCAATCGCCATCCCGGCGGCGGCATGGCCGGCATGGATGACGGCGATTATGCCGACATGGTCGAACAAAGCCCGGTCAACAGCTTTGTGGTTGAATATCGCGAGCCAGCCGTAAACGGCCGGCGGGGACGCCTGATTGGCGCATGCCTGACCGATCAACAGGCTGACGGGCTGTCGATGATCTATAGCTTTTTCGATTCGGCGGATGAAACCCGGCCCGGCCTGGGCAACCTGATCATCCTTGATCACATCCTGCGCGCCCGCGCGATTGGCCTGCCCTATGTCTATCTGGGCTATTGGGTGAAGGGATCAGAGCGGATGTCGTACAAAACCCGCTATCGCCCCATCGAAGTGCTCGGCCCATCAGGCTGGCGCGTGATGGCCAGTGAAGACATGGATACCGGGCGACTGGCCGCATTGGCGGATGAACTGGCCTAAGCGTTGCGCCGTCAAACCCCGTCAGGCGCTGCATTTCCTTCCCCCAGGCGTGATCCAGCGACGGGGGCCGCGCCTGCGGCATCAAGGCCGATGGCGACGCGCACATAATCATGCGATGCGCGCTGGCCCATGCAGGGATCGAACGCGACCCAGCCGACTCCGTCGACATAGGCTTCGGCCCAATCATGCGGGCTGGTGCGGCGCTGGCCGTCAATCACCTGCAGGCGATAGCCCGACACATGCCGCGCAGGCACCCCCTGCGACCGCGCGCAGGCGATGAAGATTTGCGCCAGGTCGCACGCCGACGCCTGATCCTGGGTAAAGGCCTGCACGGCGCTACGCCCCGCCACCGGGCGATGCGCCGACCGCGCGAACCGATCGCACACCGCGCGGCAAAGCGCCTGGAGGTGATCGACCGCTTGATTACCCCCCGTCGCTGCCAGCGCGAAAGCCGCCATTGCCGGGTCAGCCTGCGTCAGCGGGGTTGAGCGCAGATATAAACCCGGGGCAAATCGCTCCATCGACCCGTCGATGATCCCGGCATGCGGCGCCCGCAGCACTTCGCCAGCAACGCAAATCTCAATCGCGCTGATCGGCCCTTCGGCATAGAGCATCGTCACCTTGTTGCCGAAGCCATCGCGGCTCAGCTTCAGCCGGGCATCGCAATCAATATCGATCCGCCAGGCCGTGATCGTCTGATCATTGGTGTCGCTGGGCGTCATCCGCAGCATCTGCACCAGCCGGGTTTGCGGCTTGGGAAAGCGGTAGACGGTGCGGTGATCGATCGACAGCCTCACAATCGGTGGCTCATCCGACGAACCGGAATTGCCGGGCAATCGCGCCGCTGAGCAGCGCGTTTTCGGCGTTGAAGTCCTTCAGATACTGGTGCAGCCCGCCCGCAATCACCTCCTTCGAGGTGGTTTTCTGCATTCGGGAATAGCGCACCCGCGCCATCCGGTCCGCCTCGCCCTGCAACCCGGTGCGCTTTGCCAGCAGGCTGAGGATCTCCACCGTTTCCTCCACCGCGCCGGCCAGCGACCGGGGCATTTCCTGCCGGCTGAGCAGCAGATCAATGACATTGGCAGGGATCAGCCCGTCATTATACAGCCAGCGATAGGCGGTTACCGCCGACACCGTTTGCAATATCGTCGTCCATTGATCGCGGTCGACCAGCCCGCCGACCGACTCGCCTTCGGGCAGCAGCAGGTGGTATTTCACGTCGAGCAACCGCGCGGTGTTATCCGCCCGTTCGATCAACTGGCCCAGCCGGATAAAGGCGTTGGCCTGGTTGCGCAGCATCCGGTGGACCGCGCCCTCAAAACCCAATGTCTCTACCTTCACCGCTTCGACCAGATTGAGCGTTGCAACCGTGCCGCCGGGGCTGGAGCGATTGTCAAAGATCATCCAGGCCCGGTTGATCGACGTCCAGGCATCGCGGGTCAGCGCGGTGCGGACGGCCTTGGCATTCATTCGCGCCATTTCCAGACAGCGCATAATCGATCCGGGATGGCTGGTATCGAGCGTCAGGAACCGCGCGACGTGCGACTGGGTGATCGTCTGGCCCGTCTCAGCAAAAGCCTCATCCGTTTCGGAAACCGCCAGCGCGCTGGCCCATGCCGCCTCCCCCGCCGGGCGGGCCGACAGCGCATCCAGCCGCACCGTCGCCTCCACCAGCCGCGCGGCAAAATCAGCCCGCTCGACATAGCGGCCCAGCCAGTAAAGCGATGCAGCGGTGCGCGACAGCATCAGTTCTGCGCCTGCTGCTGTTGCTGGGCGGCGGAAACACTCGGCGGCGCGGCATCGCCGTTATCGAGCAGCACGAAACTGTCCTTCGTGCCGCCGCCCTGGCTGGAATTCACCACCAGCGACCCCGCCTTCAGCGCCACCCGCGTCAGCCCGCCGGGCACCACCTGCACCCCCTTTGATCCGGTCAGCACGAACGGGCGGAAATCGACATGGCGCGGCGATAGCCCATCATCGGCCAACGTGGGCACGGTCGACAATGCCAGCGTGGGTTGGGCGATATAGCGCTGCGGCTCGGCAATCAGCGCGGCGCGAAACGCCTCAATCTCCGCCTTGGTCGCGGTGGGACCGACGAGCATCCCGTAGCCGCCCGATCCGTCCACCAGCTTCACCACCAGACCAGCCAGATTATCGAGCACATACTTCAGCGCCTGCGGTTCGCGGCAGCGATAGGTTTCGACATTGGGCAATTTCGCCTCACCGCCCGAATAAAAGCGCACGATTTCCGGCATATAGCTATAGATCGCCTTGTCATCAGCAATGCCATTGCCCGGCGCGTTGATGATGGCGACATTGCCCGCGGCATAGGCCGCGATCAGCCCCGGCACGCCCAGCATCGAATCAGAACGGAACACCAGGGGGTCGAGGTAATCATCATCGATCCGGCGATAAATTACATCCACCCGCACCCGGCCCGATATCGTCCGCATCCACACGACATCATTGTCGACCACCAGATCAGCGGCCTCCACCAGTTCCACGCCCATGCTGTCCGCCAGGAAGCTGTGTTCATAATAAGCCGAATTGAAATGCCCGGGCGTCAGCACGATGCACACCGGGTTATTGCCCGCCCCCAGCGGGGTTACAGACCGCATCGTTTCCAGCAATTTATCAGGATAGCTATCCACCGCCGCCACCCGCAGCGAGCGGAATAATTCGGGGCACAGCCGCAGCATCGCCTCGCGATTTTCGAGCATGTACGACACGCCGGATGGGGTGCGAGCGTTATCCTCCAGCACATAAAAGTCATTCGGCCCGGTGCGGACCAGATCAATCCCGCAGATATGCGCCCACACGCCGTGCGGCGGCTTGATGCCGGCAATTTCGGGGCGGAATTGCGCGTTGCCATAAATCAGGTCGGGCGGGATAACGCCCTCCGCCAGAATGCGGCGCTCGCCATAAATATCGTCAAGGAAAGCGTTGATCGCCTGAACCCGCTGCTCCAGCCCCGCGGACAGCCGCGCCCATTCATCCGCCAGGAAAACGCGCGGCACGATATCAAACGGAATAATCCGCTCCCCCGCATCGCTGTCGCCGTACACCGCAAAGGTGATGCCGAGCTGGCGAAACGTGGTTTCGGCGGCTTGCTGGCGGCGGCGCAAATCCTGCGTCGACGTTTCCCCCAGCCACTGGCCAAGCGCGGCGAGCTCCGGCCGGGCGACCTGCGCCGCGCCATCCCCCCAAATCTCGTCAAACGCGCGTTTCAACGCCATTAATTTGGCTAACCCTCGGCAACATTGCGGCTGCCATGCTGCAACGCTTTATTGCGCCGCACAAGGGGGGCGGCAGAAGTTCGCCTTTCTTGGCAAAATGCTATTGTCGATCGAGCTCGGATGACCCGCTGACAAGATAGCTGGTCGCCCATTGATGGTGCTGCTGCGCCGCTCGCTTTTGTTCATCCCCCTATTTTGATTTCGGCTTGATGGGCTGGATGTCGAGCGACTCCGGTTCTGCGATATTCACACCGCCAAAAACAAGGATTCCGGCACGAAAATCGACCAGCGAATAGTCCTTGTACGTGCCTAGATCGAAACCTTTCATTTTGAATGGCTTGCCAACAAAGGGGTAATATCCTTCCACGAGCACTTTCGCCTGGTCGCTGCGGGTATATGGCTGGGACCGGTCGCGGAGCATCACCTGGATCGCGGTTTCAAGCTCGGCGGTCAAAAGCTGTTTGAGGCCGGCGCCGTTATTTTCAGCAAGTCCCTGCTCTCCGACCAGCGGCAACGGCTTTCCTTCGCAGCAGAAATATTTGATCGTCCTGCCCGCGTCGCCTGATGCACCCGACGCGTATTTCGTCTTCAGCACCACATAGGGGCGGACCTGGTTTTCACCCTGAAAAGTGATCGCGACATACGGGGTCACGTTCAGGATCGCGCCCTTCCCTCCAGGCGATAGGGTGAAGTGCTGCCGAAATTGCTCGTCGGCCAGCAATGCCTGCGTCAACTCGCGCGCTTTTGCCGTCACGTCGAAGCGCAGATCATCCTCCACATTTCGCACCTTGCTGGTGCCTGCCTGCGCATTGGCGGAACTTTGCGCCAGCATGCCAACCAACCCGAACAAAATGCCAATGCCACCGCCTTTCTGATGCCCTGAAATGATGATGTTGCTTTCGGGGATCCTGTGGACCCCCATCGGCAAATCGCTCATGCCATTCGGCCCCTTGTCGAGAAACTCGATGGTCGTGGCTGGGGCTGAAGCCGCCGTCGTGGGCGGCCCCGGAGACGGTGTTTCGGCTGGGCTGGCTGGCGGGCCTGCCGCTGGCAAGTCTTGGGCGATGGCGGCTGATGCCGACGCGCCGACAATCAGGCTCAATATGAATTTTTGCATTCTTCTCTCCCCTCCTTCACCCCATCGTCGGGATCACGAAGGCGTTTCCGCCTTCGGGTGATCCGTCGGGCCAGCGCTGGGTGATCGTTTTGATCTTGGTCCAGAACTTGATGCCTTCGGGGCCGTGCTGGTTGGTATCGCCGAACGCGCTGCGTTTCCACCCGCCGAATGTGTGATACGCAACGGGCACCGGGATCGGCACGTTGATGCCCACCATCCCCACATTCACCCGCGCGGCAAATTCGCGCGCGGCATGGCCGTTGCGGGTGAAGATCGCGACGCCATTGCCATATTGGTGCTGCGAGGGGAGCGACACCGCCTCTTCAAAATCAGCCGCGCGCACGATTTGCAACACGGGGCCGAAGATTTCTTCCTTATAGCTTTCCATGCCTGGCTTGACGTGATCGAACAGCGACGGCCCGATGAAAAAGCCCTTTTCATGGCCCTGCAACACAAAACCGCGCCCGTCGACGACCAGTTCTGCGCCTTCATCAACGCCTGTTTGAATCCAGTTTTCCACGCGGGTGCGGTGGGCGGCGTTTACCACCGGGCCGTAATCTGCATCCTTGTCGCTCGACACGCCGATCCGCAGCTTGGCGATGGCCGGCAACAGCTTTTCGCGCAGGGCAATGGCGGTCTTTTCGCCCACCGGCACCACCACGGGCAGCGCCATGCAGCGTTCCCCTGCTGACCCGAATGCCGCACCGGAGAGTTCGGCCACCACCTGATCCAGATCGGCATCGGGCATCACGACGCCGTGGTTCTTGGCCCCGCCCATCGCCTGCACCCGCTTGCCCGCCGCCACGCCCTGGCGGTACACATAATGCGCGATATCCGATGATCCGACAAAGCTGACCGCGCTGATCGCGGGATGATCAAGGATGGCGTCGACCATTTCCTTGTCGCCGTTCACCACCTGCAAAATGCCCGCAGGGGCGCCTGCCTCCTCCATCAACTGCGCAAGCCGCACGGGGACGCTGGGGTCGCGCTCCGACGGTTTCAGAATAAACGCATTACCGCACGCAATCGCGACGCCGAACATCCACATCGGGATCATCGCCGGGAAATTGAACGGGGTAATCCCCGCGCCAATCCCCAGCGGCAGCCGCATCGAATAGACATCAATTCCCGGGCCAGCCCCTTGGGTATATTCGCCCTTCAGCAAATGCGGCACGCCGCAGGCGAATTCGATCACGTCCAGCCCGCGCTGCACATCGCCGCGCGCGTCCGCCACCACCTTGCCATGTTCGGCCGACAGCAGCCGGGCGAGTTCATCGATATTGGCTTCCACCAGCCGCTTGAATTCAAACATCACCCGCGCCCGGCGCTGCGGATTGGTGGCCGCCCATCCCGGCTGCACCGCCTGCGCCGCCGCAATTGCGCGGTCGAGATCAGCCTGCGTGCCCAGCGGCACCCGCGCCTGCACGTCGCCCGAATTGGGGTCGAACACATCGCCAAAGCGGGTGGCGGCCGCACCGGCAGGCCCGGCGATGTGATGATCGATGATGCGCATTGCAGCTCTCCTGGGGGAAGTTTTGCAACCCTTTGGCATAGCCGCGCGCGTCTGTCAGCGCCCCGGTGCGCAGCGAGGGCGATTCATCGGGGCTGCGCCGCTTAGTGCGCCTCGGCCATGTCCACTGCGCGGTTTGGCCGGGGGGCGAGCCACACAAATGCTGCGGCAATCATGAAGACGATAAAGGCATAAATAAACACATGCGTCGCGCCGACCGTGGCGGACTGGGCATCGACCAGCCGATCAATCACCCCTTGCGCCTGAAGCGGGGTAAAACCGCGTGCTTCCAGCGCAGCCATGGTCGGTTGCACACCGTTCAGGCTGGGCACCATATCCGAACGGCTGACGCGCGAGGCGCCCTCCCACGCGGTGGTGGCCATTGCCGTGCCGATTGCACCGCACAGCGTGCGGACAAAGCTCATAATGCCCGCCGCCGATGTCGTCTCGCTGGGCTTGACTGATGCCAGCGCAATCGCTGTCAGCCCGATGAAGAAAAACGGCATGCCAAATCCCTGCAGCAATTGCGGCATGGCCAGCTGCCAGAAATCGGATTCGGTGCTCCAGTTCGCGCGCAGCAGCGACATGACACCCAGCCACACGATGCCGCCAAACACGGTAATCCGTGCATCAACCTTGCTGAGCATCTGCGCGGCGACCGGCGACATCAGCACGGCGAACACCCCGACAAACGCCGTCGCATAGCCCGCCTGGGTCGCGGTATAGCCCACCACCTGTTGCAGCCACAGCGGCGTCAGCACGACCGACGCGAAAAACGCGCCAAAGCCCAGCGCCACCGCGATCGTGCCCGCGGTGAACCCGCGATACCGGAAGATGCGGATATCGACGATCGGGTTTTCCTCCCCCAATTCCCAGATGATGAAGGCGGGCAGGCCAACCGCCGCGATCACCGCCATGGCGGTGACAAAGGGGGATGCGAACCAGTCATTCTCACGCCCGGTATCCAGCATCAGCTGAAACGCGCCGACCCACCCGACCAGCAGGATCAGGCCGACCACATCGATCGGTGCCTTGGCGACCGGCGTTTCAAACGGGGTCACCAGCCGCCCGACGGCAAAGATGCAGATCATGACGATCGGCAAATTGATGAAGAAAATCCACGGCCAGGTCCAGTTATCGCTGATGTACCCCCCCAGGATAGGCCCGGCAATCGGCGCGCACACCGTGGTCATCGCCCATAGCCCCAGCGCCGCGCCGCGCACGTGCGGCGGGAAAACGCGCATCAGCAGCGCCTGCGACAGCGGCATCAGCGGCCCGCCCGACAGGCCCTGAAAGATCCGGAAAACGACCAGCGCCTCCAAACTGCCAGAAACGCCGCACAGGAACGAAAACACCGCAAAGCCGACCAGCGAATATAAAAACCAGCGCACCGTGCCGAACCGCGCCGCCAGCCACCCGGATAGCGGCACGCTGATCGCATCGGCAACGGCGTAGGACGTGATCGCCCAGGTCCCTTGCGACGGCGAAATTGCCAGCCCGCCCGCGATATGCGGCACCGACACATTGGCAATGGTGGTATCCAGCACCACGACAAAATTGGCGAGCGCCAGCACAAACCCGGCGAGCACCAGCTTGCCGCCCGTAAGTGGCACCGGTTCAGCGCGCCGGGGCGCTGCGGGTGCGGTGGCCGGGGCGGCAACGCTCGCCACGGTTACTGGCCGCGCGTATCAATAATGGCGTCCATCGACAGGCCAACCCGCAACGGGTGCGCCCGCACTTCGGCTGGGTCCAGCGCAATGCGCACGGGCAGGCGCTGCACCACCTTTACCCAGTTGCCGGTCGCATTCTGGGCCGGGATCAGCGAAAACGCGGCTCCAGTGCCGCCGGCAAAACCAACGACCTTGCCGTGATAAACCACGCCACTGCCATAAAAGTCAGACGTTAATTCCACCGGCATGCCCACGCGCACACCGCGCAACTGGCTTTCCTTGAAATTGGCGTCGACATAGGCGGTGGCAATCGGCACCAATGTCATGATCGGGGTGCCCGCCTGAATGCGCTGGCCAATCTGCACTTGCCGGTTGGTGACGATGCCATCCACCGGCGCACGAATGACGGTGCGGGCAAGGCCCAGCTTTGCCGCTGCCAGCCGGGCACGCGCCGCCGCCACATCAGGCGCGGAATAAATGGTGGTGCCGCGCACCACGGCTTCGCTGGCCGCAACATCGCTGTTTGCCGCGCTGCTGGTGGCCTGTGCAGCATCCAGCCCGGCGCTGGCCAATTGGCGGGCGGCGGTGGCGCTGGCAAAGGCGGCTTCGGCGGTGGACAGTTCCTCGCCCGATACGGCACCCGATGCCGCAAGTTCCTTGCGCCGCGCCAAATCGAGCCGGGCGCGGGTGAACATTGCTTCCGCATCTGCCACGCGCGCGCGGGCCTGGGCGATATCGGCACCGCGCGACACCAATTTGGCGCGGGCAGACCCGGCCTGTGCGCTTGCCTGGCCAAAACGCTGCTGCGCCTGGAACAGCGCAGCTTGTGCGGTGGCGACATCAACCTGCGCATCGGCGGGATCAAGAATGACGAGCACATCGCCGCGCTTTACCGATTGCGTGCCGCCAACACGCACTTCCTGGACAGCGCCCGAAACCAACGCCGTCACCTGCGCGGTATCGGCACCGACATAGGCGTTGTCGGTCTGCACCCGACCGGCCTGTGTCAGATAATACCACAGCGCAAAGATCGCAGCGGCGACCAGCACCGACACACCCAAAATCCGCAGCAATCGCGCGCGTTTGCCATTGCTGACCACAGCGGCGGGGGCTTCAACGGGCATGTCTTGCGGGGAAGCGTCGGCCATTACTTGGCTCCTGCATCAATAGGGGTGGAACGATAACCGCCGCCAAGCGCGCGGATCAGGATGATATCAAGCGCTGTCCGGCGAGCATCCAGATCAGCCGCTGCACGGCGCACCGCGAGCAAACCATCTGCCGTCGCCAGCACCGACAATTGATTGGAAAGCCCGCCGCGATAGCGCAGCAGGGCGATACGGCTGCCCTCTTCGGCAGAAACCAGCGCTGCGTTGAGCTGGGCCAGCCGGACATCAGCGGCGTTGCGGGTTGCCAGCGCATCCGCCACGTCGCGCAGCGCGGCCACCAATGTGCCGTCATAACGGGCGACAGCCGCGTCATAGTCAGCCCGCGCGCCGCGATAGCGCCCTTGAACCCGGCCAGCGTCAAACACCGGCAGGCTTACCGCAAGCCCGCCATTGCCATAGGAGGAATTGCTCGTCAGCAATCGCCCGACGCCCAGCGACTGCACACCGGCGAGGACCGACAGGTTGAGGTTGGGATAGAAATCAGCGCGCGCCACCTTTACCCGCGCCGACGCCGCCTCTGCACGCAATTTGGCCGCGACAATATCAGGCCGACGCCCGACCAGCGCAATCGATGCATCTCCGGGCACGCCCAGCGGCACCGGCTTCAACGCCGGGCGCGCGATGCTCAGGCCGCGGTCCGGCCCGGCCCCCAATAGCGCGGCAATCCGGTTGCGGGTCAGCACCATCGCCTCGTCAATCGCCAGCACATCGGCGCGCGCTTGCGGCAATCGCGTATCGGCCTGGGCCATGCTGCCGCGATTATCCAGCCCCGCCGACACCCGCTCCGCCGTCAGCTTGGCGATCTGTTCGCGCACTTTCACCGCGTCCAGTGCCACGTCACGCTGGATGTAATAGAGCGCCAGATCGGCATAGGCCGCCGCGATATTGGTGGTCAGCAGCAGCCGTGCTTGCGCTGCATCAACCCGCGCCGCTTCGGCCTCCCCGCGCGCCGCGCGCAGGGCAGCGCGGTTTTTGCCCCATAGATCGGGGTTGAACGACAGCACGGCGGTCAACCGGCCAGTATCCAGTACGCCGTCGGGCACAAATTGCGGGGGTGGCCCCAAATTCTGGCTTTGCTGCGTGCCGCCAACCGATCCATCGACGGCAAGGCTTGGCCCAATCGCGGCGCGCGCCTGTTGCGACAAGGCCTCTGCCGCGCGCACCCGCGCCGCTGCTGCCACAACATCGGGCGATCCGGTCAATCCTTCAGCAATCAGTGCATCAAGTGCCGGGTCGCCCAGCCCTTTCCACCAATCATCGCTTGGCCAGGCCGCCGCCGGCCCCGCCAGCGATTGCTGCGCTGCCAGTGACGCCACATCACGCGGCGGTGCAGCCTGCCCCAGCCGGGGCATGGGCGCGCAAGCCGTGGTGGCCAAAGCCGTGGTGGCCAACAGGGCGAGAAGGGCGAATTGACGATTCATGATGGCAACCGTACTATGTGGTATCATGGCCCTTTCGCGAAAGTCGTTTCAGTTGTCAATCGAAACGATACCAGATGGTACAAATTCTTCAGCCCGTGACGCGCGGCGTGATCTGATCATCGCGACCGCGCGCGATGCGTTTTTCACCCATGGCTATGCCGGCACGGCCATGTCGGCGATTGCGGCGCAGGTTGGCGGGTCCAAAACGACGCTGTGGAGCCATTTTCCGTCCAAGCAGGATTTGTTTGTCGCGGTGATCGATGATCTGGTCGGGCGGTATGGCCAGGCGCTGACGATGCCGCTGGAGCCTGGCGAGCCACTGGAACCCGCACTGCGGCGCTTTGCAGAAGCGCTGATGGGCACGATCCTGTCGGCCCCGATCATCGCCCTGCACCGCGTCGTCACCGGTGAAGCCGCGCGCTTTCCCGAACTGGGGGCGCTGTTTCATGAACGCGGGCCAAAGCGCGGCAAGGAACGGCTCGCCCGGTTTCTGGAAGCGGCGATGGCGCATGGCCACATCCGGCGCGGCGACCCGATGATCGCCGCACGGCAATTTGCCGGACTGTGCCAATCAGGCGTGTTCCAGGATAGCGTGTTCGGCGTGGCCGGGCTGATCAATCCCGACGACGTACGCCGCGATATCGATGCAGCGATTGATACGTTCTTGCGGGGCTGGCGGCTGGACTGACGCCAGCATTGGTGCGCCAATGCAGTGGCTTTCCCATTTCCGGCCCATTCCGGGATGAAATTGCTTCGGGCAGTGCCGCCGGTTCCGGCTAGGGTAAAAACACCTTAAAGACGGCACTCCGCCGCCTGTGGCCCCGATCATCACGGAAATTCAGCTTGAGCGTTATGATGTGATTGGGAGGCAGGTCTTTTTTGACGCGAGCGGTGCGCGAACGCGGTGGACGACTCGGATATTCCTGCTGGGGTATCTGATCCTGTTTTTGATGGGCTGTGTGTTTGCAGCGACGATTTATTATCTGCCCCGGCCCGATCCGCTGAAATTCTGGACCGATAAAACCCGATTGCGCGCGCCGCAAAAGCCATTGGTTGGCAACGCCGTGCCGTTTGCCGGTGGCGCGCCTTTTTTGGCCCGGTCGCCGATGATCGCGGGCGATGCGACTCGAACGATCCAGCCCATCATGGTCGGCTTTTATGCGCCCTGGGATGACAATAGCCCGGCTTCGCTGCGCAAACATATCGGCCAGCTCGATTGGCTGATCGCCAGCCTGGTGTCGGTTTCCGGGCCGGATCATATGGTGCAAGTGACGCCGGATGAACGGCTGGATGCAGCGCTGGCCCAGGCCAAAGCACCAATTGCCCTGTTCCCGATGATCCAGAATGGCATCGAAGAGGAATGGGATGGAGAGGGTGCCGCCACATTACTGGCCGATCCCGTGGCGCGCACCATGCTGCTGGACCGGGTCGAACGCATTGTGGCGATGCGCGCGGCGCAGGGCATGGCATTTGACTTCGAAGATTTACCTGCGTCCGCGCGGGTGGATTATCTGCGCCTGATCAACGAAGCGCATGCGCGATTTGCGGCGCGGCGCTGGCAGGTGATTGTCACCATGCCCGCTGACAGTTCCGACTGGCAGATTGCCGCTTTTGCCGCCGCTGCGGACAAGGTTGTTTTCAAGGCGTTTGGCGAACACGGGCCTGATGAGGGGGCTGAGGAGATGGCTGGCCCCATCGCAAGCCAGCGCTGGTTTGCCGACCGGCTGGCGCGCGTAACGGCGATGATGGACCGCGAAAAGCTGATCGTCGCGATCGGCAACTTCGCCTATGATTGGCCCGCCAAGGGCGAGGCGCAGCAAGTGTCGGTGGAAGAAGCCTGGCTGACCGCGCGCGAAAGTGGCGCGCCGATCCGCTTTGACCAGGCCAGCGGCAATCCCACCTTTGATTATGAAGACGACACCCAGGTACACAAGGTCTGGCTGCTCGACGCGGCAACGGGGTGGAACCAGTTGCGCATGGCCTATGCTGCCGGCGCGGCCGGCCTGGCGATCTGGCGGCTGGGCACTGAAGACAGCAGCCTATGGGCGGCGCTGAAGGGCGTTGAAAGCAGGGCGCCGCCCGATATTGCCCGGCTGCAATCAAATTCGAATGTCGATGTGGAGGGCAGCGGCGAAATTTTGCGGATTTCTGCGGTGCCAACCGATGGCAGGCGCAGGATTGCAACCGACGATCAGGGCATGATCACCGGCGAAGAATTTATCAGGTTGCCAACGCCCTTTGTCGTCAGCCGGACAGGGTATCGCCCAAAAACCGTCGCGCTAACCTTTGATGATGGCCCCGACCCCAACTGGACCCCGCAGATCCTGGAGATTTTGCGTCAAAAACGCGTGCCCGCGACCTTTTTCATCATCGGCAGAAATGCGGTCGGCAATCGATTATTGCTGAACCAGATCATCGATCAGGGCCATGAACTGGGCAATCACACCTTCACCCACCCCAATCTGGCGATTGTCCCCGATCAACAGGCGATGTTTGAACTCAACGCCAACCAACGACTGGTCCAGGCATATACCGGGCGGTCGATGCGGTTGTTCCGCGCGCCCTATTTCGCCGATGCCGAAGCCAGCACCGCCGATGAGCTTCGCGCGGCGCTGATCGCGCAGGAAAATGGCTATATCAATGTTGGCCTTCATGTTGATCCGCAAGATTGGGACGGCAAGGATGCGCCCGCGATTGCGCAATCGGTGCTGGCACAGGTCGAAGGCGCGAGCAGCGACGAAACCCGGCAGATCGTTTTGCTGCATGACGGCGGCGGCAACCGAAGCCAGACCGTCGCCGCCCTGCCCCTGATCATCGATGAACTGCGCGCGCGTGGCTATGAGATAACCAGCATTTCCGCGCTAACCGGGCTGAACCGCGCGGTGACGATGCCGGTGGTCGCGGGCACGGAATTGTTCGCCACCGGGGCCGATCTGGGGTTGTTTTTGCTGCTGGACGCCGCCGGGCAGGTTTTGAAAATACTGTTTTATGCAGCGATCCTGGCCGGGCTGATCCGCGCGGTGCTGATGACGGGGATTGCGTTATTTGCCAACGCCATGAACGGTCGCCGCGTCAAGCCTGCCATCAATGCCGATTTGCTGGTTTCCGTGCTGATCCCCGCCCATAATGAGGAGCGGGTGATCGAATCCACCATCCGGCAAGTGCTGGCCAGCCGCAACGCGCGGATAGAGATTATCGTGATCGACGATGGATCACACGATGCGACAGCGGCAGTGGTGACGGCGGCTTTTGGCGATCACCCCGCGGTGCGCCTGATTACTGTGCCCAATGGCGGCAAGGCAAAGGCGCTGAACCTGGCGGTCGAACTGGCCCGCGGAGAGGTGCTGATCGCGCTCGACGCCGATACGATGTTCGGGCTTGATACCATTGCCCGGCTGCAACGCTGGTTTGCCGATCCCCGCATTGGTGCCGTGGCGGGCAATGTGCAGGTGGGCAACCGCATCAATCTGGTCACCCGCTGGCAATCGATTGAATATATCACCGCGCAAAATCTGGAGCGGCGCGCGCTGGCCGCGCTGAATGCCATCATGGTGGTGCCCGGTGCAGTGGGCGCGTTCCGGCGCGCGGCATTGGTGCAAAGCGGCGGCTATCCCGAAGAAACGCTGGCGGAAGACCAGGATCTGACCATCCAGATTCAGCGCGATGGCTGGAAGGTGATCTATGATCCTGCCGCGTTGGCGTGGACCGAAGCACCGGAGACGTTCTTGTTGCTGGCGCGGCAACGCTTTCGCTGGGCATTTGGCACGTTGCAATGCCTGTGGAAGCACCGATCGATCCTGTGGACCGGCAGGCCGCTGGGGCTCGCCTATATCGCCATCCCGCAATCGCTGGTGTTCCAGATCGGCTTTTCGCTGATCGCGCCGGTGATCGATCTGCTGCTGCTGTTCAACATCGCCGTGGCGCTCGCCAATGGCTGGCAGCACGGTGCGGGCGAAATCCACGGTGAGGGGCTGACGATGTTGGTGTTCTGGTTTGGGTTCACCACCATCGATGCGCTGTGCGGCTATGCCGCTTATCGAATGGAGCCGCGCCGGATGCGCTTTCCGTTGCTGCTGCTGATCGCGCAACGGTTTATCTATCGCCAGTTGATGTATTGGGTGGTGATCCGCGCGGTGGTTACCGCGTTGCGCGGCCCCTCGGTCCGGTGGGGCAGGCCGAAACGGAGCGGCCAGCTGGGCAAGCCGCGCCGCCGCTGGTTCCAGCTTTTCGCACGCGGGTAGGATCCCAGTAGTTTCCGGTCATCACCAGCAACGACAGCAGCGTCACCGAATCCTCATAATATCCCTCATGATGCTGGCGCACGGCGGCATAGACGGCGTTTAGCCAGCCTTGCTGGGCGGGATTGGCCATCGCGGCCACCCCAAAAGGTGCTGCAAACAGCGCGCTGAAATAATCGGTGTTCGGCAAGGGCGTGCCGTTCAGGCTGTACCCTGCGCGAATGGCGCGGGGATCGCCGCCGGTATTGCGCTCAATCCACGCCGATATCCGGCTCACCTGGGCAGTCGATGCGCGGCTGCCATTGATCAGCGCATCGGTGCCGATCCGCCACGGCACCCGGGCGGCATTCATAAAATAATCGCCGTCGTTGATCGTTTCGAGAAAATGGGCCGACGCCGCCTTTGGCAACTGATCAAGATGTGTCACGAAATCGGGCACCAGCCCGGTTAGCGGGGTCAATGCGGCCTGCATGGCAGACAGTGTGGCGCGCGTTCGTTGGGTGGCCACCCGCCAGCTTTTGCTGCTGGTAAAGCGCGCAAAGCTGGCGAAATGCGCGGGCATGAAATCGGATGTGCGCGCCATCGTCTCATCGATATCATTGTCGTTTGAGCGCACCCAATCCCCCAGCAGCGGCAGGCCCAGCTGGTGCCCCATTGACGATTTTCTGAGCGCGGTCAGCCGCCGCTTGGCATGGCGGCGATAATTGATCCGCCCGGTGCTGCCCCACTGCGCATCGGCCAACATCAGCGCATAGGCGATATCGGCATCACCATCAAAAGCGCTGTCGCCATCACCTTTTCGGGACGGGCTTTTCCAGGCCATTAGTGCGGGGCTGATCTCGCTTGGGTGCGCAAGCGTGAACGCCAGCAGCCCATCGAAAATCTGTTTCGCCTGCGGATCATCGCCCGCCATCAGCGCGACGATGATCATCCCATATCCCTGCCCTTCGGAAACGGTCGCGCCCGATTTTCGTTTGCCCAGGCCAATGCGGTACATGTGCCGCCCGGCCCGTCGACCGGCCCGTCGACCAGCATCGATCAGATAATGGTCTTTCCACCAGGCGTAAAATCGCCGGACATCGCCGTCCATGATCGGCTGGCGATAATTATCGGGCTTAATCGTGCCCGCGGCATAGACCACATGTTGCGGAAACGGCATTTTTGGCAGGGGCGCCGCATAAGCCGCCGTGTGCACCATCGCCAATCCCGAACTTGCGCCCATGACATAGCTCGACAGGGAGCGGATCATGTCCATCATGTAGCGCGATCACGCCTGCACAGGCAAACGGCAATGACAGTTGCGTAGGGTTTCACCGCACGAAATAACCCCGCACCCGGCAAAACGCGCGGCTGTTAAACGCACCGATTTTGGTTATGGACCAATGGATTAGGGTGCGTTTGGTAAAGCATCGCCAGGCCGGATGACGGGAAAGATCATGAACAGCTTGCTGGAAGGCGCGCGGACCATCATCGCGCATATTGCAGAACAGCTTCAGGCCGATGCCAGCATCCAGCTGTGGAATGGCGAGGTGCTGCCGCTTGGCCCCAATGCCCGTGATGACATCCGCATCGTTATCGCTTCCCCCGGCGTGATCGGCACGCTGATCCGCAGCCCGAAACTGATGACATTGGTGGAAATCTATATCGCGGGCGGCATCGACATTACCGGGGGCAGCCCGCTTGAGGCGCTGCAGCGATGGGATCATTTACGCGCGGTGCGACTGGCGAAATCGGTTGATCGCGCGCTGATCCTGAAGGCCGGCTGGCCATTTCTGTTCGCGTTTGAGGGGACTGACGACACGCTGAGCTTTGGCCAGCGGGTTGGCGCGCTGTTCGGGCGCGGGCGCGACGACACAGCGATGATCCAGTTTCATTATGACGTGTCAAACGCGTTCTATGCGCTGTTCCTTGATCCGGCGATGCAATATTCCAGCGCGGTTTTCGCCTCGCCCGAAACCAGCCTGGCCGATGCGCAAATCGCCAAGATGGACCTGATCTGCCGCAAGCTGATGCTGAACGACGGCGATCATCTGCTTGATCTGGGGTGTGGCTGGGGTGGCCTTGCCTGCCACGCGGCCGAACATTTTGGCGCGCGCGTCCACGGCGTTACCCTGTCAGAGGCGCAGCGCGAGCGCGCTGTAGCACGCGCCGCCGAACGCGGGCTGAGCGACCGGGTGACCATCGAACTGCGCGATTACCGCACCATCGAAACACCCGGCGCCTATACCAAAATCGCGCAGGTCGGCATGTTTGAACATGTCGGCATCGACAATTACGACACGCATTACCGGCAAATGCACCGGCTGCTGGTGCCGCACGGCCTGTATTTCCACCAGGCGACCACCCGGCGCGCGACGCTGGACATCACCCAGTTTCGCAAGCGCACCGCCTATATGAAGGTGATCAACCGCTATATTTTCCCCGGCGGCGAGCTGGATTATATCGGCATGACCACCACCGACCTTGAACGCCACGGGTTCGAAGTGCGCGATGTGGAAAGCATGCGCGAGCATTATTACCTGTCGCTAAAGGCGTGGAGCGAAAACCTGTACGCCAATCGTGAAGCGGCAATTGCCGAGGCGGGGTTGACCCGCACGCGGCTGTGGCTGTTGTATTTTGCGCTGTCGTGCACCGGGTTTTACCGCGGCGTATTATGCGATTTTCAAACGCTTGCGCAAAAACGCCAGGCCGGGCTGTCCGGCCTGCCGTTTGATCGCCGGACGATCTAACCCGAAATCCTCACCGCTTGGCAGCGCTGTTTTAGAACAGCAGTTTACGCAGCGTCAGCCGCACCGAACGCCCCAACGGATCAAGATAGGCCGGTTGATAGCTGATCGGCGTCACGCCCGTGGCATCGGTAACGCGCTGGCGTTCATTGAACAGATTGTCGACCGACACCACAATGCGCGCACCGCGTGCCCAGGGGTTTTTCTTCACCAGATCTAGCCGCTGCCCCAGATCGGCGAACAGCCGGAAATTGACGGTCGCCAATGATGAGAAATTGAGCGTGTCAGGGGTGGCCGGGGTGCCGCCCACCACCGTGGTGGCGGTGCGATAATTGGCCGAAAAACGCAGGCCGATGCCGTTATTATTATAGCCTGCCTGCGCCTCCAGCTCGTGCCGCGACTGGCCGCCACCATTGCCGATGGTATCGCCGTTCAGCAGATCGAGCATGGGGCCAGCGGCACCAATCTGCACCTGATTGGTGAAATGAATGGTATCATACAGCGCAAATTGCAGGCGACCGCCGGCCTGCGCCGCACCAACGCCGCCGCCAAAGCCGCCCCGACCGCCGCCGCCGCCACCACGGAACCCGCCACCACCCGGCGCGCCGCCGGGCGCACCACCGGGCGCACCACCGTTGGGGCGCCCGGCACCGCCAAAGCCGCCCGGCCCAGCCGCTTGGCCGAACACGCTGCCGCGCGGTGGGGTTAGGCCGATGAACGGATTGGTGCCCTTGCCTGCGCGAAAAGCCTCAATCTGCTTTTTGATTTTCGATTTGATCGGCGTGTAAAAGTTAAATCCGA
>JBBSCC010000027.1:0-20657 GCA_038250735.1 Sphingomonadales bacterium | reverse complement strand
CCCCATTGGGCCGCAAAGGACCAGCGCGACGTCCTTCAGCGAAGGATTTCGAGTGGCAAATATTCTGAAGGCTTCCAGCGTGCCGATGATGTTTTTTCTCGGCTCGATGGTCGACACGCTCAAAATATACCGCATATTCAGTGGGATATTGGCGGCATCGGACAACTCTGTACGAGACAGGAATTGAGGGTCTTCATACGTCGCGTCAACGCCACAGGGGAGCACCGAGATGCGCTCCCCGGGTATCTTGAAATGCTCGATGACGTCGTTTCGCGTAGAGTTAGAGATTGCAATAATGTGGTCGAACTTCGCCAAATTCTGGCTTTTGGCGCGGTCCTTCTCAATATTCAGTGGTTCATGATATTCGGGGAATAATGTCGTCGTCAGGTCATAAATAGTAATGACGTTCTTTTTCGCCTTGGCGGATGGCTGAAAATAAAGATCAGTGGCATGATAAACATCACACGGATCGGTCGCCTTGGTAACGATTCCGGGCAGCGGCAGCGGCAGCGGCATGTCTGGATTGCTCCAGAGCGGGCCGAGCGTCTTGCGCTCCAGTCGCTCGCTCAATCCGTCGCAGATCAGCCGGTGGTCCATTGATTTGGCAAGCTCGCCGACAGCGTGATCGGCAAAATTCAGATCCTTGAGCAGCAGGGTGACGTCCAGCCCGGGATCGGCATTTAATTGGCTGGCGACGTTGTAAATGTAATTTACGACGCCCGTGCGGGGGAACCGCAACGCAAACCCGTCAAGAAATACACGCGTCATAAGGATAGCTTGCCTTGGAGCAGGATCGCGGCCAGCGACATAGCCTTTTTTGGGATAAGCCACAGCCCGAGGCCATTACAAGAATGAAAGTGGAATACAAATGCGGTAACCTGCGCATTGGGGCTGATGCGAATGGGCAGTTGCACTAAATAATCCCGATTTGCTGGGGCCCACTACTATAGTCTCCGGATAGCAAAAAATGCAACCTAAGTTGGCCCTGACAGCTTGAATTGAACAATGCTGGGGCGGGCGTGAAGGAGGATGCCTCGCGGTGGCCTGATGCGACGCCAGCTAGCCGCGTCATTGGCCGGCCGGGGTTCTGGCTGAGCGCCTTCGCCGCAAACGATCGTGCACCTGTAGAGTCAGCGATATAGCGGGTGGCGCCTGAGCAAACGGCGATTGGTGTCGACCAATCGCGCGACAACGTGCTTGCCGTCCTCAATTGCGCGTTCATATGTCATCGCCAGCGCCAGTGCTTGCCCGGCTTGCCCAATCTTGATTGCTTCTGCGGGATTGGCCCGGAGCCACTGCACCTTCTCGATCAAATCGCTGGCGTCGCAGCGGACAGGGACGAAATGGATCCAAGGTTGCAATTTGTCATAATACCATTGCTTGAATCCTAGGTCGGAATCCAGCTTGAGAACGGGCGATCCCGACAGCAATTTGGAGAATAGACCGCGCCAGTCATTGCCGTTGCCATCCATGTCGATCTGGTATCGATAATCACTAATCGACGATTGCACCTCGGTCTCATCGATAATGCTGTAATCATTGTAGAAATGTTTGCGCGCCTCCCAGCCCGGGGTCTGGTCGACATGCACGATTCGGGCATCCACATCCTCGGGATTTTGAACCGACAGCTTGGTCACGATCACACGGGGCGAGTCCTTCAACTCGCGGTAGTCGGGCGTCCCGGAATCGTCGCCGCGCCAATAGGCCCTATCTTCCCGCATCTCCCAGGAGCGTGCGCTTGCTAGCATTTCGCGTTCCGCTGCATAGCCGGTCGAGGCGAGAAAAAGCGGGTCGGGCACGAGCAGGTCGGGAACGATGGAACAAAAGCTCAGTGCGCCGTCGCTAGCGCCTACCACGCCAAGCGAAAGCGCAAATCGCCCGGTCAGGTCGCTGTCGGCAAAATAGGGCAGGAGATATGCATAGGCGGCGCTCAGCGCAGACAGAAAGTCGACTGGCATGCACAGCGACAAACGGCAGATTACGCCATCGGCATGCATGCTAAACTCGGCCAACTCGTCTTGCGCGGCATCACCAGTTTTTTCTCGGAAAAAATCCAGTCGCAGCGGTATTTCCCGCCCCGTTGCTGCGTGCAGGAAGCTCGCCGCGCGGCGGATGCTGCCCCCCTCCAGTGCCATCCGCCGCCACAGGCCATCCGGCCCCTGCATCGGCAACGGCGCCTCAAACGTCTCCAGAAATCCCCGGCTGATCGAACAATCAGGGCGGCTTTCGGCCAGTGCGGCCAACGCGCTGTGCAGGCTGCGACCGGTAAAATCATCATGCAGCGGCTCACGCAGGGAATGCTGCAACAAGGCGAACTCTTGCGCTGACAACACCGTATCTAGCCGGTGCCGAGCCACTGCGACGTTATCGGTCAGCGGGTGGCCAAGCAACCATTCGACAAGGCTGTCTGCGCCTTCAGCCGGCAGGGTAAGCGCTTGGCCATGGTCCGTGCCAAACAGCAACGCTGGCAGGTCGCGCGCCTCACCAATCGCCGGTGCATTCAGCAGCAGGTTCTGGCGCGGGCCGGCGAGCTGGGGGCGATAATAAAAGGCGTAAGCTTCGTCGAGGTCGGCAAAATTGTGCAGATATCCACCTTCGAGCACGGAGATGCGGCTGCATACGCTTCGAACATAGGTAGCGTCATGGGACACGATGACCATCGCGTGATCAGCACGCTTTTCGAATAACTCGATGTGACAACGCTCATGGAACCGGTGGTCGCCCACAGCCATGATCTCGTCGATCAGAAAGCAGTCAAAATCGATAACCATCGACATAGCGAAGGCCAGGCGTGAGCGCATACCAGAAGAATAGCTCTTGAGCGGCTCATTCAGGAATCTGCCAAGCTCAGTAAAATCCTGGACGTAGTCAATATTTTCGCGCCAATTTTTGCCATAGATCCGGCAAATGAACCGCAAATTATCCAGCCCAGTCAGCGTGCCCTGAAACCCGCCGGAAAAGGCAAGCGGCCATGATACTGACATAGTCCGCTTTACATGGCCGACGTCAGGCTTCTCGGCACCGCTTAGCAGGCGGATCATGGTGGATTTGCCGGCGCCGTTGCGGCCGACAATCCCCACTCTTTCGCCCGGTCGGATGTTGAAATTGACATCCCGAAGCACAGTCACATGACCGTGCCGGGTGGGATAGCGGCGTTGAACGCCCTGCAGGTCGATCATCCCGGCACCACGCGATTGGCGACGGCGCGCAGAAGCAATAGGCCGACAAGCGTGAACCCTAGATTGGCGGCGAGGAGGTAGTTGAGATCGTAAATGCTATGCACCTTTGATCCGAAGAACCCCTCGCGCAGCATTTCGGTTGCATGCACCATCGGCAAGTAAAGAATGATTTGCTGCGCAGCCACCGGGAGCGCTGAGACGAGGAAGGCTGCGCCTGAAAGGGGAAACAGAAGGTAAGATAGCGGATGCCAGAGCTTGTCGACCGTTTCCGAAAAAAAGGCCAGCGTGCCGACGCATAAACCGAGCACGCCGCCGAACCAGGCCAGCAAGACCCAGGCAAGGACGACTTTCAGCACGTCCTCAGGCGGCGCCACCCAGCCAAGTGCCAGATACATAATCGTTAGGATCGTGAAAGACATTGTGGCACCCGCACCTTCCAGCAGGATGCGCGCGGCGAACACGTCAGCCAGCTTGACCTGCCGGTGAAACAGCAAGGCAAGATTCGGGTCGATCGCAGAAACGCAGCGGCCAGGCATGTTGCGCCACAGCAAAACGCTGGAATAGCCGGTAAGGGCAAATGCGACGATCGGCAGGTTTGATCCGTGGTTCGCGCCGGAGAAATACCAGAGTGTCGTCACACCGGTTGTGAACAACATGGGTTCGACAAAAATCCACAAAAAGCCAATATTGTGGCGGCCAAAGCGGGTGATGACCTCGCGCATAAATAGCGCCGCGATCACATTGATCTGGATTTTCAGCCCTGTGCGTAAGCTCGGGCGATAGCCTATCCGCTTTTGCGACCGGTCAGCCATTATGTTCGCGAACGCCTGCAAGGAGCAGCGTCAGGATACCCCAGACGACAAGCCCGACGATCAAAGTCGAAAGAATCCCCCGAATCCGTCTTGGCTCCAGCGCCTCGTCCGGCTGGTTAGGCTGCACGATCCGTTCAACATAGGCCTGTTTGCGCCGTGCCTCGTTGCGTGCATCTTCCAGGGACGCCAAGGCAACAGCCAACTGGCGGTCGCTAAACTGGCTTTGCAATTGTACACGTTGATACCGTGCCGCAGCGCTCGACAAAGACCGTCCGCTACCGGCGACCTGGCCCAATTGACTGTTGATCTCAGACTGCAATTGAGAAGCGCGGGTAACCAGGACCTCAATCTGCGAATTTTGCGGCGCATAGGTTCGCAGTTCGGAAATCTGCGTCTTTGTAGCAATCAGCTCGTCTTGCAGCTTGGATACCATCTGCAGCTGAACCGATGCCTGTTTTTCTGGGTCCACCACACCTCGGGCGTTGCGAAAAGCAGAAAGGGCAAGCGCGGCAGCGGTCGATTTACGTTCGGCGTCGCGGACATCCACCTCGGCAAAGCGCACCAGATCGCCGCGCGCGCGGACGTTGAGCTTGTTGACGAGGCCTTCCGACAAATCGAGCAACCGAAGATTGATCCGAAAAGCGTCTTCCGGGGTATAGGCGCGCACCGTTAGCCTAGTAATCGACGAAGCGGAGTCATGTTCGATCACAACGCGCGTGCCGAAATAGCGATACAGGTCTTCGAACGACTTGCCCCATCCAAGGCCATTGAACCGGTCGAAAAACGATATCGCCGGGCTGGCATAGGCCTTGGTGATCAATCCATCCTTGTTCAGCTCGACCAGCGCGTCGCGCGATCGCACGTAATTCTCGGCGGAATAGATTTCGTCACCGCCCGAGCTGATCCCAGTGGATTTCAGCAATACGCCCAAGCCTGTCGGCGTCGATTTGTCCGGGCTGCGCACCACAAACTGTGATTCCGACAGATAAACATCGGACGCAAAAAGCCCGAAATACAACGCTGCGCAAATCGTCGGAAGCACAACGCAAAATTGAAACAGGGCACCCAAGCGCCTGATCCGTTCGACAAAATTCCCCAGCATTTTCAAATCCGACTTTGGCTAACGGCATGGGACCGCGCCGCGGTCTGGCAAGCTCTTATGAGATGACACATCGGATGGAAAGGCCAAACGAGCCTGAAGACTGGCGCGGGGCAGAGGGCTGGCATGCGTCCGGTCCAGGTCATTTTGCAACCGTAACAGGGTCCGCAAGGCCCAGGGCTGCGGCCAGATCAGCCACAGTGTGCGACCAGCCAACTGGTCCATGGGGGCATAGCGGCGCAACCTTGCCGCGCGTTTCGGCAACCCACCATGTTATGCTGTTGGCCAATTCGGCCGCATCGTCGGTCTCAAAGAAGGTCACACTAGGGGGCGCGAATTCGCGGAATACGGGCAAGTCGCGTGCCAGCGCTGGCTTGCCGTGCGATGCCGCCTCCAGCAACGGCAGGCCAAAACCTTCGGCACGCGAGGCAAACAGCAAGCCGCAACATCGGGCATATAACCCTTCCAGATACTCGTCGCTCGCATTGCTGATCCACACCAGCCGCCGGTCATGTTCGTGGTGCACGCGCATCCGCTGCTGCAGCGGTTCGGTCATCCACCCCGGCCGGCCAACGATCAGCAATTGGGGGGGCGCCTCGTCGGCACCGGCCCAGATTTTCTCAAGGGCATCCAGAGCCTGATCATAGCCCTTGCGCGGCTCGATGGTGCCGACCATCAAAATCGTTGGCCGAGCGCTTGCCCAGGCGAACACGGCCTCTGCATCCGCCGGCAGGCCCTTGCTCGGGTTGCTCGCCGTCATGTCGCCGCTCAGCCGCATCACCGCCATGCGCGGGCGCCGCGCATGCGTACCCAGATCGGTCTTGATCCAGTTCTCCAGGTCGCGCCGCACGGCATCTGCAATGCAAATCACCTGATCGGCCCGGCGCATCACCACGGTTATCCAGCGCAGATAGTTGCGCCGGGTCTTGGCGCTGAACCAGTGTGGGTGGAGCGCAGGCAGCAGATCATAGACCACAAAGGCCAGCGTCACGCCGCGGGCCTGCCATCGTCGCAGGTCGCGTGCGCGATAGGGAATGATATGCGCGGCAAGGTCCAGCCCCAGAAAGATGTCACCCCGCGCAATCCGCGCAAGCGGCAAAAAGCCAATGTCGCCGCTTAGAGGATGGTACATGAAATCGCCGGGGGCCACGTGGTAGCCGCCACGCCGCGAGCCGATGATCGGCGTCACGATCAGCACCTCATTCTCAAGCGCTTTCAGTTCGAGCCACAGCGCCCGCACGACGCGCTGTATGCCCGTCCCGGCGTCGCTCCTGGCAATGGTCGAGACATCGACCAGCAATTGCCGTTTGCCGTCCGGCGCGCGGTGGGCGATGCAGGCATAGCCGACGCGCGCGCACATGCGGCAGATCCAGGCGATCATTGCCTCAATCATGCTGCCCTGGCATTGCCCGCGCACTTGTCGTCAATTTCCGCGTCGTCACAGATTATATTTTCATCCGAAGGGCCAATCACTTGCTGATCTAGAAGAGGCTCAACCGTTCTAAACGATCCGCGTTCCTCGATCCTTTGCGCGCAGCGCCGCTCCCTTAACCATTTCGGGTATAGAAAGCACAGCGAACACACCCTTGGTGCGTGGCGGTGATTCGCATTGCCTTGCGTCTTGTGTTGGTGAGTGTCTTCGTGGGGAAGGGGCAGATGCGTATTCTTGTCACCGGTGGTGCTGGTTTCATCGGGTCCATGCTGGTCCGGCAGCTGATTGGCGAAACTGGGCATCAGGTCCTCATTTTCGACAAGCTTACCTATGCTGGCGTGCTCGAATCACTCGCGCCAGTGTCTCGTGATGATCGTTACCGCTTCGTGCGGGGCGACATCTGCGACGCCGCATGCGTGGCTGAAACGATCGCCGCCTTCCGTCCCCAGGTCGTCGCGCATCTCGCTGCAGAGAGCCATGTCGATCGCTCGATCGATGGCCCGGGTGATTTCGTGCACACCAATATCGTCGGCACCTTTACCCTGCTGCAACAGGCGCTTGGCTATTACCGCACGCTGGGCGAGGCCGATCGCGCCGCTTTCCGCTTCCACCATATCTCGACTGACGAGGTGTTCGGCTCACTCGGCCCCGAAGGTTTGTTCACCGAGACGACAGCCTATGATCCGCGCTCGCCCTATTCGGCGTCCAAGGCCGCGTCGGACCATCTCGTTCGCGCCTGGGGGCATACATATGGCTTGCCCGTGCTCGTCACCAATTGCTCGAACAATTACGGCCCCTATCAATTCCCCGAAAAGCTCATCCCGCTTATGATCATTCGCGCGCTCGCTGGCCAGCCGCTGCCGGTATATGGCGACGGATCGAACGTGCGCGACTGGCTGCACGTCGAGGATCACGCCGGCGCGCTGCGCCGCGTGATCGAAGCAGGGACGCCCGGTGAGACCTATAATATTGGTGGCAATGCCGAGCAGCGGAACATCGATGTGGTGCAGGCCATTTGCGCCGTTCTCGATCGACTCCAGCCGCGCAGCGACGGCCGCGCTTATGCCGATCAGATTAGCTTCGTCGCCGATCGCCCCGGGCATGATCAGCGCTATGCGATCGATGCCTCCAAGATGCAGCGCGAGCTTGGCTGGCAGCCGGAGCATGATTTCGCCAGCGGCATCGAGGCGACGGTACGCTGGTATCTCGATAATCGCGGCTGGTGGCAGGCGATCCTCGACGCGCGCGACGCTACCGAGCGGCTCGGCGTGGGGAAAGCGGCATGAAGGGCATCATTCTGGCGGGCGGCACCGGCTCGCGGCTCCACCCCATGACGCAGGTCGTCTCGAAGCAGCTGATGCCGATCTACGATAAGCCGATGATCTATTACCCGCTGGCAACTCTCATGCTTGCCGGCATCACCGAGATTCTGCTTATCTCCACGCCCGTCGATCTGCCCCGCTTCGAGCAACTCCTCGGCGATGGCCGCAAATGGGGTCTGTCGATCAGCTACGCCGCCCAGCCGAGCCCGGATGGTCTCGCCCAGGCCTTCATCATCGGTGAGGATTTCATCGCGGGGGAGCCATCGGCGCTCATTCTCGGCGATAACGTGTTCTACGGCCACGGCATCGCCCGGCTGTTCGGCCAGGCGATCGATCGGATGCAGGGCGGCTCCGTATTTGCCTATCATGTGCAGGATCCAGAACGCTACGGCGTGGTAGAATTCGATGCCGATCAGAAGGCCATCAGCGTCGAGGAAAAACCACTTCACCCCAGATCGAACTGGGCGCTTACCGGGCTCTATTTCTTCGACGGCCAAGCCCCGCAAATCGCCCGCTCGCTCAAGCCCTCGGTGCGCGGCGAGCTCGAAATCACCGACATGATCCGCCATTATCTCGATGCCGGGACGCTCTACGTCGAATCGCTTGGTCGCGGCATTGCGTGGCTCGATACCGGCACGCCAGAGGCACTGCTCGAAGCCGCCGAGTTCGTCCGCATCCTTGAAAAGCGCCAAGGCTTCAAAATCGCCTGCCCCGAAGAAATCGCCTATCGCCTCGGCCTTATCGACCGCGAACGGCTGGAGACGTTGGCGGCCGCGTATGGCAAGAATGACTATGCCAATTATCTCCGCACGACCGCAGCGAGCGACGTGACCTGGGACCGTCGCGCGCTGCGGGGGTAACACATCGCCCCCCGCCCAACATCGATCAGTCGACGCTAAGACCTTACAAAAAATCGTTATAATGGTCGCGCGCCCCAAATCGCGCCAGTTGGTTGGTCGATACCGCGGCGATCATCGTTTCCACCTTGGGGTTCCGCAACAGCGCCTGCATCCCGTGCGTCACCAGCACTTCGGCCCCTTCCACGTCTATCTTCATCATCACTGGCCGATCCCCGATCAGTGCAGCGACAAGCGCGGCATGCTCATCCAGATTGATCTGCAAGACAGAGACGTCGCCCTCGGAATCGAGATGGGCAATCCCCGAATGCGCCGCCATGACCGATGAAAAACGCGCCAGCGTCGTCTGATCGCCAATGGCGGCGTTGATGCCTTGAAATTGGTCAACCCGTTCACCCGCGCATTGGCCATCAGACCGTAAACCGGTCGAAGGACGGCTGGAACGCGACGCCAACCCCGGCAAGCCCACCAGAGCATCGGCTACCATCGAGAGCAGGCAGGCATGGGCGCCGATATCGACAAACGCCCCGCCCGGCCGCAAGGGCTCCAGCTCTTGTAGACTCGTCACAATCGGCCGTATTCACACCGGTCAGGCAAAAGATGTTGGTCAAATCTCCCGCGCGCACCGGTCACATCGGCCCATAGCTTGATCGAACCGCGCCGCCGTTGACGGATCTCAGCAGCACGCGAGCAACCCGGGCTTTGCCGCGAAATTTGGGCGTGCGCATCAGCCGCCCTGCAGCCTTGCCAACCATCCGCGCTTCTCCCCACTCGCTACCGCTATGATGCTTCCAGCTTGGCCAGGCGAATGCCAGGGGCATCCTTGAAAGGCATCAGAGCAGATGGCGCCGCGCCGCCTAGGTCTCCATGGGTGGGTGAGCACCGCCACCGTTGAGGCCTGGATAGATCGGTCAACGAAAGAAAAAGATCAGCCCGATCGTAATATATCGCTCAAAAATAAGCTGCTCGTAGGGCATCGGCGATTGCATTTCATCCGAAACCAAATCGCCGGCCGCGCGTTAAGCCTAAAGACTGAATATTTTGAACGATGTAAATTGTGTCGTTTAAACGTACTTATAACATAAGATTTATACAACATGTATGACATCATTATTAGCATGATGCTCAATTCAAGCTTAATTGCAATTAGGCTCACTGTAAAACATCTCCCAACGAACCCGCCGCGCCAATGCGTCAACCAGCGCCCGGGCAATCTCTACGCTCGTATCGGTGTCTGCGTGCAGGATAGCTCGCTGATGAGGGTCGCTGGCCCAATCCGGACAGGCGGCAGGCGCTATCTGATGCGCGCCTCGACCGCGCGGTCAGCGAAGCTTGGGCACGCCAATGCAAATCAAGCGAATGCAGTAGCGAACCTAGCGGAACCGGCCGTCTAGAACGTCGCTATTACCCCGGCATCACGATGATCAAGCTCACTTAATTGTAAATATTGCACATCCAAAAAGTAAATCAGGCGACTATATATTTTCTTATCGACAGGACAGCAATTATGTCAAAATTATCTGACCGATTTTTGGAAAAGATATGCTCTGTTTGTGGTAATTCGGTAGATTACGGAACTTCAATGTGGGCCAGTATCGATGGGCTGCGATCAAATATAACCGATTTAATAAATAATAGAGAAATCTCTGAACTTAGAAATTGCTTGATAAACCCCGCCAATACAAAAATGTATTATGGGGTTGATGAGCTATATCTTCATGATTTGCCGATATCTCAAGCCCATATCGATCATGATAGCGCAGCTACTAAAGATGCCCTTCATCGGCTGACGATTATCCGCGGCCTTTCGAAAATGTATAATCCAGAAGGTGGAGAGCTGTACACGCGGGATCATCGCCCGCCAGAGATTGAGATAGAGCCAATGCTTGAAGCGCTGGATCAGCTCGCTGGTGTACCTATTCGCTTCCCAAATCCCTTCTCGCATGAATTTGGCCTTGAGACATCACGGGGAATTGCTTCACCGAGAGCTGTGGCGGCGATTTATCAGGCATTGCGTATCCGTGATCTTGCGACTTCTCGGGTATTAGAAATCGGTGGGGGCATGGGGCGTACCGCGTTTTACGCTTCTACGTTCGGCATCAGCGATTATACGCTCGTCGATCTCCCAATAACGTTGGCCGGCCAGGCAGCATTTCTTGCTCTCACGCTTGGAGAGCATCGTGTGAGGTTCCAGGATGATCCTATCGATCCCCAGGCTATCACCTTGCTTCGTCCGGACCAGTTGAAGGAGTCTCGAACGCGCTGGAAATTAGCTATCAACGTCGATTCCATGCCGGAAATGGATAAAATACATGCGCAGGAATACGTTAATCGCCTTGAAGAGGATGGCTCTTTGTTTTTATCTATAAATCACGAGGCAAATAACCACGCTGTTTTTGAATGTGCGCCTATCACTAGTAGAGTTTGGCGAAATATATACTATTTACGTCCGGGATACATCGAAGAACTATATGATTTTAACAAACTATGATGTGCCGGTATATGGATAAATAATATACATTACGTAATAATTTGTGCCGTCCAATGGTGTATCGCAGTTTTAGAAGTTGGGTTTCGCTAAATTGATCGGGAAATCACATAGATCAGCCGTTTACGCCGCCTTCTTTTCTGTTCCTGCGCGACGGTCTGACATGATATGATACCGCGCGAAGGCGGCCTCCACCTCATCAGTTCACGCAGCATGACTGCGCGCCTCATAGTTCTGGCCGATAAGGCTTCTGAGGTCGAGGGTAGCCGCAACCTGATTGGGTGACACGTCGTGCACGTTGCATGGGGGCTTCAGCGGCGTGCCCGTCAGCCTCAAACCCCCAGTCGGCTTTTCACCAGCGTGTCGAGTTCAAGCAAACCTCCCAGCAAGGCCTCCGCTTGGTCGAGCGGGATGGCGTTGGGGCCGTCGGACTTCGCATTGGCCGGATCGGGATGGGTTTCCATGAACAGGCCTGAGATGCCGACTGCCACGGCCGCGCGGGCAAGGGGTGCCACGAATTCACGTTGCCCGCCGCTGGTCGCGCCCATGCCACCGGGCAACTGCACTGAATGCGTCGCGTCAAAGATCACCGGGCTGTTCGTTTCGCGCATGATCACCAGGCTGCGCATGTCGGACACCAGATTGTTATAGCCAAAGCTCGCACCGCGATCGGTGACCATCAGCGTCGCCTGCGATCCAGCTTCGTCCGCTGCGGCTCGTGCCTTGCTGATCACATGCGCCATGTCGTGCGGGGCCATGAATTGCCCCTTCTTGATGTTGGCCGCCTTGCCGCACCGCGCCACTGCCTCGATCAGGTCGGTCTGTCGCGCCAGAAAAGCCGGTGTTTGCAGCACATCGACCACGCTGGCGACCGCGACCACCTGCGCCGTCTCGTGCACATCGGTCAGCACCGGCATGCCCACCTCGCGACGCACCTTCTCTAGAATGCGCAGGCCCTCCTCAAGGCCCGGCCCGCGAAACGAACTGCCGGACGTGCGGTTGGCCTTGTCGAACGAGCTTTTGTAAATCAGCAAAATGCCCAGCCGCTCGGCGATGCCCTTCAGCGTCTCGGCGGTGCTCAGCGCCATCGCCTCGCTCTCGATCACGCAGGGGCCCGCGATCACGAACAGCGGCTGGTCAAGGCCCACGGCGCGACCGCACAGGGTGCCTGAGGGGCGGGGAGTGGTCATGTTGGTGTCCGTTCTGCGAGGATCGCCTCGATGAAGGGGATATCCTCAGGATTGTTGAGTTCCCACAAATCATGCCCCGGATCGCGCACCTCGACAATGCGTACCGGCTCGCCGGCTTCCAGAAAGCGCAACTGCTCCAGTCCCTCAAGCAGCTCAAGCGTCCCGATGGGCAGCGTTGGGTAGCGCTTCAGCGCAGCACGGCGATAGGCATAGATGCCGATATGGAAGAACAGCGGCGATGCCGGATCGCCGATCTTGGCATCCGGTAAATGCGGGATCACTGATTTTGAGAAGTATAGCGCGTTGTGATGGCGATCAAAGGCCACCGTTGTGCCGCCGACGCGCCCGGCGCGCTGGTCGGCATGCAGGCGTCGTTGCACCTCGGGGGAGGCGCGCACCACCGGTGTTGCTACCTCGATGCTTGGGTCAGCCGCCATCGCGGCGATCAATGCCTCAATAACGAAGGGCGGGGTCAGCAGCGCATCACCCTGAAAGTTGATGATAACCTCGGGGTTGCCCGGCAGGCTCGCCAGCGCGGCTGCACAGCGCTCTGTGCCATTGGCGCATTCGGGCGGCGTCATCAGCACCGATGCACCCGCCGCACGCGCTGCATCGGCGATCAGCGCGTGGTCGGTCGCGATATGAACCGCGCCTGCGCCGTTGACTGCACGCGCCGCGGCCAGCGTCCACTCGATCAGCGGGCGGCGCTCACCACCCGCGCCCGTAAGCAACGCGAGTGGCTTGCCGGGGTAGCGCGTCGATGCATAGCGCGCAGGAATGATGATCGCGGCGCTCATGCCGACGCTGCCCGTTGCCGCCATCATCCGGGTTCAGATCAGGCCGGCGCGCAAAATGTCATGAATGTGGATCAGCCCGATCGGCTTGCGCGGGTTGAGCGCACGGGTGACGAACAACGCCGTAATCTTGTTGGTTTCCATCGTGGTCAGCGCATCCTCGGCAAAGCTGGTCGAATCGATCGTCGCCGGGTCAACAGTCATGACAGAGCTTGCATCTGACTCCATCAGGCTATCGGCATGGCGGCGCAGATCGCCGTCGGTAATCACGCCGATCAGCATGCCGCTGCCGTCTACCACGCCGGCTATGCCGAAGCTGTGCGTCGTCATCTCGACGATCACGTCGCGCATCGGCGTGCCGGGCTGCACCAGCGGCAGCTTGTTGCTGTGCATCAACGCACCAACTCGCGTCAGCCGCTGGCCGATATTGCCGCCGGGGTGCAGCGCATTCAGCTTGGTGCGTGATATGCCGCGCAGGTTCATCATCGCCACCGCCAGCGCATCACCCAGCGCCAGCATCATCACCGCAGAGGTGGTCGGCGATATATTTTCGGGGCACGCCTCGCGCACCGTCGGCAGTACCAGCGCGATGTCGGCCTGGCGCATGATCGTGGATTTGGGTTTTGAGCCGATCGCGACGACCGTAATCCCGGTATCAGTCGCATAATCCATCACTTGCTTCAGTTCGCGGGTTTCGCCCGACAAGGACAGCAATAGCAAGGTGTCGCCGGGCATGATCATGCCCAGGTCGCCATGCGCGGCTTCTGCGGCGTGGACGAAAAACGCGGGTGATCCCGTCGATGCAAAGCTCGCGGCGATCTTGCGCCCGATATGGCCGGACTTGCCGATGCCCGACACCACGATCCGCCGCGTCGTCGACATCAGTGCCTCGACGGCAGATACAAAATGCTGGTCGAGCGAGGATCGAAGCGCGCCCAAAGCATCCGCCTCGGCGGAGATCACGGCATGGCCATAAGCCAACACTTCTTCGCGACGCAGGCGTAATGGTTCTGCAAGCGCCAATGCGGCGTCCGATGCTGGCATCAATCAATCCCCCGTTCGGCGTTATTCAGCCGACCTTTATGAAACGCTGGTCGCTGAATTATCATTTGGTTGCAACCTGGCTGCCGTTGTTTTTGTCGGAATTTCGGGTTTCATCCCTGAAACATAACAATATTTTCAAACCAGTTCTGACGGATTGGCGTGCCCCCGCGATCTTTGTACCAATCCGGGACGGCTCGCCGCCCGCCCCGATACGCTTTGCCGCCCCACCATTGGCCCTAAAACAACATTCAGCCCGTAACGCCTCACCTGCTCAATCGTTCCCACCGATCAAATCACCCAGGCCACCCAATACTGATCCTTCGCCACGATTCTGCCCGCCGCTCGGCCGCGCCATCGCCAGGATGCGACCGGCCAGCCGCCCGAAGGGTAGCGATTGGATCCACACCTTGCCTGGCCCGGTCAGCCGCGCGAAGAACAGGCCTTCGCCGCCGAACACCACGCTCTTCACCCCGCGCACCATCTCCAGGTCGAATGCGACGCTCGGCGTGTAGGCGGCCAGGCACCCGGTATCGACATGCAGCTGTTCGCCCGGGCCCAGCGTGCGCTCCACCACGGTGCCGCCCATCTGGACGAACACCCAGCCATCGCCCTCTAGCTTCTGCATGATGAAGCCTTCGCCGCCGAACAGCCCGGTCATCACCCGGCGTTGGAACTGAATGCCGATCGACACGCCCTTGGCGGCGGCCAGAAACGCATCCTTCTGGCAAATCAATGTCCCGCCCAGATCGCTCAGCTTGATCGGCAATATCGCGCCCGGCGTTGGTGCGGCAAAGGCGACGCGTGCCTTGCCGGTGCCGTTATGCGTGAACACTGTCGTGAACAGGCTCTCCCCCGTCACCAGCCTTTTGCCCGCGCCGAGCAGCGCCCCCATGAAGCCGCCGCCCTGCTGGCCGCTGCCGTCGCCAAACACCGTCGTCATGCCGATCGCGGCATCTTTCCACACAAAGGCGCCTGCTTCAGCCACCGCGCTCTCCCCCGGATCGAGCTCGATCTCGACGAATTGCAGCTCCTCTCCCTTGATCTCGAAGTCGATATCGTCGGCGATGCCGGCGGTTCGGCTATGCTGCCAGGGACTCGGGGACAACGCGCATTCTCCTCGTGGACATGCGGTTTTATAGCCTGCCGGTGTGGGATCGCCACTAACCTCGATCGCAAATGCGTCAGAACAACCCGTCGATGCGACCATCTGCATCGAATCCGATCGCCTCGGCAGCGGGCGCGCGTGGCAGGCCCGGCATCGTCATGATCTCGCCGCACACTGCCACGACAAAGCCAGCGCCCGCCGCCAGCCGAACCTCTCGGATGCCTACGCTGTGCCCGGTCGGCGCGCCAAGCGCGGTGGGGTCGGTTGAAAAGCTGTACTGCGTCTTGGCGATACACACCGGCAAATGCCCGTATCCCGCCGCCTCGAACCGCACTAGCTGCGCCATGATCGCGGGATCCGCCGTCACCGCGCCAGCACGGTAAAGCCGCGTCGCCACCGCCCTGATCTTGTCGAGTAGAGGCAGATCATCGGTATAGAGAGGCGCAAACTGCGCAGCGCCCGTTTCCGCCAAAGCCGCCACCGCTTCGGCAAGGTCGGTCGCTCCCGCACCCCCCTCTGCCCAGTGGCGGCACAGGATCGCCTCCGCGCCATGCATGGCCGCAATCGCCTTTAGCGCGTCGATCTCGGCATCGCTATCGGTGCCGAAGTGATTGATCGCCACCACCGCCGGCACGCCGAACTGCCGGACATTTTCGATATGTCGGACAAGGTTCACGGCCCCGCGACCCACCGCGTCGACATTCTCGGTGCCCAAATCGCCTTTGGCCACCCCGCCATTCATCTTCAGCGCGCGCACCGTCGCCACGATGACGACGGCGGCGGGCGATAGCCCTGCCTGCCGGCACTTGATGTCGAAGAATTTCTCCGCGCCCAGGTCAGCGCCAAAGCCCGCCTCGGTCACGACATAATCGGCCAGCCCCAAAGCCGCCCGCGTCGCGATCACCGAATTGCAGCCATGCGCAATGTTCGCAAACGGCCCGCCATGGATGAAGGCCGGGTTGCCGCCCAGCGTCTGCACCAGATTGGGCTTGATCGCATCGGCCAGCAGCACGGCCATCGCCCCGTCTGCCTTCAGGTCATGCGCGGTCACCGCTTGTCGATCCCGCGTGTAGCCAACGATGATCCGCGCCAGCCGTGCACGCAAATCGGCGGCGTCGCTCGCCAGGCACAGGATCGCCATCACCTCGGACGCAACCGTAATGTCGAACCCTGATTCGCGCGGATATCCATTGCCCGCCCCGCCCAGCGACTGCACGATATCGCGCAGCGCGCGGTCGTTCATGTCCAGCGCGCGCCGCCATACGATCCGCCGCACGTCGACGCCGAGCGCATTGCCCCAATGGATATGGTTGTCGAGCATCGCCGCCAGCAGATTATGCGCCGATGTAATTGCGTGGAAATCGCCGGTGAAATGCAGGTTGATGTCCTCCATCGGCACCACCTGCGCATGCCCTCCGCCGGTTGCGCCGCCCTTCTGGCCAAAGCACGGCCCCAGTGACGGTTCACGCAGGCACAGCATCGTCTTTCGCCCGGTAAGGTTCAGCGCATCGGCCAAGCCAACAGAGGTCGTCGTCTTGCCTTCACCTGCCGGCGTCGGGCTGATCGCGGTAACGAGCACCAGATGCCCCGGCGCGCGCATCGCCGAAAGCGGGAGTGCAGACAGATCGATCTTTGCCTTGTGCCGCCCATAGGGCTCGATCGCGTGGTCCGGGATGCCCGCCTTGGCGGCAATGGCGGCAATGGGCTGGAGCGGCGTCAGCCGCGCGATCTCGATATCGGTCTGCATGCAGCGCTTTGTATCGTGTGGCGGGGGGAGATCAATGCGGTGTTCGCGTTCGATCCTGTTGTACCCAAGACGGGGCAAGGATGGTTGCGTGCGCTCGAGTTTGTCTTGTGTTTGTTGCAACCCGGTGCTGTTCATTGGCGCGTTCAACCAATATGGGCGGATAACGCCACAGGCAGTTGGCGCAGGTAGAGGGTAATCATGGCTGGAAATTTGGCTGAACAAGAAGCGGCAGGCAGCAATGCCCATCAGCTGCTCGTAGCCTCGCTATATCGAAATATCCTCGGTCGAGAGGCTGATCCCGTCGGCTTTGCGGATTATGTCAACGCGCTGCACAACGGCTTGTCGATCGATCGGTTGATCCATGCCTTTGTGGCGTCGGACGAATTCAGGGATCGCCAGCGCGCCGAAACCCGGCGCGTCATCGCAAGCGATAAGGCCTTTTCGGCGTCAGGCACCGATGATGCAGCTGAAAGCGCCTTCGCACTTGATTTCAATCCGCCCGGGGAAGCCGGGCGATCATACCGCCTGCGACGCAACAACGGCTTCCTTGACCGGTTCTGTTCGGGCTCGCTGGTGCTCGATGTAGGCTTTTCGGGTTATAGCAACCCAGAGGGAAAGGCCGCGTTGCCGGGCGCAATTGGCGTCGATCTCGATTTCCCCGGTTATGATGGGCGCGTCCTGCCATTTGCCGATGCAACGGTTGATACCGTCTTTTCCAGCCATTGTCTGGAGCATATCCTGTATGATCTCGCCGCGATCCGCGACTGGTACCGCACGCTCAAGATCGGCGGCTTCATCGTCTGCATCGTGCCCAGCCAGGCATTGTATGAAAAGCGCCGCTTCCTGCCGTCGCGTTTCAATGAAGATCATAAGCGCATGTACACGCCAGCAAGCCTTATGGCGTCGTTCGAACAGGCGCTGGAGGTCAACAGCTACCGCGTGCGCCATCTTGCGGAAAATGATCGGGGCTTCAACTACCAGATCGGCCCCGAAAACCATTCGGACGGCTGCTACGAAATCGAGTTGGTGATCGAAAAGATCAAAAAGCCTGATTGGGAGTTGGCATAAGGCGGTAGCGTCACCGTCGATCGCAGCCGCTGACATGTGTTCCGGACCTGCGCGCGGGCCACGATGCCCTTCATCCGTTGCCACCGCCACGGGCATCCCGCTATGCCGGTTCAGATGACGGCCCCCCACGCCACCGTCCCCGATAGCGAGCTGCGTGGCTTGCTTGGCTGGTTGCCCGCTTCCGCACGGCCATTTGCGTCGCTGGCGCGGTTTGATCGACCGATTGGCTGGTGGTTGTTGTTCTGGCCGGGCGCATGGGGTGTCGCGCTGGCTGGCGGCGCGATCGAGCGATGGGATTTGCTGCTTTGGTTGCTGGTGGGAGCCATCGCGATGCGCGGCGCAGGGTGCGTCTATAACGACATTGTCGACCGCGATCTGGATGCGCAGGTGGAGCGCACCCGCCACCGCCCGTTGGCGAGTGGGGCGGTGTCGCTGCGGGCGGCATGGGTGTGGCTGGTCGCGTTGTGCCTGATCGGGCTGGTCGTGTTGCTGCAATTAAGCCCCTATGCGGCCTTGGTCGCCGTGCTGAGCCTAGTCCTGGTTGCTGCTTACCCGTTTATGAAGCGGATTACGTGGTGGCCACAGGCGTGGCTTGGTATGGTGTTTTCCTGGGCGGCGCTGGTCGGCTGGGTTGATGTGGCGGGTGCGCTGACGCTGCCGGGCATCCTTTTGTACCTTGGTTCGATTGCCTGGGTGGTGGGTTACGATACGATCTACGCGCTGCAGGACCGCGATGACGATGCGATGATCGGCGTGCGATCATCCGCGCGCGCCATGGGCAGCAATGTGCGCGCTGGCGTGGCGGTATTTTATGCGCTGGCGGTTGTGCTGTGGTCGGCCGCGATTTGGCTGGTGCGCCCGGATTGGCTGGCGCTGGCAGCGTTATTGCCCGTCGCGACCCATCTCGGTTGGCAAGTTGCAACGCTGGTGCCCGATGATGGCGCAAATGCACTCGCGCGGTTCCGGTCCAACCGGGGGGCAGGGCTGCTGATGGCCGCTGCATGCCTGGTGGTGGGCACCGCGACGCGAATATAATCTGACAGAGGTTCAAATTTGCCAGAATGCGCCCTAAGTCATGGGCATGCACACATCTGACCAAGCCTGTGACCGGGCGCACGATATTGTTACCCGCGCCATCGCCGCCGGGGCCGACGCCGCCGACGCGGTGTTTGCCGCTGATACCGCGCTGGACGTATCGGTTCGCCTGGGTGCGCTGGAAGATGTGGGCCGGTCAGAGGGGGCCGAACTGGGGCTGCGGGTGTTCGTTGGACGGCGCAGCGCCAGCGTTTCCACGTCCGATCTGTCGGTTGACGCGCTCAACACGCTGGTCGAGCGTGCCATTGCGATGGCGCGAGAGGCACCTGAGGATGAGTGGGCCGGCCTCGCCCCCGCTCACCGATTGATGCACGGCAATCCGCCGCATCTTGACCTTGACGACGGCGTCATGGTTTCGCCGGAAGCGTTGAAGGAACGCGCACTGGCTGCGGAGGAAGCCGCGCGGGCTGTGCCGGGCGTTTCCAACAGCGAGGGTGGCAGCGCCAGCGTTGCCAGGTCAGTGATGGGTCTCGCGACCAGCCACGGTTTTGCGCACGGTTACGCGGTTTCCAGCCACGGCGTATCGGCCAGTGTGCTCGCAGGCACTGGCGGCGATATGCAGCGCGATTATGCCTATCACGCCGCCCGGCACCTCAACCGGCTGGAGGATGCGGCGATGATTGGCGCAAAGGCTGGTGAGCGCGCCGTGAAGCGAATGTCACCGGGCCGGATCGAAAGCGGACCGTTACCGGTCGTGTTCGATCCGCGTGTCGGCAACAGCCTGCTCGGCCATCTGGTTGGCGCAATTGCCGGATCGTCGATTACGCGCAAGACCAGCTTTCTGCTCGACTCGCTGGGCACGACGATCTTCAGTACAGGCGTAATCGTGCGCGATGATCCGCACCGCCCGCACGGCATGCGATCGCGCCCGTTTGATGGTGAGGGATTGCCGGTATCGCCTGTCTGTCTGGTCGAAAACGGCGTATTGAACACATGGCTGCTCGACAGTGCATCGGCGCGGCAATTGGGGCTTGAGCCAACGGGCCATGCATCGCGCGGCGTGGGAGGTGGCCCCGGCGTCTCCTCCACCAACCTGCATATGGAACCCGGCCATGTGCCGCCGGCAACGCTGATCGGCGACATCAAACGCGGCGTATATATTACCGAACTGATCGGCATGGGCGTGAACGGGGTGACCGGCGATTACAGCCGGGGCGCATCGGGCTTTCTGATTGAGGACGGCGTGTTGACCACGCCGGTCGCCGAATTCACCATTGCCGGTAATTTGCGCGACATGTTCCTGGCGCTAACCCCGGCCAATGATCTCGAATTTCGCTATGGAATCAACGTGCCCACGCTGTTGATCGAGGGGATGACGGTGGCGAGTGGCTGAAACGCTTGCCGATGCGGTGGCCGCGGCTGCGGCGGAAGCGGGCCGGCTCGCGATGGCGCGCTGGAGCGATGACTTCAGCCGGTGGGAAAAAT
>JBBSCC010000026.1:0-20719 GCA_038250735.1 Sphingomonadales bacterium | reverse complement strand
TTTCCACGAGCGCATCCGCCCCCGCGACAATCGCGGTCAATTGCTGGCTGGAATTCAGGCCGTCAGCGGATAACCGGTCGACATCCTGAAGCTGTTGCCCCTTCAGCCCCGCCACCCGCACCATGAAGAATTCGTCGAGATTCGATCCCGAAATCGACAGGAACCGCAGCCGTTCGAGCAGCGGGTGCGCGGGGTTGCACGCCTCCTCCAGCACGCGGCGGTTGAACGCCAGCCACGACAGTTCGCGGTTGAAATAGCGATCACCGGCGCTGGTGCCGACGAACAGATCGTCGTCATCGACTTCCGCGATATGGGCCGGGCGGTTCATGCAGCATCATTCCCTGTAACAAGATTTCCTGCATCTAGGGCGCGATCGACGATCAGGCCCAGCGGCGCCAATGTGCCCCGTGCGAGCGGAATCGACAAGCGTTTGCGGGTCTGCCCAACCTCCTGATCGAGCGCATCCACCGCCCGCACCAGTGCCACATAGCTGCGTTCAACACGCGCGATCAGCCACTGGATCAGTTCGGGCCGCGCATCCATGCCGCGCCGGGCGAATTCATGGATGAACAAAGCCTCCATTAACGCGTCATCAGGCGGATTAATGGCCAATACCGGCGTGGCGGCCAATCGTGATCGCAGATCGGGCAACGTCACGTCCCAAGCGGGCGGCGGCGAATCGGCGATAATCAGCAGCGGGCGGCGGCTTGCCTGTGCCGCGTTCCAGGCATGGAAAATGGTCGTTTCATTCGCGCGTTCAGCATCGTCGATGATGGTGCCGCCGCTTTGGGCGGCAAAAATCCGCGCGAGCAGGCTGCGACCCGATTTGCGCGGCCCCACCAGCATGGCGGCCATTACTGGCCATGCGCCCCACCGCTTCAGCGATTGGGCGGCCCGGCTGTTCGATTCGCTGATAACGAACGCGTCCTCACCGGTGGCGTCCGGATAGGGCAGCGGCAGAAAAAGCTGCTTCATCCAGCCGTCGCGTTTTCGGCCTGCACATTGGGGGGCGGCAACGGGGTGCGCCCGCGCTGGATGCGAATTGCGCCCGTTCCCAGCGTCACCTGCCAGCCCTGCGCCTCCAGCGCTGCTTTCAGCGCAGCAATATTCCCATCATAGCCGACGCGCATCACCGATATGCCGCCCAGCGCCAGGCTGGTGGTGACGGCTGATCGCACGCCCGGAATGCTCCGCAACGCACGTTCAGCTGATTCGACCGCGGCGGTGCCCGGCGTATCAAACTGCACCGCCACGCTGGCCCCGTCGGCAACCATCACCCCGTCGCCTGTAAGCGACTGATCGTCCGCCACCTCGGCATCTTCTTCGGTGCCGGGAAGCGTATATTGCAGGCCGGGGTCCACCCGCAGCGCGCCTGCTGCCAGCGCGCGTTGATAGGCCTGGTCAATCCGCTTGATCCCCGCATCCAGCAGCGCAGGCAATGCATCGCCGCTGCCGACTCGCAGCGAAAAGCTGGTCAGCAAGCGGTTATCGGGGCCAAAACGCGCCTGGAACTGGCCGACAATCGGCCCGCCGGGATATTGCCGGAACAGATGCACAATCGGGATCAGCACATCCGACGCGCCATATTGCGCCAATATCATCCGCCACCAGCCGCGACTCGGGCGATTGATCTGCCCCGCGTTCAGCAACAGCGAATCGGGGCCGGTGCCCGATGGGCGCACATAATCGATGGTGCTGTTGCCCGTGCGGAACCGCGCCCAAGCCTCCTGCCAATCGGTGCGTTGTTCAAAGACGCGCGGCGCGCCGCCGGACCATTCAACCGGCAACACCAGCATCGGCGGCGAGCGGGTCAGCTTGCCCGCCACGCCCAATATCGATGCGGCCCGGCTACGATCAAACATAACGCCCAGCCGCGCGATATAGCGATTCGGGCCAAGCTGCTCATTTTCAACAACAATCCCGGAAACAATCGCATCAAGCGCCGAATCGGAGAGCGATCCGCCGCCGCCACCCATGCGCCGCGACAGCATTTGCCAGCCCTTGCGCTGCGCCAGCCGCCACCCGGCGAGCCGTGCGGCAGTGGCGGTCTTGCCCGATGTATCAACCTCCACACCGCCCACTTCAAAGCTGCCCGAACTGCCCGGTGCCACGCGGGCGGGCGCCTTGCGGATGGTGGCGCGCGCGGCGCTGGGTGCCGGGCTGGCGGCGGCAGGGGCGGCGGTCGCATTATCTTGCGCCACGCCGTTGCCACTCGCCAACACCATCGCCACCACAGCAGCGATGGCGAGTGTGGTCGCGGGCAAACGGGATCGGTTGATCGGCATATCCGCGCCCTTTTGGCGAAGCAGGCGTGGAAATCCAAGCGCGTTATGGCTAGGCCGCAGTAATGGATGATACACAAGACGGTAAAACGGGCACCGCAGGCGGCTATACTTACGCGCAGGCAGGTGTTTCGATCGCGGCGGGCAACGCGCTGGTCCGCGCCATCGGCCCCATGGCAAAGGCGACGCGGCGCAAGGGCGCGGACGCTGATCTGGGCGGCTTTGGCGGTTTTTTCGATCTAAAGGCGGCCGGCTTTGTCGATCCGCTGCTGGTTGCCGCGAACGACGGCGTTGGCACCAAGCTGAAACTGGCGATTGAGCATGATGCGCATGACGGCGTTGGTATCGATCTGGTGGCAATGTGCGCGAATGACCTGATCGTGCAGGGCGCAGAGCCACTGTTTTTCCTTGATTATTATGCCACTGCCAAGCTGGTGCCCGCCGTGGCCGAACGCGTGATCGCGTCCATCGCTGCGGGGTGCTTGCAAGCAGGCTGCGCGCTGATCGGGGGCGAAACCGCCGAAATGCCGGGCATGTATGCCGATGGCGATTATGATCTGGCCGGTTTCTGCGTGGGCGCAGTGGAGCGCGACCGGGTGCTGACCGGCGCTGAAATCGCGCCGGGCGATGTCATCCTGGGGCTTGCCTCATCCGGCGTCCATTCGAACGGTTTCTCGCTGGTGCGCCGCCTTGCCGCTGATCGGGGCTGGCGGCTGGATCGCCCGGCGCTGTTCGATCAGCAAACCTTGCTAATCGACGCGCTGATGGCCCCGACGCGCATTTATGTGAAAAGCCTGCTGCCGTTGCTGGCGGAGCAGCGCATTCACGGCCTGGCGCATATCACCGGCGGCGGTTTGCTGGAAAATGTACCGCGCGTGCTGCCGAAGGGCACCCATGCGATCATCGACGCGGCAAACTGGCCGCAGCCCCGGCTGATGGCGTTCCTGCAGGCGCAGGGGAATATCGAGCCAGAGGAAATGGCGCGCACATTCAATTGCGGCATCGGCATGGTCGCCATCGTCGCCGCCGATCAAGCCGCGGCGGTGGCGGGCGCGCTGACAGCGGCGGGCGAAACCGTCTTCACAATCGGTGAGATTATCGCCGGTGAACGCGGCTGCACCGTGCGCGGCCCGGACGATTGCTGGGGTTCGCGCAGCGACTGGTCTGCCACGCATCATGGCTGATCTTCCCCCGCGCTTCCCCGGCGGGGCGTTGCGATAAATGAGCGCAGCGAAAACCAGGGTCGCGATCCTCCTCTCCGGGCGCGGATCGAACATGATGGCGCTGGTGGCGGCATCGCGCGCCGATGATTGCCCCTATGCCGTGGTTGTCGTGGCATCTGACAAGCCGGACGCCCCCGGCCTCGCCTGGGCAGGCGAACAGGGCATCGCCTGTTGGGCACTCGCCCCAAAGGGCATCGGTAAGCCCGCTTATGAAGCCGCACTGGATGCTGCATTGCGCGATGCCAGCGTCGATATCATCGCGTTGGCGGGCTATATGCGGCTGCTGTCGGATGAATTCGTCGCGCGCTGGCCGGGACGGATCATCAACATTCACCCTTCGCTGCTGCCCAAGTACAAGGGGCTGGACACCCACGCCCGCGCGATTGCGGCGGGCGACGCCGTCGCGGGATGCTCGGTCCATATCGTGACGGAGGAGCTTGATGGCGGCGCGGTGCTGGGCCAGGCCGAGGTCGCGATTTTGCCCGGCGACACTGCCGACACGCTCGCCGCGCGTGTGCTGATTGCCGAGCATCGTCTTTACCCCAAAATTCTGTCATCCTTTGCCGCACGATGAGCCCTGATCCCTCGATAGAGCTGGCGCGAGTGCGCACGATCTGCCTGGCGCTGCCGGACGCGGACGAGCGGCTGTCGCACGGATCGCCGGGCTTTTTCATCGTGAAGGGCAAGTTTTTCGCCTATTTCTGGCATAACCATCACGGCGACGGGGAGACGATTGCCATCGTCAAAACATCCGGCCTCGATGAACAGGCAATGCTGATCGAAAGCGATCCGGATTTTTATTACGCCCCGCCCTATCTCGGCCCATCCGGCTGGATCGCCATGCGCCTTGACGGCCCGGCGGTTGATTGGGACCGCGTGGCCCACCGCATCACCAACAGCTGGACCCTGATCGCCCCCCGCCGCCTGCTGGAACAACAGCCGTAAGCAGCATCGGCGGCGGATAGGGCGGCGCAAGCGCCGTTACGTGTAACGCCGCGACCCTGCGAATACTGGCTGGCAGTCATCTCCGTCGGCCAAGCAAGCGGACAAGTTCACCCGCATCCCCCCGCACCCCGCAAACTGTTCCCCCGCGAAGGCGGGGGCCCAGACTGGGCTCCCGCCTTCGCGGGAGCACAAAAAAGCTGGGCTTGGCCGTTGGGGAAAACGAAGTCGTGAACCCATAAACGACCATTATGGGCGCACGCGCCCAACGGCCGAGATTGGGTGGTTAGAGGTCGTTAGCCTCCGCAGCTTTTCATCGGCATGGCACCCTTATGCACGGAAATTGTTTCAACTTGCCATTGCTTTGCCAATACTTGGATCAGTCGAGCGGCGAGCCGGTGCGCCTTGGCCGGGTCAGCCCCTTCCGTGAAGCCAATGGCAACTTGGTAAGCAGGCAAGCCCAAGTTGCCTGCGGTCACACCCATACCGCCGTTCCCTTCGATATGAATATCGATGGCGAGAGATGCGTCTCGTTTAAGCAGCCCGTCAGCTCCGATGTATTTTAGGTCCCTGCCCTGCCGAGCACTATTGTCAATGAATTGAAGGCGTTCGAACGCTGCCGCCTCGCGCATCAAGCCTTTGAGTATGGCGACCCCACGCTGGTCAACAACGCATATTTGGAGGGATCGAAACGCCGTCTGCGTTGGTGAGCAGCCCTCAATGAGTATCGCAATCGTAATCAGTGACGCCAGCCATCGCATGATATGCAGCCCTTTAGTCTAGAGATAGACTAGCGGATTGTGTCAAACCTCTGCAACTGGGGCGCTTTCCGCCGGGCCGCTTTTTATGATTCTGAGACCTAACGCAGCGCCCCTGTTAGAGGCGATTTTACTTAACTTAACTCAACCGAAGTCACCTCTATCCCGCCCGCGCCATCACCGCCGTCGCCTCATATGCGGCAATCGCCGCATCGCTCGCCAGCGTCAGCGCGATTTCGTCGGTGCCGTGGAGCAGGCAATCGCGGCGGAACGCATCCAGTTCAAACACGAAGCGATCCTGAAACGGCGTCGTCACCGTCATCGTCGCCAGATCGACAGTGATCGGATCGGTCGCCGCAACCGCCATCAACCGGTCGATCGATTCTTGCGGCAGGACCACCGTCACCATGCCGTTCTTGAAGGCGTTTCCGGCAAAAATGTCGGAAAAGGACGGTGCGATGACCGCGGTAATCCCGCGATCCATCAGCGCCCATACCGCGTGTTCGCGGCTTGATCCGCAGCCGAAATTGGCACCCGCGATCAATATCGTCGCACCCTGATGCGCCGGATCGTCAATCACATTGCCCAGCACCTTGCGCAGCGACGCAAGCGCGTGATCGCCCAGCCCAGCTCGCGTGATCGTTTTCAGATGCTCGGCTGCGATAATCACATCGGTATCGATGTTGGCGAGGCCAAGCGGAATCGCCCTGCCCTCCACGCGCTCCACCGGCGTCATGCCATCATCTCCCGCACGTCACTAAGGTGACCGTTGATCGCCGCCGCTGCCGCCATGGCGGGGGACACCAGATGCGTGCGCGCGCCCGGCCCCTGCCGCCCCATGAAATTACGGTTGGAGGTGGAGGCGCAGCGTTCGCCCGGCGGCACCTTGTCCGGGTTCATGCCCAGGCACATCGAACAGCCCGGCTCGCGCCAATCAAACCCCGCGTCGATGAAGATACGGTCGAGCCCTTCGGCCTCGGCCTGGCGCTTCACCAGCCCCGACCCCGGCACCACCAGCGCCTGGCGGATACGCGGATGGACATGGCGACCGCGCAACACAGCGGCGGCGGCGCGCAGGTCTTCAATCCGGCTGTTGGTGCAACTGCCGATGAAGATATGTTCGACCGCAATGTCCGTCATCGCCGTGCCAGCGGTTAAGCCCATATAATCGAGCGCCTTGGTGGCGGCGGCGCGCTTCGCGGGATCGGTAAAGCTTTCCGGGTCTGGCACCACGCCACCCACCGCGACCACATCGTCAGGGCTGGTGCCCCAGGTGATGCTGGGCGCAATCGTTGCCGCATCAATCGTGATGCTTTTATCAAACCGCGCGCCGGTATCAGTGCGCAGGGTGCGCCAATACGCCACCATCTGATCCCAATCCGCCCCCGTCGGGGCCATGGGGCGCCCGGCGAGATAGGCGAAGGTCGTTTCGTCGGGCGCGATCAGGCCAGACCGGGCACCCGCCTCAATCGACATGTTGCACACCGTCAACCGCGCCTCGATGCTCATCGCCTCAAACGTGGTGCCGCGATATTCGATCACATAGCCAGCGCCGCCCGCCGCGCCGATGGTGCCGATGATCGTCAGGATCAAATCCTTGGCGGTAACGCCGGGGCCGAGGGTCCCGTCAACCCGTACTTCCATCGTTTTTGAAGGTGTTAGCTGCAATGTTTGCGTCGCGAGCACATGTTCAACCTCGCTCGTGCCAATGCCGAATGCGAGCGCGCCCAGCGCGCCGTGCGCGGCTGTATGGCTGTCGCCGCACACCAACGTCGTGCCGGGCAAGGTGAACCCTTGTTCGGGGCCGACAACATGGACAATCCCCTGCTCCGCCGCCGTCGCGGTGAAATAGGGGATGCCGAAATCGGCGACATTGGTTTCCAGCGCGGCGAGCTGCGCGGCACTGGCGGGGTCAGCAATCGGGATGCGCTTGCCGCCTGCATCAATGCGCGCGGTGGTAGGCACATTATGGTCCGGCACCGCCAGCGTTAGATCAGGCCTGCGCACTCGCCTGCCCGCCATCCGCAGCCCTTCAAACGCCTGGGGAGAGGTTACCTCATGCACCAGATGCCGATCGATATAGATCAGGCAAGTGCCATCGCCGCGCCGTTCGACAACATGCGCGTCCCAGATTTTTTCGTACAGGGTACGGGGATTGCTGCTCATGCCGCCACCTGCACCGCTATTTTCATGCGCGTGCGCACCGCATCACCAAATTCGCTGCACCGGGCAGTCCCGCCCAAATCGGCGGTACGAATCCCTTCAAGCAGGGTAGCGCGTACTGCCGCACGCAGAATTTCCGCGGCCGCTGCGTGACCCAGCATATCCAGCATCATCGCTGCACTTTCCATCATACCGGCCGGGTTGGCGCGGTCTTGCCCGGCGATGTCTGGGGCCGATCCGTGGATCGGTTCAAACAACCCCCCGCTGCCGCTGCCCGTGCTCGCCGACCCGAGCAGGCCAATCGAGCCGGGGATCACCGACAATTCATCCGACAGGATATCGCCGAACAGGTTTTCGGTCAGGATCACGTCGAACCGCCGGGGGTTCTTGATCAGCTCCATCGCGGCAGCATCGACATACAAATGGTCGAGCGCGACATCGGGGTATCCCGCCGCCACTTCAATCACCACGCGTCGCCACAGCTTTGATGATGCCAGCACATTGGCCTTATCCACCGACGTCACCCGACCCGAACGATTCCGCGCCAAATCGAACGAAATATGGGCAATTCGTTCGATTTCCGCGCGAGAATAGGCGCAAACGTCGCTTGCATGGTCATTTTCCAGCACTTTTGCGCCAAAATACAGCCCACCTGTCAGCTCTCGCACCACCAAAATGTCGATTCCTGTTACCAGATCGGCCTTGAGCGGCGACAGATCCTCCATGCCGGGAATCATCCGTGCGGGCCGTAAATTGGCGAACAATCCCAGCTCCTTACGCAGCCGCAGCAGCCCTGTTTCCGGGGTCTGGGCCAGCCCAGCCCATTTCGGCCCACCAATCGCGCCCATCAAAATCGCATCCGCAGTCCGCGCCGCCTCCAGCGTTGCAGCGGGCAACGGGTCGCCATGCGCATCAATCGCCACCCCGCCAAAATCATACTCGGCAAAGCTCAACCCAAGGCCAAACGCATCGGACAAAATCGCAAGACATTCAATGGCTTGCCGCGTCACTTCGGGGCCTATGCCGTCGCCGGGCAGCACCGCGATCCGGGTCGATCCGCCTGGGCTGGCGGGGCCTGCGTCCATTTTGATGGTATTCCTTTCGATCGAACGCGCTGAATATTGCGCAAGATGCCGGTTGGTGCGATGGAAAATTTCGTCTCAAGCCACTCAATGCGGTCCCCCTGCCCCACCCGTGAAAGCGATACAATGTCTGATTCCGTGCCCACCCCGCCTGCCCGCCCCTCCCGCCAACTGCTGGAGGGCGCAGCGCGCGCACCTGCCCGCGCGATGCTGCGCGCGGCAGGGATCGACGATGCCGCGATGGCGAAGCCGATGGTGGCCATCGTCAACACATGGTCGACGGTAACACCATGCAACATGCATTTGCGCGAGCTGGCGGATCACGCCCGCGCCGGAATCATCGCCGCAGGCGGCACGCCGGTGGATTTCAACACCATCGTGGTGACTGATGGCATTGCGATGGGCACGCCGGGCATGCGCGCATCGCTGATGAGCCGGGAATGCATCGCCGATTCAGCCGAACTCGCGGTCAGCGGGCATATGCTGGATGCCGTGCTGTTTCTGGTTGGCTGCGACAAGACCATTCCCGGTGCGGCGATGGCCGCCGCGCGGCTCGATCTGCCGTCGGTCATTTTGTATGGTGGCTCCATCATGCCCGGCAAGCTGGGCAGCAAGGCGCTGACAATTCAGGACGTGTTTGAAGCGGTTGGCGGGCACGGCGCGGGCACGGTCAACGACGCCGAACTGCTTGCGGTTGAGAAAGCCGCCTGCCCCGGTGCGGGCGCTTGCGGCGGGCAGTTCACTGCCAACACCATGGCATTGGCATTGAGCTTTCTGGGCTTTTCCCCGATTGGCCTGAACGATATCCCCGCCATCCACCCCGACAAGGCTGGAGCGGCGCGAGAGGCCGGGCGCGTGCTAATGGATGCGGTCGCGGCGGGCCGCAACGCGCGCAGCCTGATCACCCCGGCCAGCCTGAAAAACGCCATCGTCGCCGGCACAGCCACCGCTGGCTCCACCAATCTGGTGCTCCACTTGCTGGCAATCGCGCGCGAGGCAGGAATCCCCGAAAGCGATTTCGCGATTGATCTGTTCGACGACATATCCCGCTCCACGCCGGTGATCGCTGATCTGAAGCCTGGCGGGCGCTTTATGGCACCTGATATGTCGGCGGCTGGGGGCACCGCGCTGCTCGGCCGGCGGCTGATGGAGGCCGGGCTGATCACCGACACCCCGACGGTAACCGGCAAAAGCCTGTTCGACCATTTCCGCGACGCCCCCGAAACGCCGGGTCAGGAAGTCATCCTGACCGCCGACCATCCCCTGAAACCGCGCGGCGGCTATGGCATTCTCTATGGCAATATCGCGCCCGAAGGCTGTGTGGTGAAACTCGCGGGGCATGAACGGTTGAGCCATGACGGGCCCGCCAAGGTCTATGATGGCGAGGAGGCCGCTTTTGCCGCCGTTGCTGCCGGCGAGATTGAGCCGGGCGATGTCGTCGTCATCCGTGGTGAAGGCCCGGTTGGCGGACCAGGCATGCGCGAAATGCTAGGCGTGACGGCAGCGATTCAAGGGCGCGGGCTTGGCGACAGCGTGGCCCTCGTCACCGATGGGCGGTTTTCTGGCGCAACCTATGGCTTCATGGTCGGACATATCTCGCCGGAAATGGCGCGCGGTGGGCCAATCGGGCGACTGCGCACGGGTGACCGGATCGTGATTGATGTCGAGGGGCGCACAATTTCTACCGACGCCGATCTTGATTCGCGCACGCCTGCTTCACCGCCGGTGCGGATCGTTACGGGTGCCTTTGCCAAATATGCACGGCTGGTCGGATCAGCATCGCAGGGGGCCGTAACCAGCGGCGTGTGATTAATGCGCGGCGGCGGCTTTCTTGTGGGGGATCAGGTGCAACACCCCCACGATTGCCCCGCCGATTACCAACCCGACAATCGCCGATCCCACCGCGCCGATCAGCCATTCGAGTACCGGTCCGATCATCGGCACGGCCTCTGCGGCGTGGTGGGCAGTGTCGTCGATAAGGTGCGGAATGGTATCGAGGTGAAACACTTCCAGCCCGTGAACGATGATCCCGCCGCCAACCCACAGCATCGCCGCCGTGCCGATCGTCGCCAGCGCGCTCAACAACATCGGCATCGCCAGCACCAGACCGCGCCCGAATGACCGCACCGACTGCGGCTTTCGGCGGGACAGGTTCAGCCCGATGTCATCCATTTTCACGATCAACGCGACGACGCCGTAAACCGCCACCGTAATGCCCACCCCGACCAGCGCGAGCACTGCTGCCTGGTTGGCCATCCCCATCGGCGGCAATCCGGCCAGCGAGATCGCCATGATCTCCCCTGACAGGATCAGATCGGTGCGGATCGCGCCGCTGACCTGGCGATGCTCAAGCTCGCGCGGATCGGTGATGCCGGTCGCCTCTTCCCCGTGGTTCACGCCGGTCAGCGCAGCGATGATTTTCTCGCCGCCTTCATAACAAAGATAGGCCCCGCCGATCATCAGAATTGGTGTAATCGCCCATGGCGCGAAATAGCTGAGCGCGAGCGCGGCTGGGAGCAGGATGATCAGCTTGTTCTTCACTGATCCCCAGGCGATCTTGGCGATGATTGGCAACTCACGGTCCGGCGTAAGACCCACGACATAGCTGGGCGTAACGGCGGTATCGTCAATCACGACGCCAGCGGCCTTTACACCGGCCTTGCCTGCCGCGGCGGCGACATCATCGACAGAGGCAGCCGCCATTTTTGCGATTGCCGCAATATCGTCCAGCAACGCGACCAAGCCACCCGGCATGCCAATTCCCCCAAAAGGCGCATACGCGCTACCCATCCTTAGCGTGATGCTTTGCCCAAACAAAAGCCCCTACGCATGGCGCGCGAAGGGTTTTGCGCTTGGCCGGGTTATAGGGTCAGGGGCCTGATCTGTGCCTGCGACTTCAAAGGAGTATCCGATGCGTATGATGATATCGATCGCCGCCGCTGCCATGCTCGGCGGTGTCGCCTTGGCACAGAACGTCACGACCCCGGTCAGCCCTGCCGCCACGACAGCACCGGCGGCGGCGCCCGCTGCCACCACCCCGCTCATACGGCCGGGTTTTTCCGCCAATCGCGGGGCGATGATGCAAGCGTGCCAGGCCGATTTTCAAACGCTTTGCTCGGGGATGACGCCGGGCGATGGCAAGCTTGGCCCGTGCATCCGCGAGAATCGCGCCAAATTGTCGCCAAGCTGCCAGGGCGCGCTGCAGGCCCGCCTTGGTGCTGGCGGTAGAGCGGGAACGCCGCCGATGCCGCCTATGCCGCCTATGCAGATGCAACCAAAGTAACTCGCCGGCGCTGCACCGCTATTGCAGCACAGCCCGTGCCTGATCGAGCCTCGCGGCATAAGCGTTGATCACACTGGCCGTGCGCCGGGCATATTCCGCCGCATCGGCAAAGCGCCGTTCCTCAATCGCTTCACGCACGCCGGGCAGTGTTTTGGCACCATAGCCGGTGAACTTGCCCGGCGCGTAGATCAAATTCTGGAACCAGGGTCGGCCCGGCAGCCCGCGACCATCAATCAGCAATTGGTCAATCGTGGCGAGCAGCGCGTTCAATTTCTCCCGTGCTGCGGGGGCAAGGCTCGCGCCGTTGGCGGCATAGGCCTTGTCATACGCAGCCGCGCTGATCCCCAGCCGGTCAACCGCATCCTCCAGCACGGCGAGTTCGATATGCGGCGTTGGTTCCACGGCCGGGGGCGCAGCAACCGGATCGAGCGGATCGCTCGCCAGTGCAAACGCGCCTGCCTCGGTCAGCTTCTGCCGCTTTTCATCGCTCGCCCGCCGGTCTGCGGCCAGCTTTTTCACCTCAGCCAGATATCCCGCCACGGTCGTCGCAAAATCACTGAAACGCTGCGGTGGTGTGTCTGCATCCGCCATCCGCAGCACCAACCTACCGACAGTTTTTGACAGCACCGTGCCGTAAACCAGGCCCGGATCGTCAAAGGTCGTATAGTGGTGGTAGCTATCATAAATCGAGTGATAGACGCCGTCACTCTGATCCTCCCCGCCAAAACCGATGTTCAGCGCGGGCAGCCCCAGATGCTGCAGAAAGCCCGAATAATCTGAACCCGATCCAAGCGGCCCCATCCGCAGGTCGCCGCCCGCCTCCGCCCCCGCCAGCAATTCAGCCGGAAATGATCCGCCGGCAAAAGCATCCGCCTGAATGCCCTTTTGCAGGCGTTCCAGAACACTCTTCCCGGTCTGCGGGTCAATCACGGTGCGCGCCGCTTCGCTCACCATATGCTGATAATCATGGCTGCCCTGCGCCGACAAAAACCCGCGGCCATTGCCATCGGTATTGATGTAAATCAGGGCCTTGGCCTTTAATTCGTCGGCATGGGCCTCAACCCATTCAGTCGAGCCGATCAACCCGGGCTCCTCGGCATCCCAGCTTGCATAAATGATCGTGCGATCGGGCCGCCACCCGGTCTTGAGCAGCGCACCCATTGCCTTTGCTTCCGACATCATAGCGACATTGCCCGACAGCGGGTCCTGCGCGCCAAACACCCAGCCATCGTGATGATTGCCGCGCACTATCCACTGATCGGGGTGTTTCGCGCCTTTCAGCGTTGCAATGACATTGTAGATCGGCTTTTGCGTCCATTCTGATTTGACGAGCAAATGCACTTTCACAGCGCCGTCACCACCAAGATGATAGGTAAGCGGTAAAGCGCCCCTAAAGCTGGCAGGCGCCAAACGCCCGCCAATCTGGCCGAGCAATTTGGTCGCATCGCCATATGAAATCGGCAATGTCGGGATTTTCATGATTGTGGTCGCCGCCTCCCGCGTCAGCCGGGGGGCACCCTCAGTCGCGCCGATGCCGGGGGTCAGCGGATCGCCGGGTGCGACGACCAGATCAACTACTGATCCGCGTTGCACCCCGGTTGGCGGGCGTGTGCCTCCCTTGGGATAGGGATCACCAACGGCAAAGCCGTCCTGGGCCGGATCAGAATAGATCAGGCAGCCAATTGCACCCTGTTCCTGCGCCAGCTTCGGCTTCAGGCCGCGCCAGCCGCCGCCGTAGCGCGCAATCACGATCTTGCCCTTCACGCTAATGCCGCGTCGGGCCAACGCCTCATAATCCGCAGGCAGACCAAAATTCACATAAACCAGATCGGCGGTGACATCGCCGTCCCCCTGGAATGCGACATAGGGCGGCAGAGCATTGGCAAGCACCGCTGAGCTGCTGTCTTGCGGGATGGTCGGTTCCTGCCCGCCCAAAGTCGTTTTTTCGGGGGTAATCATTTCAAGCACCGTTGATAACGGCGTGGGGTACAGAACATCGAAGCGCTCAATCTTCGCATCCCAGCCCCATGCCTTGAACAGCGCCAGCGTCGCTTCTGCATTGGCCTTGTTATGCGGGGCGCCGACATGGTTTGGTTCCGCCGACATCCGCTTCAGCCATTCAAGCTGATCCTTCGCGCTGATCTGCGCATCAAATGCGGCTTCCAGTGCGGTACCTTGCTTTGGGCCAGCGGCAGGCGACGGCGCGGCTATAAGGGCGATCGGGGCAACCAGCGATAACGCCGCTAAAAATAATGTATATCTGGCCATGGCTGATTTTCCCCAAATGCGTGTTGGGGCCAGTGTGGCGGCGGGAATGCTGGTCTGCAAGCGATGTTCGATCAGGCCATTGGCACCACGCGCAGCATCGCTTCCAGCCCGGCAAGATCATCCGCTGCGGCACCGGCCAGCCGGGCCTCAAGTGCGCGGTATCGGCTCAGCACGTCGCGGCCTGCCTCTGTCACCCGCGCGCCGCGCCCTTGCCCGCCGCCCGCCGTTGTTTCAACCAGCTTGTCACGAAAACAGCGATTCATGCTGTCCACGAGCAACCATGCCCGGCGATAGCTCATCCCCAGCGCTCGTCCAGCAGCCGAAATTGATCCGGATTGCTCGATCGCCTCCAGCAAATCGGCCTTGCCGGGGCCCATTGCCGCTTCATCGCCGCAATATAGCTGGGCCTTTAACTTCAGCGATCCCACGCGCATTTGTTTATCCTCACCCAGCGGTTGCCATGCGTCACCCGCTTGCGCCCGCCGCCTGACATTGCCACACCCCAGCGCACCGCGCGCTACAGGAGATCACGATGCCGCTGTACGAAATTGAGGGCAAGCGCCCGGTTGTCGATCCGGCAGGGGCCTGGGTTGCGCCCAGTGCCGATGTGGTCGGCGATGTTCATCTGGGTGCCGATTCCAGCGTATGGTTCGGCGCGGTGATCAGGGGGGATAATACCCCGATGATCATCGGTGCGCGCAGTAACATTCAGGAATCGGCGATGCTCCATTCCGATTACGGTGCGCCGCTGACCATCGGCACCAATTGCACCATAGGCCATCACGCGATTCTGCACGGCTGTACGATCGGCGACGGCGTGCTGATTGGCATGGGCGCAATTGTGCTGAACCGCGCCGTGATTGGCGATGGCTGCATTGTTGGCGCGGGCGCGTTGGTGACGGAAGGCAAAACCTTCCCGCCCGGCAGCCTGATCGTCGGCAGCCCGGCGCGCGCAGTCCGCCAGCTGGATGATGCGGCAGTGGCAATGCTGCAGGCCTCTGCCGATCATTATGTCGACAAAAGCCGTGCCTATGCCAAGGGGCTGACCCGCGTCGATTGACGCACCCCCTCCCCCTGCTCCGTTTGCGAACTACGGTGATCACACCAACATAGGTGTGGCCAACTCGGTCGCTCGGCCAACTCACGCCGCCTTAACGAATTCAGTCTACCCTGAAGCCTTCACGCTCTCATGGGGTGACATGAAATGCTGTTGGAACGGATTTCCGAATTTTTGCTGCCTGGGACGAGCCCGGCAACAAGCAATAGCGTGCCGCCAGACGGCATCGCCCTGCCGCGCGCGCCCCGCACCCCGGTATTCATTGGTGCATCAATTTACCCCATCGATCTTTTTTGTGGTGCGCAGATCCGGGATTTATCAGCGGATGGGTTGGTGGCCTTGATGGGCGAGACCCAGGTCGATCTGGCGGTCGGGCAGGCCCTGCACGTGACGATCGATGAACAATATTATCATCTGGGCATCGTAAAATGGACGCAGGATCGGCGATTTGCACTGGATCTGCCCAATGCCGATGCCATCTTTGGCCATGATTTTGGCGACAGCGATGGCGCCGCCGACGCGGGCCAGCACTCCCCCGGAATGCACATCCGGTATGACGCAAGCGTGCGGATTGTCGCCGGTGCCCCGCCGCTTGCGGCAACCGTTCGCAACCTATCGTCCGCAGGGATGTTGCTCGATACCACTCCCGGCCTGATGCCTGGCCAACACATCGTCGTCAAAGCGCAAGATATGCTGCCAATTTATGGTCGCGCGGAATGGACCAGTGGCAGAAGCATCGGCCTGAAGGCGCGACATCCAATATCTCACATGGTCCTTGCGCAACGCTGAATCACCGGCGCAGCTTGCAGGAAACACATTTGCGGACGGCAACGGTTTAAGCCGCCCCGAATTGAGGTGAACCGCGCGCGCCTATTTCACCCACGCTTCAATCGCCGGGCGGGTGCGATCCACGAGCTGCTGGCGGACAGCCATCAACGCCACCGTGCGCTTTGCGCCGCCGCGTGATGCCGCAGGCAGGTTCTTTTCCGCATAGGCCATGATCTTTGCCGGCATCGCGGGATCGGTGGAGCCCGCGCCAAGGCTTGGGATAAAGCCGGAACGTGTGCTTGCCTCAAGGAAGCCGTTGATCAGATCGGGGTTGGCCACCGCGAAATCAAACGCCAGATCAGCATGGCGGCCGGAAATGGCGCGCAGCAAGCTCGATTTTTGCGGCGCTGTCAGCTCACTGCCCTTCAGCAGCTCAAGCCCGCGCTTGGCCAATTCCATATCGCGTGATGATCCCAGCAACTGGACATAGCCATTGCGCACGACCGGATTGGTCGCCTCGCGCGTCAGCTTCAACAGCACGTCCCACTCGGCAGGGGTCGCGTTGACGGCATAGGTCGCCAAAATCGGGCTGCGGATGGCAGGTGGGATAGCCTTTCCGTCTGTTGCCAGCGCGGCAACATAGCTTCTCGCCGCTGCGGCAACGGTCGCATCACCATTAACGCCCAGACGCCGCACGACATTTTCACGCAGGTTGGTGATCAGCGGCGATTCGCCGGTTTGCGCTTCAAAGCCGACGCGCGTCATGACGGGAGCAAGGAAAACGACGGTTTTTGCACGTGCCCCCGCCTCAAGCGCCGTCCCCTCTACAATCCCAATGATGGTGCCGAGCTGATCGGAGACGGTTGCCAATTCCAGCGCATTGGCATCTGACTTTACCTCGCCGACAAGCCGCAAGTACCGATCAAGTCCCTGATCACCACTCAGCGCCAGCGCAAAATCATCGCCCAGCGTGCCCAGTCGGTCGGTCAGCTCCAGCTTGGTGAAATCCTTGACGATCGCGGCGTGGCCAACATCATCATAACGCGCGCGCAGATAGCTGCCCTTGTCGCGGTTCAGCACGATCGTGCCACACCCCTGCACATTCACTGCGGTGGGGGCCGCACCCGATACAATGGTGCTGGAAACCGGCCCGCCAACCACGCTCAAGGTCAACGGGACGCGCCATGTTTGCGCAACCTTTGACGGCGCATCCAGGCCATAGCGGCCCTGAGACATCAACACCTGAGTCTGCCCCGCCGAGCACGTCGCGCCAACCAGGTTGATCAGCGGCACACCGCCCTGCAGCGTAAAATCATGGGCGCTGTCGACTACAGGCTTGCCCGATGCCTTTTCGAGCTCGGCCCAAAGCTGATCGGTTTGCGTGTTCTTGTATTTATACTTCGCCATATAGTTGCGGATGCCCGCGCGAAACGCGTCGGCGCCGAGCGTCGATTCAATCATGCCGATGACGGCCTGGCCCTTTTGATAGGTAATCGAATCGAATGCCTCGCCAATCTCCTCGACCGTGGCGACCTTGCGGATGATGGGATGGGTGGCGGCTGTCGCATCAAGGCCAATCGCGCCCTCACGGTCCTTTGCAACGGCACTCGCGTTGGCAAACCAGTCGGGGTTCAGATCGTTGCTGGCCTTGTTTTCCATCCATGAGGCAAAGCCTTCGTTCAGCCACAGGTCGTCCCACCAGTCCATCGTCACCAGATCGCCGAACCATTGGTGCGCCATTTCATGCGCGACGACGACGAAAATGCGCTCCCGCCCGCTTTGGGTTGCGCGGGCAGGGTCGAACAACAGCGTGGGCTCGAAGTAAAAGATTGCGCCCCAATTTTCCATCGCGCCGAAAAACTGGCTGGAGCCTGGGCCGGCGATCATATCCAGCTTGGGCAGCGGATAAGGCTGACCAAAATAATCATTATAATAGGTCAGCAGCCGTTTTGCCGATGCCAGTGCGTAATCACCCTGATCAACCACGCCGCGCCGCGTGATGACGCCAATCTCGGTCTTGCCGGCCATCACCGTCTTGCGTTCAACATCGCCCATGCCCAGAAAAAGCAAATAGCTCGACATGACCGGGGTTTGATCGAACCGGAATATCTTCTTGCCATCCTTACGCGTCGACATCTTTGCGCGCATGTTTGAAAAGGCCAGTTCGTTGGCAGGCGCAACAGCCGTCAACCGGAACCGAGCTTTAAACGACGGCTCATCCCACATTGGCGCAAAGCGGCGCGCATCGGGCGCTTCAAACTGCGTCGCGAGCATCCGCGCGGGGCTGCCGTCTGGGTTTTTATAGTCAATCGCAAATAGGCCAGACGCGGCGTCGCTGATTTTACCGGTCCAGGCAAAGGTCATTTTATGCTTGCCGGGCTTTGCAGCGGTTGGCAGCGCAACGGACAGTTCCTGGGTTTCTGCTGCCAGCGTGAATGGCACCTTCTTGCCATCAAAAGTCACCTCGCTGATTGCCAGGTCGGCTGCATTCAGTCGGATTGTGCTGGTGGGCTCCTTTACCAGCAACGTCACTCTTTCGGTGCCGATAAAGGTTTTCGCCGCCGCATTTGGCTCAATGGTGATCGTATACAGCACCGGGGCGACCGTTTTGGGTAACTGGCCGCTCGCGAGCGCTGGCGTCGAAACGCCCATCATCAGGCCAAGCGATAACGTTGCGGCGGCAGAAAACTTCATAGCAAAAACTCCGGGAACATGTTTCGGGGGACCCTAAACTTTTCAATCCGCGATGCAATTGCCGCACGCTGGACAGGAAAATCAGTTGCGCTATGAAATGGGAATGAGCCTCCCTGCCCTTTTTGATCGCCTGCGGCTGCCCGTTATCGGGTCCCCGCTCTTCATCATCTCCGGTCCTGATCTGGTCATTGCCCAGTGCAAGGCAGGCATTGTCGGTTCATTCCCGGCGCTTAACGCCCGGCCACAAGGGCTGCTGGATGAATGGCTGCACCGGATTACCGAAGAGCTTTCGGCATGGAATCGCGACAATCCTGATCGCCCGGCCGCGCCCTATGCGGTTAACCAGATCGTCCACCGGTCAAATGATCGGCTTGAGGCTGATCTGGCGACCTGCGCTAAATGGCAGGTGCCCATCACCATTACCTCGCTTGGCGCGCGTGAGGATTTGAACGCAGCCGTCCACGGCTGGGGCGGCATCACGCTGCACGACATTATCGATGATCGCTTTGCCCGCAAGGCGATTGAAAAAGGCGCTGATGGCTTGATCGCGGTGGCGGCGGGTGCCGGTGGCCATGCCGGTCGGCTCTCGCCCTTTGCACTGATTCAAGAGATTCGGCAGTGGTTTGATGGGCCATTGGCGCTGTCTGGCTCGATTGCCAACGGCAATGCCGTGCTGGCGGCACAGGCTATGGGCGCTGATCTCGCCTATATCGGTTCTGCGTTCATCGCGACCGACGAGGCCAATGCTGATGCCGCGTACAAACAGTCGATCGTCGACAGCAAAGCATCCGACATCGTCTATTCGAACCTGTTTACCGGCGTGCACGGCAACTATCTGCGCGGATCGATTGAGGCGGCGGGCCTGGATCCTGACAATCTGCCCGAAGGCGATCTGAAAACGATGAACTTTGGCGGCGACAATGGATCAAAGGCAAAGGCGTGGCGCGACATCTGGGGCTCGGGCCAGGGCATCGGCGTTGTCACCGCGGTTGAAAGTGTTGCGGCGCGGGTCGACCGGCTGGAAAGCGAATATCGCGCAGCCTATGCCCATCTGAATGCGGTCAGCGTAGCGGCAACCGCCTAAAACGCGCTTTCGAGCCGTTGAAGCATGGACAGCGCCGGGCTAATGTTCGGCGTTTCCTCTGCCTGAAGATCATCAAGCCGCGCGGTGCGCCGGAATAGTTCGATGCTTTCTTCGATCAGTTGCCGGGCCTGTTCAGGCATCGCCGCCAGCGAAACCGTATCGGTAACCGGGGGTGCGCCCAGCCGCCGCGATGGATCAAGCGCATCACGCCGGGTCAATTCGCCCGCATCAATCGCCTTTTGGGTCAGCAGCCAGGCGATGACGTGCATCAACCGCGTCGTCACTTTCAACGATTCGCACGAGAATGATACGCGCGCCATCGGATCCAGCGCCTCGCGCTCAGCCCGTCCGCCATCGTCAAAATAACTGCGCGCTTCATCGGCAAGCAGCATCGATTCGCCATAAAGCGAGTCGATCAGCCGACGATGAACCTGCGTTGCGATTACTTTTCCCCTAACAAAACAATTGTTGCCAGAAATTGGGCGGCCATAAAATCCCGGAAATAATCAACTTGGCCGCCATTCGTCCCATTACGGCCCACCACGCCAGTCATGGACCGTTCAAGCGATGATATCGGGCACAAGCTGGTCAGCCAGAAAGGCAATCTCGTCACGCAGCCGCAGTTTTCGCTTCTTTAGCCGGGCGACCTGCAATTGATCGGCAGATCCGTGTTCCAGCAGGGCATCAATCGCTGCGTCGAGGTCACGATGCTCAATCCGCAGCAATTCAATCCGCTTTGCGATCAGGCGTTCGTCCATCAGCTATCCTTGCGCGACTTGCCGCCCCCTTGGCAAATCCCTTCGCGGCACACCCTAGCAAATCATGGTGCAACTGCGAGCGCCAAAACGGATCGACAAAGCTGATGGTCGCCAAAAAACGTACATTCACCGCGACCGACCAAAAAGGGGGGAGACAAGCCCGGGCTTGCGTGATTTACTCATCAATCGGCTAACGTTGGCCGAGTATCAAGCAAGGAGGTTCGCTGCCATGCATAGCGCTCATCTTTCGGCACTTGAAGCAAAACACGCTCAACTTGATCGTCGCATTAACAGCGAGTCGCAGCGACCGCTGCCCGATCCGATGACACTCGCGGCGCTGAAAAAGGCAAAGCTGCG
>JBBSCC010000025.1:0-21432 GCA_038250735.1 Sphingomonadales bacterium | reverse complement strand
TGATTGTGGAGCGCGAGCGCGAAATCGATGTGTTCCGCCCCCAGGAATATTGGTCCGTCACCGCCGAGATGGAGCATGACGGCACGCCGTTCACCGCGCGGCTGACGCGGTGGCGGGGCGACAAGATCGACCGGCTGACGATCGGCGAGGAAGGCGACGCGCTGGCCGCCAAGGCTGATGTCGAGGCCGGGCGTTTCTCGGTCGCCAGCGTGGAAACCAAGCCCGCCACGCGCAACCCGCCGCCACCGTTCACCACATCAACGCTGCAGCAGGAGGCCGCGCGCAAGCTGGGCTTTTCGGCTGATCACACGATGCGGGTGGCGCAAAATCTCTACGAAGAGGGCGCGATCACCTATATGCGTACCGACGGCGTGCAAATGGATTCGAGTGCCATTTCCGCCGCACGGGCAGCGGTCGCGAACCGCTATGACGCCAGCTATGTGCCGGACAAGCCCCGCCAATATCAATCCAAGGCGAAAAACGCGCAGGAAGCGCATGAGGCGATCCGCCCCACCGATTTTGGCAAGGACAAGACCGGATCGGGCGACCATGCCCGGCTATATGACCTGATCTGGAAGCGCGCGCTCGCCAGCCAGATGGCATCAGCGCGGATGGAGCGCACCACGATTGAGCTGAGCGACGGCAGCGGCCAGCACGGGCTGCGCGCGACCGGGCAAGTGGTGCTGTTCCCCGGTTATCTGGCGCTGTACGAGGAAGGGTCGGATGATACCGCCGACGAGGAAGCCCGCCGCCTGCCCCGCCTGCGCGAGGGCGATGCCCCCGCCAAAAAGTCAGTCGATGCCGAACAGCATTTCACCCAACCGCCGCCGCGCTTCTCCGAAGCATCGCTCGTCAAGCGGCTGGAGGAACTCGGCATTGGTCGCCCCTCCACCTATGCGTCGATCATCAAGACGCTGAAAGACCGCGCTTATGTGCGGGTGGAAAAGAACCGCTTTTTTGCAGAAGAAAGCGGGCGGCTGGTAACGGCGTTCCTTGAGCGGTTTTTCGAACGCTATGTCGGTTATGATTTCACCGCCGGGCTTGAGGACCAGCTTGACGAGGTATCGGGTGGACGGGCGCAGTGGCAGGCGGTGCTTGATGCGTTCTGGAAGGATTTCAAACCGCGCACCACTGAGGTGATGGACTTCAAACCATCCGAAATCACCGCTGAGCTTGACGTGTTCCTGGAGCCTTACCTGTTCCCGGTAAAGGCCGATGGCGGCGACCCGCGACTGTGCCCCAACTGCCAGGTCGGGCGGCTGGCGCTGCGCGGTGGCAAGTTCGGCGCGTTCGTTGCCTGCTCCAACTATCCCGATTGCAAATATACCCGCCGCTTTGCCCAGCCGGGCGGCGGTGAGGGCGACGATACCGGGCCAGAAGTGCTCGGCACCGATCCGGAGACGGGGCTGGAAGTGTCGCGGCGTTCCGGGCGCTTTGGCCCCTATGTGCAATTGGGCGATGGCAAGGAAGCCAAGCGCGGATCGATCCCCAAGGATCTGCCGGGCGAGCTTGATCTGGAATGGGCGCTGAAACTGATCAGCCTGCCCCGCTTGATCGGCCTGCACCCCGAAACCGGTGAGCCGATCACGGCGTCAATCGGGCGGTATGGCCCCTATCTGGCGCATAACGGCAAATATGGCCGGCTGACGTCGACCGCGGAGGTGTTTGAGACCGGCATGAACGCCGCTGTGGTGAAACTGGCAGAGGCAGCAGCAGGCGGCGGGCGACCGCAACGGGGGGCACAGGCACCGTTAAAGGTGCTGGGGCTGCATCCGCGCACCGAGCTGGAAATCAAGCTGATGGAAGGGCGCTATGGCCCCTATGTCACCGACGGCACCACCAACGCGACCATCCCGAAGACGATCGAGAAAGACGCACTGACACTGGAAGAAGCCGCCCAACTGATCGACGCCCGCGCGGCGGCGGCACCTGCCAAGAAGGGCAAGAAGCCAGCGGCGAAAAAGGCGGCGGCAAAGAAAGCGCCTGCGAAAAAGGCTGGCGTGAAAAAGGTGACCACCAAGAAGGCGGCACAGGCCTGAAAAGGGAATCGTCAGCCCTTTGAATTTGCTGATATGATTTGCGCCGGAGAAGGTTGAATGCGAACGCTGGACGGCAAGGTCGCGCTGGTGATTGGTGGCACCCGCGGAATCGGTGCGGCGATCAGCCGACGCATGGCGGCAGACGGCGCATCGCTGGCGATCGTCCACCTCAGCCGCACTGATGCGGCAGAAGCACTGGCAATGGACCTGCGCGACACGGGCAGAGCCGTGCAGCTGATCCAAGCTGATATCAGCGATTTAACGGCGCTCAACACCACGATCGATGCCGCCGTGGCGCATTTCGGTCGGATCGACATCTTGGTCACTGTGGCTGGCATGGCCATTGTCGGCCCGCTCGACGAATATGCCGACGACGCCTTTGACCGCATCTTCGCGCTCAATGTCAGGGCACCGTTCCTGGCGGCGAAGCGCGCCTCGGCCGCGATGCCGTCGGGCGGGCGAATCATCACTATCGGCAGCATCGTGGCAGATCGGATGCCCGGTGCGGGCGGTACGCTCTATGCCGCCAGCAAATCAGCGCTTGGCGGGATGACACGCGGTCTGGCGCGCGATCTGGGCAGTCGGGGGATCACCGCCAACCTGGTGCAGCCCGGCCCCATCGATACCGATCGCAATCCGGCGAATGGCCCCAATGCCGACGCCAATCGGTCCCCGCTGGCGATCCCGCGACACGGCACGGTCGAAGAGGTCGCGGCATTGGTTGCGTATCTGGCGTCGCCCGATGCGGGGTTTGTGACGGGCGCCACCTATAACATTGATGGTGGCTGGAGCGCGTGAACCAAAAGGCCGCCACGAAAGCCTGAGCCGTTTCGTGAAGCCCCTGTCTTTCAGAAGAGCGGTTGGGAAGGGGGCTATCGGCGTAAGGCAATGGTCGGGATTCGTGGAGCACCTGTGCGGGTTCACGACAGCGCCATGCGCCGCTATCAGCCCGCCAGCGTCACACGCACCGGCCCCACCACCGTCACCACCAGCCACACCGCCATGCCCAGCAGGATCAGCAGCGTGCCGACAATGCCGATGGAGCGGGCGGGCCCCGGCGGGCCGGGCGGGTTGAACAGGCCGATGGCGTTCAGCAGGCGGCACCCGACAAACCCCGCCGCCAATCCGGCCAGAATCATGAAGTTAACGCCGCTCGCTTCGAGCAGGCCGATCAACGTGATGCCAATCGGCATATATTCGGAAAGATTGCCGTGCGCGCGGATCGAGGAAACAAGGTCCTGATGCCCGCCATCGCCGAATGCCGCGCTATATTTCATGCGCAGGCGAATTGTATTGAGCGCCAGCATGACGAGCAGGATCGCGAGCGATGCAGCCGTCAGCGCGGTAATGATCAGATGCATGTTACGCTCCCGAAATATCCGGGAGGATGCTTATGCGGTATTCGCGGCCGGGTAAATCAAGCCCGGCGAGCGGTATTCAGGCAGCGCGGCGGCTGGTGAGCTGCAGGAAAGCGCGGGCGGCGCGCTGCGCCTCGGCGATTTCACGGGCCGTCATGTCTTCGGCGATATCGGCGCGGCATTGCTGCGCTGCCTCACTGCCCGCGACGGCGGCCAGATTGAACCATTTATGCGCCTCGACCAGGTCGATGCCCACCCCGCCCGCGCCGGTTGAATAAACGATGCCCAGATCATAGCAGGCGGCGTAATCCCCGCGCGCTGCATCGGCTATCCGGCTTTCGGTCAGGAACGTTGCGCTCTTCAGGCTATTGCCCATGTCAGCTACCCCTTTGATGCCCCATTTGGCATCACCGGTTTTGGGCAAACACGGTCAACAAATGGTTAACGCCGTTAACCCTGTTTTCTTGGACGCATTTTCAAGGGGTTACCGGGGCATCCACGGCGATATTGTCGATCAGCCGAGTGCCTGCGATCCGCGCTGCGGCCAGCAGGCGGCGGGGCCGGGCCGGATCCGGCAAGGGTGCCAGCGTCTCGGCATCGACCAGTTCGACATAATCGACGCTGTCGAACCCGCCAGCGAGCAACGCGTCACGCGCGGTTGCCAATGCGGCGGCGGCGTCGCCACCTTGGCTGATCACTCGCGCCGCCACGCCCAGCGCACGCGGCAGGGCAATCGCCCGCGCCCGGTCTTCGGGTGCCAGATAAATGTTGCGCGATGACAGCGCCAGGCCGTCATCCTCGCGTTGGGTGGGCACGCCGACAATCTCGATCGGCAGGTTCAGATCGGTCACCATGCGGCGGATCACGGCGAGTTGCTGGAAATCCTTTTCGCCAAACAGCGCGACATTTGGGGCAACCTGGTTGAACAGCTTGGCAACCACCGTTGCCACACCGTCGAAATGACCGGGCCGGGCGGCACCATCCAACCCTTCACTCACCCCGCCAACGCTGATGGTGGTCGCAAAACCCGCCGGATACATATCGTCCACCCCCGGCATCCACAACAGCGCGCACCCGGCATCTGCCAACATCCGGGCGTCTTGCAGTTCCCGCCGGGGATAGCGGGCAAGGTCTTCGCCAGGCGCGAATTGCAGCGGATTGACAAAGATGGACGCGACCACAGTGTCAGCGACCAGCTTGGCCGCCTCAATCAGCGCGATATGCCCGGCGTGCAGCGCGCCCATCGTTGGGACCAGCGCAATGCGCGCGCCCCCGCCGCGCAGGGAAGCAATCGTCTCACGCAGGGATTCAAGCTGACGGATGGTTTGCACGCAAGGATGGCCTTCGATATGGACGGGGCGGGCCTTCTATGGGGGCCTGCGCAATCGATCAACACATCAAATACTTTAACAAAGGATGCGAGCGGGTTGTCTACCGGGCCGGGAAAGTCGCACGTTATCGTCTTCGCCAATGAAAAGGGCGGTACGGGCAAATCGACCACCGCTGTGCATGTCGCGATTGCGCTGGCCGCACGCGGGGCGCGGGTGGCGGCATATGATCTTGATCATCGCCAACGCACAATGGGCCGCTATTTCGACAACCGCACCGAAACGATGAAGCGCATTGGCCGTGAACTGCCAATGCCACGCCATTTAACCCATGATGGTGACAGCCTGCCGCGCTTTACCGATCAGCTCGACGAACTGTCGGCCGACAGTGATTTTCTGGTGATCGACACGCCGGGCCGCGACGATCGGTTTGCGCGGATGGCCGCGCAGCGCGCCGATACGCTGGTGACGCCGATGAACGACAGCTTTGTCGATTTCGATCTGATCGGCCAGGTCGATCCGATCACCTACAAGGTCACCCGGCCCAGCTTTTATGCCGAGCTGATCTGGGACGCACGCAAGGCCCGCGCCAAGGCCGATGGATCGACCATCGACTGGGTCGTCCTGCGCAACCGGCTACAGCATATTGAGGCGCGCAATATGCGCCGCGTATCCGATGCGCTTGATCAATTGGCAAAGCGCGTGGGGTTTCGCATCATCCCGGGCCTTGGCGAGCGCGTAATCTATCGCGAGCTGTTCCCCAAGGGACTGACGATGATCGATTCGCGCGAATTCGGCGAAATGGGGCTCGCGCATGTCGCCGCGCGGCAGGAACTGCGCGAGATGATGGCCGCCCTTGCTTTGCCTGAGCCTGCGCTGCCGCTGTTCGCCTGATGGCCAAGCTGATCCTTATCGCAGCGCTGGCCTTTGGGGCGTGGCTGTGGGTGCGCCGCCTGATGACCCAGCGCCCGCCGATTGAGGAATCAGAAGCCCGCGCGATCCTGGGGATCGGGGCCAGCGCTGGCCCCGATGAGATTCGCAGCGCACACCGCAAGCTGGTGAGCGCGGTGCATCCTGATCGTGGCGGCTCTGCAGAGCTTGCCCGGCGGATCAATATGGCGCGCGATGTGTTGCTAAAGCGCAGCGCCGAATAACGGCAATTTATTTATCCCTGAAGGACTTCACGCATGACCCATCAATTCGATCGCACCTCGCTGCGCGAATATGACATTCGCGGCATCGTCGGCAAAACGCTGGGCGAGGATGATGCCCGCGCCATCGGACGGGGCTTTGCCACACGGGTGCGGCGCGTGGGTGGCACGCGCGTTGCGGTGGGGTTTGACGGACGGCACAGCTCGCCCGCGCTGGAGGCAGCGCTGATCGACGGGCTGACCGCATCGGGCGTGGATGTGGTGCGCGTGGGCATGGGGCCAACGCCGATGCTTTATTATGCCGAAGCGACGCTAGAAGTGGATGGCGGCATCCAGATAACCGGCAGCCATAATCCCGCCGAGTATAACGGCTTCAAGATGGTATTGCAGCACGCGCCATTTTTCGGCGCTGATATTCAGGATCTGGCCCGGCTGGCCGCCGTTGGCGACTGGGAAACCGGCGCGGGCACGGTGAGCACGGTCGACATTGTTGACGATTATGTCGGGCGGTTGATGGCGGGCTATGCGGGCGGCGCGTACCGGATTGGCTGGGATGCCGGCAACGGCGCATCTGGCCCGGTGATCGAGAAGCTCACCAAGCTGCTGCCGGGTGAGCATCACCTGTTGTTCACCGATGTCGACGGCGATTTTCCCAACCATCATCCCGATCCTACTGACGAGGCGAACCTAACCCAGCTCAAGGCGCTGGTGGCGGCGAAGAAGCTCGATTTCGGATTGGCTTTTGACGGCGACGGCGACCGGATTGGCGCGATTGACGGCGAGGGCCGGGTAATCTGGGGCGATCAAATCTTGTCCATTCTGGCGGTACCTGTGCTGAAGGAACTGCCCGGCGCGACGATTATAGCCGATGTGAAGGCCAGCCAGATGCTGTTTGATCGGGTGACCGAGCTGGGCGGCGTGCCACTGATGTGGAAAACCGGCCACTCACTGATCAAGACCAAGATGAAGGAAACCCACGCGCCGCTGGCGGGTGAGATGAGCGGGCATATTTTCTTCGCGCATGAATTTTACGGGTTTGACGATGCGCAATATGCCGCCGTCCGCCTGATCCGCGCGGTCCACATGATCGGCAAGTCGATGACGGAACTGCGCGGCGCGATGCCCGCCTTCGTCAACACCCCCGAAATGCGGTTCCAGGTCGATGAAAGCCGCAAGTTCGCCGTGGTCGGCGAAGTACTCGACCGGCTGGAGGCTGAGGGCGCGGATGTTAACCGCACCGACGGTGCGCGCGTGAACACCCCCGATGGCTGGTGGCTGCTGCGCGCGTCCAACACGCAAGACGTGCTGGTCGCCCGCGCTGAGGCGACCGATCAAGTCGGGCTCGACCGGCTGATGGCCATGATAGACGCGCAACTGGCGGCGAGCGGGCTGAAGCGAGGGCCGCAGGCGGGGCACTGAGAGTTTGGTTCACGCGGAGGCGCGGAGACGCGGAGAAGAAGCTGGTTCGCGCAGAGGCGCAGAGGACGCAGAGCGCGTCTGTGATGAGGCAAACGAAGCTATCAACCTGATCTTTGGTTGATCAATCCGCTGCGCGGCCACCACTCTCCTCTTCTCTGCGTCCTCTGCGCCTCTGCGCGAACCACCAACCCCGCCCTGCGCAAACGCACTCGCAATTTGCCGGCAAAACCGCCAATCAGGGCAAATGGCCACCCCCCAAATCATCCGCGTCATCGATCTTGAAACCACCGGCCAGGCGCCGCCGCTGCACGGTGTGTGCGAAATTGGCTGGCAGGACGTCGCACAAGACGCCGAAGGCCGGTGGGAAGTATCAGGCGAAGGCGGCAGCATCTTGGTCCACCCCGGCCGCGCGATTCCGCCAGTAACGCAGGCGATCCACCATATTCTGGATGAGGAGGTGGCCGACGCCCCGTCGTGGAATGATTGCGCCCGCCCGATCCTTGATCCCTATCCGCGTCGCCTCGCGCTCGCCGCGCACCGCGCTGATTTTGAGATGAAATTCTGTTCGCCCGCAATGACGCGCAGTGCGGACTGGATTTGCACCTGGAAATGCGCGCTGCGGATTTGGCCTGAATCGCCCAGTTTTTCCAATCAAGTGCTCCGGTACTGGCGGCGACCCGAGGGGATTGATCACCAGCGTGGCCTGCCCGCCCACCGCGCCTTTCCCGATGCCTATGTCACTGCATTCCACCTGCGCGACATGCTCAACATGACGAGCGTTGCGCAGTTGATCGAATGGTCAAACCTGCCCGGCCTGTTGCCGCGCGTGCGCAACGGCCCGGATCGCGGCAAGGATTGGCGCGAGCTGGAGGAAGACGTGCTGGCAACCTTCGCCGCTGATCGGGACCCCGATGTGCGCTACACCGCCGAACAGGAACAGGCGCGCAGGCGGGGCGGCGGCGAGATTGGTCGCCAGAGCTTGCAGGGGGCGTTGCTATAGCGGACCGGTTAGCTGGGGAGCGGAACCCTCCCTCAGTCCGTCACCCCCGCGCAGGCGGGGGTCCAGCTGCCTTGGCAACGATCGAAGAGAAGCTGGATTCCCGCCTGCGCGGGAATGACGGTGGTTTGGCGGAGAGGTTTGCCCAAAACCGACAGCGCATCCGCCCCCGATCAAACGTCCAGATTGGCCACCGACAGCGCGTTTTCCTGGATAAACTCGCGGCGCGGCTCGACCACGTCACCCATCAGCCGGGTGAAAATCTCGTCCGCGACATCGGCCTGTTCCACTTCGACGCGCAGCATGGAGCGGTTCTGCGGATCAAGCGTGGTTTCCCACAACTGATCGGCATTCATCTCGCCCAGCCCCTTATAGCGCTGGATCGACAAGCCCTTGCGCCCCGCCGCCAATATGGCGTCGAGCAACTGGCTTGGCCGCGCGACCATCGTCTCACCCTTGCCGAGCGTTACCGGCGCGTCATCATCTTCCTCTGCCGCATCGGCCTCTGCCTGCGCGGCCGCCGCTGCCTTGGAGGACACGAGCTTGGCAGTCTGTGCAAAGGCCCCGCCCTGGTCTGGCCCCTGCTCTTCAGCCAGCGCATGGAGCTTGCGCGCCTCTGCCGAGCCGACAAACGCCGCCTCGATAATGTGATGATCGGTCACGCCGCGCCAGACGCGCTTGAAGTGGATGCTGCCTTCCTCGGTCAAATTGGCGGACCAGCGCGCATCGGCATCCGCCGCATCAAGCCCGGTTACCGCCGTTACCAGCAATGCCGCGCGCGCATCCGCCCCAATCGCCGGATTAAGCACCCCCCCCATCGCCAGCGCCTCCACCAGCATCGGATCGTAACGACGCGGCACATAGCGCATCAACGTGCGCATCCGCCGCGCATGATCGACAAGGCTGCGCAGATCGGCCCCAAACCGCGATCCGCCCGCACCCTCCAGCACCGACAGCGCAACGCCGTTCTCAATCAGATACTCGTCGAGCGCGGTGTCATCCTTCAGATACACCTCTGATCGGCCTCGCGTTGCCTTGTACAAAGGCGGCTGGGCGATAAACAAATGACCCTTGGTGATGATCTCCGGCATCTGCCGATAGAAAAACGTCAGCAGCAGCGTGCGGATATGCGCGCCGTCAACGTCAGCGTCGGTCATGATCACGATCTTGTGATAGCGCAGCTTTTCGACGTTGAAATCATCGCGGCCAATGCCGGTGCCCATCGCCTGGATGAGCGTGCCGATTTCCTTTGACGACAGCATCCGGTCAAACCGGGCGCGCTCAACGTTCAAAATCTTGCCGCGCAAGGGCAGGATCGCCTGGAAATGCCGGTCGCGGCCCTGCTTGGCCGAACCGCCGGCTGAATCACCCTCGACCAGGAACAGTTCGGACTTCGCCGGATCACGTTCCTGGCAATCCGCCAGCTTGCCGGGCAGCGAGGCGATGTCCATCACGCCCTTGCGCCGGGTAAGCTCGCGCGCCTTTTTCGCGGCTTCGCGCGCGGCGGCGGCATCGATGATCTTGCCGACAATGGCGCGGCCATGGGCGGGGTTTTCCTCCAGCCATTCGGCCAGCTTGTCCGCCATCAGGCTTTCGAGCGGCTGGCGGACTTCGGATGAAACCAGCTTGTCCTTCGTCTGGCTGCTGAACTTCGGATCGGGCAGTTTGACGGAGACAATCGCGGTCAGCCCTTCGCGCATGTCATCGCCCGTCAGCGTGACCTTTTCCTTCTTCAAAAGGCCCGATTTTTCGGCGTAATTGTTCAACGTGCGGGTCATCGCCGCGCGGAAGGCGGCCAGATGCGTGCCACCGTCGCGCTGCGGGATGTTGTTGGTGAAACACAGCACGTTTTCGTAGTAACTGTCGTTCCATTCCAGCGCGACGTCGATCGTCACGTCATCCCGCGTGCCGCCAATCGCCACCGGTTCCGGCATCAACGGCACCTTGTTGCGATCGAGATATTTTACAAACGCGGCGATCCCGCCTTCATAATATAGCTCAACCGTCTTCACATCGGCGTGCCGCGCATCGGACAGGAACAGCCGGACGCCCGAATTGAGGAACGCCAGCTCGCGGTAGCGATGTTCCAGCTTTTCGAAGTCAAACTCGGTAATCTTGAAGGTGGCGGGCGACGGGAAAAACGTCACCTTGGTGCCCTTGCGGCCCGGCGCGGGGCCGACGATCTTCAACGGCGCGACGGCATCGCCGAAGGCAAAGCGCATGTAATGTTCCTGCCCGTCGCGCCAGATCGTCAAATCGAGCCATTCGCTGAGCGCGTTGACCACCGACACACCCACGCCGTGCAACCCGCCCGACACCTTATAAGCATTGTCTTCCGACGTGTTCTCAAACTTGCCGCCCGCGTGGAGCTGGGTCATGATCACTTCGGCGGCGGAAACACCTTCCTCGGTATGGATACCGGTCGGAATGCCGCGACCATTATCCTCAACCGACACCGATCCATCGGGGTTGAGCTGAATGTCGATCCGGTCGCAATGCCCGGCCAGCGCCTCGTCAATCGCGTTGTCGCTAACCTCAAACACCATGTGGTGCAGGCCCGATCCATCATCGGTATCGCCGATATACATGCCGGGACGTTTGCGGACCGCATCGAGGCCCTTGAGCACCTTGATCGAATCGGCGCCATAGTCGTTGGTATTGGGGTCTTCTGCCATAGCGAGGATATAGGGAGTCGCACCCTGAAGGGAAAGCAAAATGGCATGTGCCGTTGGCGGCGCGGAACCTCGCACCACCCCCTTAGCGATAACCCGCCTTTTTGGGCTGGCATTTGACCAGTGACCTGCTAGTTATGTAGCGAACGCTACAAGAAGGGCCAGTCATGCAAGAACACACCTCACCCCGCCCCGTTTCGCCTGCGCAGGTCATCGCGCTGATCGGCATCGGCACTTTATTGTGGTTTTTGGGGGTGCTGTTCCTGCGCTGGGCATCGGCGAGCGGGTTGATGGCCGGCGTGGACCAGATGATCGTCTATGCGCTGATTATCCCGGTCACCTGGCCGCTGATCCGGTTTGCGCCGCAAGCCGTGCGCCTGCCCGCCACCGACACGCTGTTCGCCGCATCGGTGATGTCCATGACGGCGCTGCTGATCGACGGGGTCATTATTGGCTATCTGCCCTTCGTCTATTCAAGCGACCCCGCACTCGCCCGCGCCTGCGCTGGGGGGCTGCTATGGGCGGTAGGGGTAGCGATGGCACTGGGATTGGTGCTGCAACCCCGGCGGGGGTGACTGGACTCTATTGTGCTCAACCGCGCGGTAAGGTTGGGCTGAAGAAGGGCTTGCATTCGATTAGATATCAAACTAAATAATTAGGTATCTAATCAAGTGGAGATTTCGATGCCGCTTTCCAGACGAACGCTAATCCTTGGGGCGGGTGGCGCAGGGCTTATCCTTGTTGGCAGCGGCGCCGCTTGGCGGGTGATGCGGTCCCCAACCACGGCGATTGCGCCGTGGAGCATTGATCCCCGCCGCCCTGCCGATGTCCGCCTTGATGCTTTTCGCTATGCCATCCTTGCGCCAAATCCGCATAATCGCCAGCCTTGGCTGATTGAGCTTGTCGGCAGCAACGTCGCTCTGATTCGGTGCCACCTAGACAAGCGGCTTCCCGAAACCGACCCGTATGATCGCCAGATCACCATGGGTTTTGGCGCCTTTATAGAGGTCGCGCGCATTGCAGCGGCTGAGCGCGGCTATGCAATCGATGTTATCCCCTTTCCTCAGGGAGAGCCACAACCCCGGCTCGATCAGCGCCCGCTGGCCCGGCTGGTCTTCCGCAAGGACGCTTTGATCCGGCAGGACCCGTTATTCACGGCGATTACGCACCGCCACACCAATCGTGCGCTTTTTCAAGCCGCACCGCCCACACCGGCGCAGCTACACGCGGTGGCCCAGGAAAATGTGATCACCAGCGCCGATCCGGCATTGCTCGCAAAGATCAGGCCGCTGGCAGTGCGCGCCATGACCACCGAAACGCTCACCAACCGGACATATATGGAAAGCGTGCGGCTCATGCGGATCGGCGCGGCGGAAATGGATGCAACGCCAGACGGGCTGCCCATCGGCGGACCGGGCGTTGAGGCATTGCAGGCAATTGGTATGATCGATCACATCCAGATCGCTGATCCCAACAGTGCGGCGTTCAAAATGGGCCTAAAGCAAGTGCAGGATAGTTGTGGTTCGATCCCTGCGGTCATCTGGATCAAGACGCCGGGCAACACTCGCGCCGAACAGCTAGATGCCGGGCGACGTTATGTGCGTGCCCAATTGCGGGCCACATCATTGGGGCTGTCGATGCACCCGCTGAGCCAGGCGTTGCAGGAATATCCTGAAATGATCGCCGACTTCGGGCAAGTCCACCGCCTGTTGGGTGCAACAGGCAGCGAGCGGGTTCAGATGCTCGCCCGGATCGGCACTGCCCCACCCACTGTGCCCGCCCCGCGCTGGCCGCTGGATAAACACCTGATATGATCGCCCCATCAAGGCCAGATCCCGCGGCATTCGAGTTCTTCAACGAAATAGGCATCATCGACCAGCTGGCTGGAACGATGTTTGAACGGGCGCTGCCACGCGGCATGACGCGCGCCCAGTTCGTGGTGCTAAACCACTTTGTGCGCCTGGGGCACCATGAACGTTCCCCGGCGCAGCTTGCCAGTGCATTTCAGGTCACGCGTCCAACGATGACCAGCACGCTCACCCGCATGGCACGCGCCGGGCTGATCGTGATCCGCGCTGACCCTTTGGACGGTCGCGGCAAGCTGGTGGCACTGACGCAAAGCGGCCACAAGGCGCGGGAGGCAGCGCTTGAGGCAATGGTCCCGCTGTTGCCTATGCTTGATGCGGTCATTGATCCGGCTGAACTGGCGCAGTTACTGCCGGTGTTGCGGCGGCTGCGCATCGCGCTGGACGCAGCACGCGACCCCGTACCAGACCCACCTAACGCCTGAAAACCGAAAGGCCCGCCGCTGCGTTACCGCAACGACGGGCCAGGCTTTCCTCCCCAGGAAAGTCGTGTCCGGTCGCGTTATCCCGCGATCCGGTAAGGTTGCCGCCCACCGGGCCGCAAACTGGTTCCCCGCTGCCGTTTAGGCGGCAAACTGGTTCATCGTGTTGTGCGCGCCGCCAGCTTTCAGCGCGGCTTCACCAGCGAAATATTCCTTGTGATCGTCGCCAATGTCGCTGCCCGACATATTCTGGTGCTTCACACAGGCGATGCCCTCGCGGATTTCCTTGCGCTGCACGCCCTTGACGTAACCGAGCATGCCCTGGTCGCCGAAATACTCCTTGGCCAGGTTATCAGTGCTCAGCGCAGCGGTGTGATATGTTGGCAGCGTGATCAGGTGATGGAAAATCCCGGCGCGGGCTGCTGCATCGCGCTGGAAGGTGCGGATGCGTTCATCGGCTTCATCGCCCAGATCAGTGCCATCATAATCGACCGACATCAGCCGCGCTCGATCATAAGCGGACACATCCTTGCCCTCAGCCGCCCAGGCATCAAACACCTGCTGGCGAAAGTTTAGCGTCCAGTTGAAGCTGGGCGAGTTGTTATAGACCAGCTTGGCGTTGGGGATCACCTCACGAATACGGTCCACCATGCCGGCAATCTGTTCGATATGGGGCTTTTCGGTTTCAATCCACAGCAGATCGGCGCCGTTTTGCAGGCTGGCGATGCAATCCATCACGCAGCGATCCTCGCCCGTGCCAGCGCGGAACTGGAACAGGTTTGATGGCAGGCGCTTTGGCCGCAGCAGCTTGCCGTCGCGATTCAGAATGACGTCGCCGTTGCGCGCGGTTGACGGGTCAATCTCTTCGCAATCGAGGTAGCTGTTATACTGGTCGCCCAGATCGCCCGGCGCGTTTGACACCGCGATTTGCTTGGTCAGGCCAGCGCCGAGTGAATCGGTGCGGGTGACGATGATGCCATCCTCAACGCCCAGTTCCAGAAATGCGTAACGGCAGGCGCGGACCTTCGCGAGGAAATCCTCATGCGGCACGGTAACCTTGCCGTCCTGATGGCCACACTGCTTTTCGTCGGACACCTGGTTTTCGATCTGCAGCGCGCAGGCACCGGCTTCGATCATCTTCTTGGCGAGCAGATACGTCGCCTCGGCATTGCCGAACCCGGCATCGATATCGGCGATGATCGGCACGACATGCGTCTGATAACCGTCGATCGCCGTCATCAGTTGCTTGGCCTTGATCTGGTCGCCTGCATCGCGGGCGGCATCGAGATCGCGAAACATCATGCCCAATTCGCGGGCATCGGCCTGGCGCAGAAAGGTGTAGAGTTCCTCGATCAGCGCCGGAACGCTGGTCTTTTCGTGCATCGACTGATCAGGCAGCGGACCGAATTCGCTGCGCAAAGCCGCGACCATCCAGCCCGACAGATACAAATAGCGGCGTTCGGTGCTGCCGAAATGCTTCTTGATGCTGATCATCTTTTGCTGGCCGATAAAGCCGTGCCAGCAGCCGAGCGACTGGGTGTAGTTCGCCGGATCGGCATCATAGGCGGCCATGTCGCGGCGCATGATGGCAGCGGTATAGCGCGCGATATCCAGCCCCGACTGGAAACGGTTCTGCGTGCGCATGCGTGCGACCGATTCGGCATCAATGCCGTCCCACGTGCCGCGCTGGTTTTTGATGAGTGCGCCAATCTGCGCGATATGATCCTGATAGCTCATGGGGAGGCCTTTGGTGATTTGATATGCGTGCTCTCTAGACAGATTTACACGCCACGCCCCCGCAAATCATGGCGCTTTGGGGTCGCGCTGTCCGAATCCATCCTAAACTTGTTGCAATGATGTAAATTCTTTACAGAACGGTCGGGACAACTTCGCCGTCAGCGACCGTGTACCGCGTGGCACCGCCGGGCACTGCATCAAACAATGCCGGTTCCGTCCCGGTCATCCACACCTGCCCCTTGCCCGCCAGCCGATCAAACAGCGCGGCGCGGCGCTGCGGATCAAGATGCGCTGCCACTTCATCCAGCAACAGCACCGGCGCGTGTCCGCATTGCACCGCCACCAGATCAGCATGGGCCAGGATGATCGACAGCAGCAGCGCCTTTTGCTCGCCGGTTGAACACAGCGCAGCGGCTTGGCGCTTGTCGAGATGCGTCACGGCAAGGTCGGTTCGATGCGGGCCTGCCAGCGTGCGCCCGGCGGCGGCATCGCGCGCGCGGCCCTGCGCCAGATCGCGCGCCAGCACACCCCCCGCCCCCGTCCAGCCATCAAGCGACAGGCCCGCCCGCGCAAATGGCCCGGCCACGTGCCCCGCCAGCGCCGCGCCCAACTGATCAACCGTGTCACGCCGCGCCGCATCAATCGCCGCACCGTGTTCGGCCATCTGCACCTCCAGCGCGCGCAGCCAATCGGGATCGGGGGGGCGATCATCTGCCAACAGCCGGTTGCGCGCGCGCATCGCGGCTTCATAGCGATTGGCGTGAACGGCATGGCCGGGGTGGAGTGCCAGCGTCAGTCGATCCAGAAATCGCCGTCGTTCGCTGGCGGGTTCAGTGAACAACCGGTCCATTGCCGGGGTTAGCCACAATATCGTCAGCCATTCGGCCAGCGCGGTCGCGGCAACGGGCGCGCCCTGGACGCGGACGATGCGTCGGTCCGGCGCGCTCGCTTGCGTGCCCGTGGCGATATCGATGTCGCCCACCAACCCCGCCGCCACACCAAAGCCGCCCACACCGCCCTGCCGCGCCATTTCCGCCAGCGGCGCCCGGCGCAATCCCCGTCCGGGCGACAGCAGCGATACGGCTTCCAATATATTGGTCTTTCCCGCCCCATTATCGCCGCTGAGGACGACAAAGCCGGGACCAGGCGCGAGCGTGGCAGCGGCATGATTGCGGAAATCGGTGAGGACAAGGCGCGACAACATTGGCCCCGCCTTAGCGCGTTTGGCAGATTGTCGCGCGTCGTTCGTGCAGCGCTATCGCCAAGCCGTCAGGCGGCGAGCTTAACCTCGGGCACGCCCTCATCCTTGGGCTGACTTAGGTACGACGCCATCTCTGCACCCAGCTCGCGTTGCGCCTTCAGATAGGCCACCGGCTCGCTGAGCCCGAGCCGCGCACGCGCTGCTTCGATTGGCTCGTGAAGCAGCTTTTCATAATCCTCGCCCGCCAGCCATTGCGCCTTGCGACCGCGCGCATAGCCTTCCCACACGGCCTTGGCGAACAACAGGTTGCCCGTGACGCTGATGCTTTTCAGCGCCGCTGCCCCGCCGATAAAGGCCCAACCAAGCCCGCCGACCTGCGCATAGGAAAACGCGACCAGCGCCGCTTCGCCCAGCGATTCGTCGGCCTTATAGCCGTTCAGCACATGCCAAATGTCGTGCGTGTCGCGCACCCGGCGACCGAACCATGCATAGGGATGCAGCATGTCATCTTCGCTGATCACCCGGCTCACCTCAACCAGCCCATCCGCCGAATAGCCCGTCTTGGCCAGAAAATCGCGGTACACAGCCCCCACCGTCCCCGGCGCGAACTGCGCGACATAGGCAGGGTCCGATAGTTTGCGCGCCAGCTCAACGCGCTCATACGCCATCCGCCCGCCCTCTGTCGTGGCGATGAAGCGCGCATAGTTCAGCGGCGCATTGCCAACATTCAGCGCGCGCATGATCAGGAATACCTGCGTGGTATCATCGCCATTATTCAACAGCTTGCGGATCGCCGAAAACGCCGTGCGCCAATCGCGCTTGCCGGTGGTGCCGGGAAAAGGAGGAAGTTTGGCCATGGGACGACTCCGCAGAGAGATACTGACAATGATGTCAGTATGTATGATCGCCGCCGGTTAATCAATCGTTGGTGCGGGGGGATCACCGCGAAAGTAAAGAGCTCTTGTCATTTTCGCCGCGATATGACAAGAGCTCTTGTCATATGAACACCGTCGTACCTCCCCGATTCGTTTTCCTCCCGCCGGTGCGGTGCTGAGCGTGGAGAATCGGTTGCGTGCGCTGCGGGCGGAGGCCGGCATCAGCCAGGGCGATCTGGCGCGCTGGCTGGGGGTCTCCCGCCAGACGATCAATGCAGTCGAGACGAACAAATATGATCCCAGCCTGCCGCTGGCGATGCGAATGTCCAAGGTTTTTGGAGTGCCTGTCGATGCCATCTTCCTCGATGACTGGATCCTCAATGAACGGCCCTAATCCCCCATCTGCCGATACAAAGCGCGCCTCTCTTCTCCGGCGCGTGCTGACAATGATCGCGATCGGTGCTGCCGTTGCGGCAGTGCCGGGCTATTTCGTCGGCCGTGCCCTGAAGCGATCGGGCACGCCGCTGCCTGACCTGGCGATTGCGGATATCGCCAGCGCGCTGATCGGCATCGTGCTGCTGATCAGCGCGGCCTACGCCTGGTTCGCGACAACCAGTGGCGCGCGCTGGAACAGGATGGTCGAGAAACAGCCGATCGACGAACCGGTCGACCCTGAAACGCTGCAATCCGGCCGGTGGCAGGCGGTGGTCGCGGCGCTGGCCGGGGTGATGATCATCATCCCGCCCTTGGCTGCCAAAGCGGCGCTGGCGCCCCTGCCGCTGGCGTTCATCGCCGTCGGGCTGTTTGCCCTGCTGGCAGCGCAGAGCTGGATCAACTGGGCGCTGTGGCGCGACGGCGATGAATTGACCCGAACCGTCATCGCCCAGACCGGGGCGCTATGCTTCTGGGTGCTTCAGCTCTGCCTGTTCGTCTGGGCCGTGCTCACCAAGCTCGGGCTCGCCGCCGATATCGACAGTTGGTCGCTGATGACGGTGCTGATGGGTGTCTATCTGATCGCATCGGTGGCGATCTCCACCCGCCGCGGGTTGGTGGCGGTGTGAGCGCTATACCCGCATCGGCATGATGACGTACAGCGCCGGTGCCTTGTCATTCTCACGGATCAGCGTGGGGGCGGCGGCGTCGGCCAGGTGGACTTCCACGGTATCGCCGTGGACCTGCGCGAGAATGTCGAGCAGATAGCGGCTGTTGAACCCGATTTCGAACGGCGCGGCGCTGTAATCGCCCGACACTTCTTCAGCCGCCGTTCCGTTTTCTGGGCTGGTGACCGATAGCGTGATCTTGTCGCGATCCAACGCCATTTTCACCGCGCGGGTTTTTTCGGTGGCGATCGTCGACACGCGGTCAACGCCTTCTTCAAAACTGCGCGGGTCGATTCGCAGGATCTTGTCATTGCCCGTCGGGATCACGCGGCTGTAATCAGGGAAGGTGCCGTCGATCAGTTTCGACGTCAGCAACGCCTGCCCCAGATCAAAGCGAATCTTGGTCGCCGACAGCGATACGCCCACCGATCCGTCAATCTCGTCAAGCAGCTTGCGCAATTCGGCGACGCATTTGCGCGGCACGATCACGTCGGGCATCCCCTCCGCCCCATCGGGCCGCGTCACGGTGACGCGCGCGAGCCGGTGGCCATCGGTGGCGGCTGCCTTCAGCACGGGCAACGGATCATCCGACACGTGCAGGAAGATGCCGTTCAGATAATAGCGCGTCTCCTCGGTCGATATCGCAAAGCGCGTCTTGTCGATGATCTGCTTCAGCGTTTCGGCAGGCAGCTCAAAACTGGTGGGCAATTCGCCTTCCGCAATCACCGGAAAATCATCGCGCGGCAGCGTGGCGAGCTGGAACTTGGCGCGCCCGGCCATGATCGTCATCCGGCCTTCGGCAGCACTCAGGCTCACCTGGCTACCCTCGGGCAGCTTGCGCGCGATATCAAACAGCGTGTGCGCCGACACCGTGGTTGCGCCGGGTGTTTCGACGGCGGCGGCAATATGTTCGTTGATCTGCAGATCAAGATCGGTCGCCATCAGCTTGATCGTGCCGTCAGCGGTCGCCTCGATCAGCACGTTGGACAGAATGGGGATGGTATTGCGCCGCTCAACCACCGACTGGACGTGGCTCAAGCCCTTCAACAAGGTGGCGCGTTCGATCGTCGCTTTCATTGGTCTCCCCCGGGCCGCCGCCCATGATATTCGCCCGGCCCAACAAGCGCCGGGGACAATTCGCCGTGTCTCTTTCCTTAAACATAAACCGGGCGGGGGCAAGCGCTGCGCGGGCGCGCACAATGCCTCGTTGCAATCAGGGACCACAAAAGGGAAAAAGCGACCATGACCCACACCCCCAACGGCCCCACCAATGCACTCACCGCGCGCAAGGGGCGCGACTTTATCGCCCGCCACGGCGAAACCGTGTTCAACGCCGCCCGGCGCTTGCAGGGGGAAGCGGCGCACACGCCACTGACGCGCGCAGGCTTTGCTCAGGCGGGCGAGATGGGTGCAGCACTTGCGGAGTTTCTCGGGCCAAAGCCCGCGCTGACGCTGTGGTCATCAAGCATGGGCCGCGCGCTGCAAACGCTGGCGGTGGTGACCGAACATCTGGGGCTCGATTGGCATGACACCCATCATGATGATCGGCTGGTGGAAATTGGCATGGGCTGTTGGGGTGGGCGCTATTATGCCGATGTAATGGCCGAATTTGGCACGATCATCGAACCGGGCACCGGGCTGTTGCTGCCCGCGCCAGATGGTGAAACCTATCCGCAAATTGCCGCGCGCGTTACCGATTGGCTGGCCGAAACGCATGACGATCCCGGCGACCGGTTGATCATCATGCACGGTATTTCCAGCCGGGTGCTGCGCGGGGTGATGACCGGGGCAGATGTGCATCCGGTGCTCGGCGCGCCGACGCTGCCGCCGTTGCCGCAAGGATCGATGGTGATGATCGCAGGCGGGGTGGAAACGGTGATCCACCGGGGTACGGGGCATGCCCCGGCATGAGGGGGATTGCGCTGTTCGTGGCGCTGGGCCTCGCCGCCACCCCGGCGGCGGCGCGCGAACCGCTGGGCATTTTCGATCGCTGGGGGGCGTTTCGTGATCCCTCGCCGCTCAAATGCTTCGCGATTTCCACGCCCGTTGAACGCAGCGCAGGCGGCGGCAACTGGCGCCCCTTTGCCAGCATCGCGACTTGGCCCGGCCAAAACGCCCGCGCGCAGCTCCACCTCCGCCTCAGCCATGAACGCGATCCCCGCGCGCGTGTGACGATCAGCGTGGGGGAACGACGGTTTGAACTGGTCGCAGGCAATGCGGATGCCTGGGCCCCCGACGCACGCACCGACGCCGCCATCGTCGCTGCCATCCGCGCGGGCCGTTCACTCAGCGTCGAAGCACTCGGCAAAGGCGGCCGCCCCTTCGTCGACGTCTATGCTTTGCGCGGCGCAGCGACCGCGATTGATGCAGCGGCATTGGGGTGCGTGGGGCGGTAACTGTTTTGATCCAGATTGCGGTTTTGCGTGCCGAATGGCATTGTGTTCCATCCTCCATACGGAGTCGACGCTTTGATCATCCTTGCTCCCGCGTTGGCGTTGGCCTTGCAGAACGCCCCGACGCCGACGGCTCCGACCGCAGCTTCAGTGTGTGCTGACGCCGCGCATGCCGAATATGATTTCTTTGTCGGTGATTGGATCGTCAGCGACACGGCGTCAGGCGTTGCGGTCGCGCGCAGCCGGATCGAGAGGATTGTCGCGGGTTGCGCGATCAAGGAGAGCTTCGATCAAGCCATCGGGCCGAACGGCAAGCCATTTGAATATCACGGGACAAGTTATACCGCCTATAACCCGCGCGACCGACGCTGGCGACAATTCTATGTCGATACGAGTGCTGCAGCTGGCGTCCTGGAAGGCGGGATCGTCAATGGCGGCATGGTGTTGACGACGTTATTTGGGCCCGTGCTCAATCGTATGACAGTCGCACCGCAGGCCGATGGATCAGTTCGGCAAACTGCTGTCATTTCAACGGATGGCGGCGTGACCTGGGGCAAACCGGTGTATGATTTCACCTATCGTGCCGCGCCATAATAGCGCCCCAGTGGGAATCGAAGACGATTTCGCCTATATGTCTTTGATGCACACCACCGAAGCGCTGACCATGCCCATTCCCGGGCACATCGATCCCGTTCCCGTGCCGCGCAGCTTCACGCCGCGCACCGATGGGCGGATTGACCTGATCGGCTTGTCCAAGGCTGATCTGCGGATGGCGCTGGAAACCGCGCAGCTTGAGCCCAAACAGGCAAAATTGCGCGCCAAGCAGTTGTGGCACTGGATGTACAACCGGGGTGCCACCGAATTTTCGGTGATGA
>JBBSCC010000024.1:0-22259 GCA_038250735.1 Sphingomonadales bacterium | reverse complement strand
GCCGGATTTGGTGCCACATCGTATCTGCTGGCGCTTGAAGCGGCGGCGCGGTTCTGACAGGACAGCGGGCGAAACAGGGAAAAAAGGGACAAGCATGGCGGACGAGACGGGGGCAGATAACGGACCGATGCGGATTGATGTGGGGTTGGTGCGCCAATTGGCAGAACTGCTCGACGAAACGCATCTGACGGAGATTGAGGTTGAAGATGGCGCGCGCCGGGTGCGCGTTGCGCGCACCGTCACGATGGCAGCCGCGCCACAAATGCCGGTTTATGCCCCCGCTGCACCTGCCGCGCCCGCCGCGCCCGCCACTGCCGCACCCGCAGAAGCTGCTGCGCCGAATTTCGCCAATGCGGTGAAATCGCCGATGGTCGGCACCGTTTATCTGTCGGCTGAACCCGGCGCGAAGCCGTTTGCATCGGTGGGGGACAAGGTCGCTGCCGGTGACACACTGGTGATTATTGAGGCGATGAAGGTAATGAACCCCATCCTCGCCCCGTCGGGCGGCACGGTAAAGGCGATGCTGGTTGAAAATGGCCAGCCGGTCGAATTCGACCAACCGCTCGTCATCGTCGAGTAATCGCCTTGGCCCAGATCAAGAAGTTGCTGATCGCCAATCGCGGCGAGATTGCCCTGCGCATCCACCGTGCCTGCCACGAAATGGGGATTGAAACCGTCGCGGTGCATTCAACCGCCGATGCTGATGCCATGCATGTGCGGCTGGCGGATCAGGCGATCTGCATCGGCCCGCCAGCGGCCACGGCAAGCTATCTCAACATCCCCAACATCATTTCTGCCGCCGAAATTTCGGGCGCGGATGCGATCCACCCCGGCTATGGTTTCCTCAGCGAAAACGCCAAATTCGCCGAAATCGTCGAAGCGCACGACATCATCTTTGTCGGCCCCAAGCCCGAACATATCCGCACCATGGGCGACAAGGTGGAGGCAAAGCGCACCGCAGGCGCACTCGGCCTGCCGCTCGTCCCCGGCTCTGACGGCGCGATCAGCGACATTGGCGAGGCCAAGGCGATTGCAGAACGCGTTGGCTATCCGGTGATCATCAAGGCAGCATCGGGCGGCGGCGGACGCGGGATGAAGGTGGTCACCAACGCCGCCGATCTCGAAACGCAAATGCAACAGGCGGGCACAGAGGCAAAGGCGGCGTTTGGCGACGCCACCGTCTATCTGGAAAAATATCTCGGCAATCCGCGCCACATCGAATTTCAGGTGTTTGGCGACGGCAATGGCAACGCGATCCATCTGGGCGAGCGCGATTGCTCGCTGCAACGCCGCCACCAAAAGGTGCTGGAAGAAGCGCCCTCGCCCGTGCTGGGGCATGAAGACCGGGAGCGGATGGGCGGCATCGTTTCCAAGGCGATGGCCGATATGGGCTATCGTGGTGCCGGCACCATCGAGTTCCTGTGGGAAGACGGCGAGTTTTACTTCATCGAAATGAACACCCGGCTGCAGGTGGAACATCCGGTAACAGAGGCGATTACGGGCCTTGATCTGGTGCGCGAACAAATCCGCATTGCAGAGGGGCATCCGCTGACGCTGCGTCAGGAAGATGTGGTGTTTCGCGGCCATGCCATCGAATGCCGCATCAACGCCGAAGATCCGCGCACCTTTGCCCCCTCACCCGGCCTGGTGAAGCAATTCCACGCACCCGGCGGCATGAACGTGCGCGTCGATAGCGGGCTGTATGCGGGGTACCGCGTGCCGCCTTATTACGACAGCATGATCGCTAAGTTGATCGTCTACGGCACCACCCGCAACGGCGCGCTACGCCGCCTGCGCCGTGCGCTGAAGGAATTCGTGATCGACGGCATGAAAACCACGATTCCGCTGCATCAGGCACTGCTCGACGAACCCGATTTTCAAAAGGGCGAGTACACAATCAAATGGCTGGAAGAGTGGCTGGCCAAGCAGGAAGACTGATCGCGTTGCCCGGCCCCTGCGCTGTGCCAGGCGTAGGTAATTACAGGACCTGGGGATCTGCAGGACGTGGGAAATTATAGGGGGAGAAACATCGTGCGCCGTTCCTTTACCACTGCTGCGCTGGGCGTGCTCTGCATCGCCGGGCCCCTTGCCACCCCTGTTGCCGCACAGATTAAAACGCCCGAGCGCCCCGTTACCGATCCCAAAGCCGTTAACTCGCCTGAAAACGCGAAAGCGCGCGCCGTACCGCTCGAAGATATCGGCACGTCGCGCTCACTGGGCAGCACCGCGTGGAGCGCGGACGGCAAGCAAATTTTTGTCGCGACCAATTTAACCGGGCGCACCAACATCTGGCGCACCGATACGAGCGGCAGCTGGCCCGTTCAGCTGACCCAATCCGATGATGCGCAAAGCGGACTGCTGGCTTCCGTTGACGGAAAATATCTTTATTTTCAGCAGGATGTGGGCGGCAACGAATATCCCGACATTTACCGCATACCGGTTGATGGCGGCGCGGTAGAAAACCTAACAAATACCCCGGACCAGCGCGAAAGCGGCATGCTGGCGGGCCCGACCGGCGGACTGGTCGCCCTGTCGACCAAGCTGAAATCCGAAGGCCAGTCCAACCTGGCGGTGATGGATGCCGACGGCAAAATTCGTTTGCTGACAAAAGAAAGCGATCCCCAGTTCGCGTGGCAGGCTGTCGCGTGGGTCGACGGGGGTAAGGCGATCATTGCGAGCCGCGACCGGGTCGACTCCCGGGTTAGCGAGGTCTGGCGTGTCGATGTCGCCAGCGGCGCCGCCATCAAATTGCTCGGCAAGGCCGATACACTGTACATCGCCACCGACGTCTCGCCTGACGGCAAATGGATTGCCATCAGCACGGATGAAGGCTCCGGCCAGCTTCATGGTGGACTTTACGACGTTACCGCCAAAAGCTGGAAATGGTTGAAGCCAACCCCCTGGGAGCAGACGACCAGCAGTTTCACCCGCGACGGTGCATTGCTGATATTTAGCATCAATGCCGATACCCGCAGCACGTTGTACACGCTGAATATCGCAACGGGTGCCGAAACGGCGCTGCCCATTCCCCCCGGCGTCAATTATCTGATCGGCACCGAGCCCCGCTCGCCCGATGGCAAAACGCTGCTGGTTAATCATTCCGGCGCGGATTCGCCTGCCAACCTGTATCTTTATGACGTGGCCAGTGGTGCATCGCGCGCCGCCACACAGCTCGCCATCGCCAGCCTGACACCGGCGGTGCTGCCCAAATCGCAGGTCGTGACGTATAAAAGTTTTGACGGCACGTTGGTGAGCGCGATCGTGACGATGCCTGCAAACCTGAAGCGCGATGGCAGCAACCCCGCCATCGTCCTGCCGCATGGCGGCCCGACCGGGCAGGCGCAAGATGGCTACAGCCGCTATGCCACCGCCTTTGCAAGCCGGGGCTATGTGACGATCCAGCCCAATTTCCGCGGCTCCACCGGCTATGGCAAGGCCTTCCAAGAAGCCAATTACAAGGATCTGGGTGGCGGCGACTTAAAGGATACCGTCGCTGCAAAAACTTTTCTCGTGGCCACCGGCTATGTCGATGCGAAGCGCGTCGGCATTTTTGGCGGCAGCTATGGCGGTTTCATGTCGCTGATGGCGATCGGCCGCACGCCCGACGAATTTTCCGCCGCCGTCCAGTGGTTCGGCATCATCAACTGGCGGACGATGTACCGCGATCAGGACGAACAGCTAAAGGCGTATCAGCGCGGGCTGCTCGGCACGCCGGATACCGACCCCAAAGTTTATGACGCCTCATCGCCGCTGACCTATATCCGCGCCGCCAAGGCCCCTTTGCTCACGATCCAGGGCGAAAACGACATTCGCGTGCCGCGCGGGCAAGCGCAGGAAGTGAACGACATCCTGAAGGCTAAGGGCAATATTGTAGAGACGGTCTTCTACCCCGCCGAAGGACATGGATTCCAGAAGCGTGAAAATCAGCTCGATTCTCTTAAGCGCACCGTTGCGTGGTTCGACAAATATCTGAAGGCCGCAAAATGATCAGAAGAATAATCGGCTGGGTGCTGCTGGTACTGGCAATCATCGCGAGCGCCGCCTTTATCTATTTTCGCACGCCGGACACCGATCCTGCGGCAATGCGCGCCAAATATGGCGGGCCGACGTCGCAATTCGTGTCGCTGGGCGGGGGGTTGACGGTGCATCTGCGCGATACCGGCCCGCGCGGTGCCCCGGTGCTGATGCTGATCCACGGCTCCAATGCGTCGCTGCATACCTGGGAGCCATGGGCAAAGCGGCTTGGCCAGCGTTACCGGATCGTCCGTTTCGATCTGCCCGGCCACGGCCTGACCGGGCCAAGCCCCGCCAAGCTGTACGGCGCGGTCGCGTTTGTTGATGTGGTTGAAAAAGTACGCGCCAAGCTGGGCATCGAGCATATGGTGCTGGCGGGCAATTCAATGGGGGGCGGGGTCGCGTGGCATTATGCGCTGTCCTATCCCGAACATCTCGACGGGCTGATTCTGGTTGATGCATCGGGCCAGCCGGAACCTGGCAATTCATCGCCCCCGCTGGCGTTCCGCGTCGCGCGGATGCCGGTAATCCGCAACCTGGCGACGATGATCACGCCGCGATCACTGATCGCCGACAGCCTGCCCGCCGCCTATAGCGACCCAAAGCTTGCCACCGACAAGGCAATCGACCTGTATTGGGAACTGCTCCGCTACCCCGGCAACCGCGAGGCGACGATTGACCGGTTCGCAACCGCGCCCGATTACGCCACTGACGCCAAACTGGCCCGCATCAAAGCGCCCACGCTTATCCTGTGGGGGGATGAGGATCATCTGATCCCGGTATCGTCGGGGCGGTGGCTGGCCAAGCGCATTCCGGGTGCCGAGCTGATCGTCTACACCAAAACCGGCCACATCCCGATGGAAGAACGCGCCGACCAAAGCGCCGCCGACGTGTACCGATTTGTGGAGACGCGCGCGAAGCGGAGCGAATAACCCGTCGCACAGATCAATTTGATATTTCCAATAATATCGAAATGATATAGCTGGGTGGCATGATCGATTCGGGTTCAGTCATCGCCGCGCTTGCCGCCCTGGCGCAGGAGCACCGGCTTGCGGCTTTCCGGTTGCTGGTTGAGGCTGGGCCGGACGGTATGCCAGCGGGCCAGATTGCGGATCGGCTGGGCATTGCGGCGTCATCGCTGTCGTTTCACCTGAGCCAGCTTGAGCGTTCCAACCTGGTGGTGCGTCGCCGGGCGGGGCGCTCGCTGATCTATTCCGCTGATTTTGACGCCATGAACACGCTGGTTGGCTATCTGACCGACAATTGCTGCGGCGGTGCTGCCTGCGCTCCCGCCGACTCTTCCACCCCTGAAAGGAACGCCGCATGAAGCGTCTGCACGTCCATGTCGCGGTCGACGATCTTGATCGATCGATCGGTTTCTATTCAACCCTGTTTGCGGCAAGCCCCAGCGTGACCAAGCCCGATTACGCCAAGTGGATGCTTGATGATCCGCGCGTGAACTTCGCCATCTCGATGCGCGGCACCGCCGCCGGGGTGGAGCATCTCGGCATTCAGGTGGAGGACGCAGGCGAACTGGCCGAGGTTTACAGCCGCCTCGCCAACGCCGATGCGCCGGTGGTTGAGGAGGGCAAGACGACCTGCTGCTATGCCAAATCCGAAAAAAGCTGGATCACCGATCCGCAGGGCGTGGTGTGGGAAACCTTCCTGACCGAGGGCGAATCGACCAGCTATGGCACGTCCGCCACAATTGACGCGCTGACCGCCAAATCGGCCTGTGGGTGCGCGTGATGCAGGCAACGATCTGGCATAACCCGGCCTGCGGCACATCGCGCAAGACGCTGGCGATTCTGGAAGAAACGCCGGGGGTTGAGCTGACCGTGATCGAGTATCTGAAGACCCCGCCAACGCGCGAACGGCTTACGGCGCTCTATGCCAAGGCCGGGATCACCCCCCGCGACGGGCTGCGCACCCACAACAGCCCCGCCGCCGAGCTGTGCGCCGAGTTGAACCTGCTCGATGCCGATGACGCGATCATCCTTGATGCGATGATGGCGCACCCGATGCTGATCAACCGGCCCTTGGTGGAAACCGGCAAGGGCGTGCGCCTGTGCCGCCCGCAGGATGTGGTGCGCGAGATTTTGTGATGGCAGGTGCACGCCGTGCGCTGGCCGCCGAGTTTGTCGGCTCGCTGATCCTGTTCGCCACCGTCGTGGGATCGGGGGTGATGGCGGAGCGGCTGGCGGGCGGCAACGTCGCCGTTGCGCTGATCGGCAATACGGGGGCGACCGGTGCCGTGCTGTTCGTGCTGATCACGCTGCTGGGGCCCATATCGGGCGCGCATTTCAATCCGGCGGTCACGCTGATGCTGGGCGAACGGCGCGACTGGATGCCCTATCTGGCGGCACAATTGCTGGGCGGGCTGCTGGGCGTGCTGATCGTCCATGCCATGTTTGACATGCCGTTGTTCGAACTGGGCATAAAGGCGCGCACCGGCACCGGCCAATGGATCGGCGAATTCGTGGCCACGTTCGGGCTGTTGTTCACGATCGTGGTCGGCAGCCGCCAACGCCCCGAAGCAGTGCCCGCGCTGGTCGCCTTGTGGATCGTCGCGGGATATTGGTTCACCTCCTCCACCAGCTTCGCCAACCCGGCGATCACCATTGCCCGTGCGCTAACCGATAGTTTTGCGGGTATCCGCCCCATCGACGCGCCCGGCTTCATCCTTGCGCAGTTTGCTGGCGCCTGGGTGGGTGTGCGTTTCTCAAATTGGCTGGCACCGCCCCCCGCCGCTCGCTAAAGCCAGCGGCATGAGCCAGATCACGCCCGAAATCGTCGCCCAGCATGGGTTCTCCACAGAAGAATATGATCGCGTACTCGCCGCGATGGGGCGCGAACCGAACCTGACCGAGCTCGGTATCTTTTCGGTGATGTGGTCGGAACATTGCAGCTATAAATCCAGCCGCATCCATCTGAAAAAACTGCCCACCACCGGCCCGCAAGTCATTTGCGGCCCAGGTGAGAATGCCGGCGTTATCGACATCGGCGACGGTCAGGCGGCGATCTTCAAGATGGAGAGCCACAACCACCCGAGCTATATCGAACCCTATCAGGGTGCCGCCACCGGCGTTGGCGGCATTTTGCGCGATGTGTTCACGATGGGCGCGCGGCCCGTTGCCAACATGAATGCGCTGCGGTTCGGGCGGCCTGATCACCCCAAGATGCGCCACCTGATCGCAGGCGTCGTCCACGGCATTGGCGGATACGGCAATTGCGTTGGCGTGCCGACGGTGGGGGGTGAGGTGAATTTCCACCGCGCCTATGATGGCAATATCCTGGTCAACGCGATGACGGTGGGCGTCGCCGATGTGGACAAGATTTTCTATTCCGCTGCATCGGGCATCGGCAACTCGATCGTCTATGTCGGCTCCAAAACCGGGCGCGACGGCATCCACGGCGCAACGATGGCCTCGGCTGATTTCAGCGAGGATTCGGAGGAAAAACGCCCCACCGTGCAGGTTGGCGACCCCTTCACCGAAAAACTGCTGATCGAGGCATGCCTGGAACTGATGGCCAGCGACGCCATCGTTGCCATTCAGGATATGGGCGCAGCGGGCCTGACCTCGTCCAGCGTCGAGATGGCGTCAAAGGGCGGCGTCGGCATCCGGCTGGATATGGACAAGGTGCCGCAGCGCGAAACGGGCATGACCGCCTATGAGATGATGCTGTCCGAATCGCAGGAACGCATGCTGATGGTGCTGAAACCGGGCCGCGAGGATTTTGCCGAAGCGATTTTCCGCAAATGGGAACTCGATTTCGCGGTAATCGGCGAAGTGACGGATACAGGTCGCATGGTGCTGGTCCACCACGGCGAAACCGTTGCTGACATCCCGCTGGGGCCGCTCGCTGATGATGCGCCCGCTTATGATCGCCCCTGGGTGCCCACCCCGCCCGCCAAGGCGCTGATCGACATTCCCGAAACAAAGGACGTGGCGGCCGATCTGCTGAAGCTGATGGCCTCGCCCGATATCGCCAGCCGCCGCTGGATCTGGGAACAATATGACCAGAAAGTCGGCGGCGATACGCTCCAGCCGCCCGGTGGCGACGGCGCCGTGGTGCGCGTTCACGGCACCAGCAAGGCGCTGGCCATCACCACCGATTGCACCCCGCGTTACTGCTATGCCGATCCGGTCGAGGGCGGCAAACAGGCGATTGCAGAGGCCTATCGCAATCTGTGCGCGGTGGGCGCGACCCCGCTCGCCACCACCGATTGCATGAATTTCGGCAACCCGCAGCGGCCCGAGATCATGGGGCAGTTTGTCGGCTGTATCGAGGGGATGGCCGCGGCGTGTACCGCGCTCGACTTCCCCATCGTGTCGGGCAATGTCAGCCTGTATAACGAAACCAAGAATGACGATGGCAGCGGATCAGCCATCCTGCCCACCCCGGCGATCGGCGGTGTGGGGTTGCTGCGCGACTGGACCAAATCCGCCACCATCGCCTTCAAGGGCACCGGCGACATCATCGTCCTGATCGGCGATCCTTGTCATGATCTGGGCCAATCGCTGTGGCTGCGCGAAATCCATGGCCGTGAAGAAGGCCCCCCGCCCCGCGTCGACTTGGCCGCCGAGCGCCGCAACGGCGAATTTGTGCGCGGCTGGATTGAAAAGGGCGCGCTCAGCGCCGTGCATGACGTGTCCGACGGCGGGCTGATCGTCACCATCGCTGAAATGGCGCTGGCGGGCGATATCGGCGCGATGATCAGCGCACCGCTGCCTTACGGGCTGGCACCCAGCTATTTTGCCGAGGATCAAGGGCTGTATGTCGCCACCATCCGCGATGAACTGCTGAACGATTTCCTCCATGCCTCCATCGATGCGGGCGTCACGGTGGAGCGGATCGGGCGCACGATCACCAATCGGCTGATCATCGAATGCCCGGCAAAGGATCACGTCGTCAGCCTGGCCGATCTTCGAACCGCGCATCAAGGCTTCTTCCCGGCGCTGATGGGCACGCCGGCACCCTGACCGCACGGCACGCAAGCCGTGCTGATCCGGCACGCCCCGCCTGCCTCCGCGCCTGTCACGCGCTGGACCCGAAACGATATCGCTGATATGGTTAACACCTGACTCGGGGGAGCTGGCGGTGACAACGGCATATAATGGATCGTGGTATATACCAGCAAAACCAACGTCTTACAGCGCTTTGGGTTTTATTGGCGCGTTGATTTTTGGAACGTTGTTTGCCGGCATCGCTGATTTGGGTGGCCAGATCGCCCTGGCGCACCTGGCCGGTGCGACCCCGGAAAGCGTTCTACGCACCATCGCCAGCGCCGTCGTCAGTCCGGCGAGCATCGCGGACGACAAACAATTACTGATCATTGGCGGCGGCGTGCATTTCGGTATCATCATGGTGATGATGCTGGTGTATCTTATCGCTGCCGCGCGCATTCCGCTGGTCAACAGCACGCCGGAAATCAGCATTTTCGGCTATGGATTACTCCTTGGCTTCATCATGATCTGGGTTGTGCTGCCGCTGCGCTTTCCTGATCGGGTGCCGGGCACATTGCCGGTCGACATTATCGGGCCTTTGCTGCGCCACATCTGCCTGGTGGCCGCGCCAATCGCGATGGTCGCAAAACTGGCGGCGCAGCGGGATTGATCGTCGCCAGCATTGGCGACGACACCGCACCAAGCCGACTGGCCGATGCATGCGCGCGTGTAGTAGGTCACGAACATGATTGATCACCCCGCCATGCCGTGGCCCGGCCTGCCCCCGCTTGCTGACGAAGCCCGCATTGCCAGCGCCACAGCATTGCGCGACTCGCTGCGCACCCGGCGCACCTGCCGTGCTTTCAGCGACGCGCCAGTGCCGCGCGCCATCATCGAAGCAGCGATAGAGGCTGCTGGCACCGCCCCATCCGGTGCCAATCACCAACCGTGGCATTTCGTGGTCATCGGGTCGGCCGCGTTGAAGGCCGAAATTCGCGCCGCCGCCGAACAGGAAGAAAAGGCCTTTTATGAAGGCAAGGCAGGCGATGAATGGCTGACCGCGCTCGCGCCATTGGGCACCGACGCCGACAAATCCTATCTGGAAGTGGCACCCTGGCTGATCGTGATATTCGGCCAGCGTCGCGGGGGAATTGAACCCGGCGATGACGTGCAGAATTATTACGTCAACGAAAGTGTTGGGATCGCCACGGGTTTTCTGCTCGCCGCGCTCCATTCAGCGAATATCGCCACGCTGACGCATACGCCCAACCCGATGCGATTCCTGAACCGCGTTTGCCAGCGACCCGCATCGGAAAAACCGGTGATGATCGTGGTGGCCGGCCATGCCGCCGCCGATGCTACCGTGCCGCTCCACGCGCTGCGCAAGAAACCGCTCAGCCAGATCACGAGCTGGCTTTGACGGTCGCGCCTGCGGGGTATTCGGGCACGCCGCTGCCCCGCAAGCTGGGGTTGAAGCCGGGGATGCGCGCCTGGTTTCACGCGATGCCCGACAGCGTCAGGGAACAGATCGCACCCGCAGCAATTGGCGTGGTCGAACTGGCGGCTTGCGAAGCCGGGCTGGATGTAGCGCATATTTTCGTCACTGATCGCGCGGCACTCGAACGCCATATCGCCATCCTGCGCACGGCACTGCAACCGGCGGGTTTCATCTGGGTCTCATGGCCCAAAAAGGCATCAAAAATGCCAACCGACATTACCGAAGACGTGATTCGCACGGTGGTGCTGCCCACCGGGCTTGTCGATGTGAAGGTCTGCGCAGTCGACGCCATCTGGTCCGGCCTGAAACTGATGATCCGCCGCGAACTGCGATAACGCCTGTTGGCGTCGGCAAGGCCTTTGCCGATAGCTGACGGCCTAGGCGCGCGCACTCCCGTCAGCGGCCCTCCATCATCCGGATACGCGCGCGTGCCTGCGCGGCGACATAATGGTCGGTATCGCCGGTCGCCTTGGCAAAGAGTGCATGGCGCGCGGCTGCATCGCCGGTGGTTGCGGCCAATGCGGTGATGGCGGTGAACCGCATTCGCGGGCTGGGGTGACGCTGTGCAAAGTCATGCACCAGATCAGCGCCGTTGCCCCCGCCAAATTGCGCCGCCAGCGCAACCAACGCTTCAGAAGGCGCGGTCGTTAGAGCCCCGGAAATCGTGCCCGCCGCCAGATCAAACCGGTACTGATCCCACCAGGGTTGGGCGCGGTCATACCCCAGAATGTTGAGCGAGACAGAAAAGGCATCGGGCGGAAATTGCGCATGGATATCGCGCCGCGCGCGGTACAGCATCAGCTTGTCAGGCTCCAGCCGCGAACGCTCAACGAAATGCAGCCCGGCATCATCCCCCACCGCACCCGTCACCCGCGCCACGTCATATTCATAATAATCGCTCCAATACCCGGGGCCGAGATAGCCGACGGTCAGGAACGAGAAATTATGGTCATGCGCCATTTCATAGAAAAACGGCGCGGTGCCGCTTGCCCTGACAACGGCATCGCCCGCCGCTGGCCAGAAATTGGCGCGCAGCAGATAGCGACCATTGCCGGGCCGCAGCAGAAATACCTGGGCGGTATAGGCATTGCCCAACGCCTGATCAGCACACCGCCCCTTCAATGATTCAATGGCAAGGTCGGCCAGGAAATCGCGGTTCCGGCCTAACCGCGCGAGCAACGGCCCTGCGCTGGCAAAGGAATCCTCGCACCGCACATCGAAATCATGCCCGTCCAGCGCATCGACCAGGTCGTCCAGCCCGATCGCGCTGCCCTCACCGGGTTCGATCACGCGGGGCATGGCGACCAGCTTTCTGCCAGCGGCAACATCTGCAGGGCGGCGCGGCGCACCTGTTCGTTGGGATCATCCACCATCTCGCGCAACCGGGGCAGCGCACCGGCGACATCAATCGCCAGCCATTCGCGCATTGCCGACCAGCGCAGAAAATACGCCGGGTCGCGCGACGCTGCATCCAGGCTTGGCCCGGCATCGCCGCGCCCGTGGTGACGCAGAAACGCGAGCAGCATCTGCGCGCGCGACGCCTGGTCATCAAGTGCGGCAATACAGCGCAAATTACCGTCAAAAACCGAATATTCGCGCATAAACGGGGCCGAATTGATGCGAATCGTTGCCGTTATCGTCACAATATCGGCAGTTGCGCGCTCAATTACGCTCGCTTGGCGCCGTCCGTCGACCAACAGCACCTCTCCGTCGCGGGGAAATAAAGGCTTGATCGGTCGACACGGGGCGGCATTTTCGGCCGAAAACGCCCCGTTAATCGCCTCAGCCTGCCACCGCCGCAGCGTAGCCCCGCCCCCACGGCAATAGCGCACCACCGCCAGCCGGCCCGGCACCACCACCGACTGGGCAGGGGGCAGGCTGGCCAACACATCTGCCGACAAAATCGTTGCAGAAATAGTCACTTGCGGCGCATCGAACAGCACAGCACCGATCCGCAACGGATCGCGGCTAACCCGCAGCGGCGGCTGAAACCAGTCATCCTCCCCCAGCGCAGCCACCAGGGGTTCGATAAGGGCGCCAATCCACTGATCATCGCGCAGCAAATTGGCGGCCCGGCGGGCCAGTTGCCGGGCGGTCAAGCCTGCGCCAGCAAACGCTGCCTGCGCCTGGCGATAGCCCGCACCTTCGCGCCAATCCGCTGCCACCGATAGTGACCGCACATGCGCCGCTCGCAACGTCGCGGCATCGGCAATTGGCATCAGCATGGGCGATCAGCCCGGATCAATCTCATAAACGACAATCGACATGCCGATGATGTATTCGAACACATCATCCGCAATCATTTCTGCCGCGCGGATCGCGCCGGTGGTTGCCACCTGCGTTCCCAGATCGACGATTTGCGCAATATCCAGCCCCAGCATCGTTCGCCTCCCACAGTTGAGCGCCCGCGGTTCGGGCCCGACAAAGGCTAAACTGCAGGAACCGCGCTGCTTAATTAAATCGCTGCAAGGTTCCGCCCAACTTTCATCCAGCCACACCGACTTGCACCGTGCGCGCAGCGGTGTAGACCGCCGATCCGATGACCGACACGCCGCCCCTTAATTTTGATCCGCGCCTGTTCGTTGGCGCCAGCAATTTTGGCCATGCCGGGCTGCTGGGCATCGAATATCATGATCACGGGGCCGATTGGGCAGAGCTGATGCTGCCTTATAATCCCCGGCTGATCGGCGATCCCGAAAGCGGCGTCATCGCGTCCGGGCCGATTTTGACGATGATGGATATGGCGACCAGCCTGGCAGTGTGGATAAAGCTGGGCCGGTTTCGCCCGCACGCAACGCTGGATCTGCGGATCGATTATCTGCGCCCGGCAACGCCCGACAAGACCGTGTACGGGCGCGGCGAATGTTATCGAATCACCCGGACGATATCGTTCATTCGCGGCACTGCGCATGATGGCGACCCGGCTGATCCGCTCGCCCATGTCGCCGGGACGTTCATGTTTACCGAGTGGAAGCCGTGAAGCTGCCCCCCTATGCCGAACTTTTGGGGCTGATCGTGGAGCCCGGCGATGCTGGCCCTCCGTTGCTGATGATGCCGTTCGTCAGCCAGGTCACCGGTCGCCCCGGTTTCTTGCACGGCGGCGCGATTGGCGGGTTGCTGGAAATGGCGGCGATCGCATCGCTCCAGCACGCCTTGGAGGCCGAAAGCACTGGAGAAATCGAAGCAAAGATCAAGCCGATCAACGTCACGGTCGATTATATGCGCGGCGGGCGGAACAAGGAAACGCGCGCGCTAGGCATCGTCACCCGGCTGGGCACCCGCGTCGCCAATGTGGAAGCGCATGCCTGGCAAGATGACCGCGACCGCCCGATTGCATCGGCGCGGATGAACTATCTGATTGTGCGCGGGTGAAGGAAATTGCCGCACTGCTCCAAACTGCACAAGCGGCGCGGACGGCAGGAGATCTGGCCGCGGCAATCGACCATCAGAGCGTTGCAATCGAGATGCTGCGGCAGGGCACCAATCCGCTCGCGCTGGCCCATGCGCTGCGCCACCGCGCCGACATGCTGATTGGTGCCAGTCGCGCGGAAGAAGCGGAGGCCGATTGCGCACAGGCATTGTGGTTTTACGCGCAAGTGCCCGATGCCCCGCCGCTCGACATCGCCAATGCGGTGCGCTGCGCCGCGTGCCAGGCAGAGGCGGTGGGCGATGTGCCCGGCGCGCTGGCGCTGTGGCACGACGCGCGCACCCGCTATGCCAAGCTGAGCGATGTTTTTGAGGCGATGACTGGCAGCCCCGCCAACCCCGGCGTTGCCGAGGCGACGATGCGCATCGAAGCCCTGGGCGGGGCCTGAGACCGCGCCATGCGCACCAGGTTGAGCGTCTGCGCCCGCAAGGCCAGGTTTGTGTCCCACGCCGACGCACTAATCGCCGCACGCGACGCCGCAGTGCCGCTCAGGGCATATCGTTGCGACCGCTGCGTGCGGTTCCACTTGACGAGCCGAACAAAGGGCAAGCGGGTGGCAGGGCAGAGTCGGGCTGGTGATGGCCGCTAAGGGCCAATAGCGGAGATGTCCCTCTCCCATCGGGAGAGGGTTGCGCAGACTTGGCAGCTTGCTGCCTAGTTGGAGCTGGGTGAGGGGATCACCCTCTCGATGAGGCAGGACACCCTCATCCAACCTGCGCTAGCCAGCAAGCTGGCAAGCTGCGGTATCCTTCTCCCTTCATGGAGAAGGGTCAGCGACCGTTTTCCGCCGAAAATCCAACCACTCTCACCCCTTCGGTGTCAGCTTGATCAGTCGCCCTTGCGAGCCGCTCTCGCCGTCTTCCAGCACATAGATTGCGCCGTCCGGGCCTTGTTCCACTTCGCGGATGCGGGCGCCCATGTCCCATTGGTCGCCCTTGCGCGCAGCAGTCCCGTCAAGGTCGACGCGGACAAGCGCATTTGACGACAGCCCGCCGATGAACGCATCGCCCTTCCACGCCGGGAACAGCGTGCCCGAATAGATCATCAATCCGCCGGGCGAGATGACCGGGTTCCACCAGACCTTGGGCGCCTCAAAACCGTCGCCGGGCGCGTGATCGGGAATGTCGCGGCCATCATAATGGCTGCCGTTCGATACTTTGGGCCAGCCATAATTCTTGCCCGGTTCGATCAGGTTCAGCTCGTCGCCGCCCTTTGGCCCCATTTCCTGTTCCCACAAACGCCCCTGTGCATCAAAGGCCAGCCCCAGGATGTTACGGTGGCCATAGCTCCACACCGCCGGATCGAATCCTCGCGCGGCGAGCGGGTTGCCGGGGGCAGGCGTGCCGTCAAGCCACAACCGCAGCGTCTTGCCGAGCGACATTTTGGGGTCTTGCGCGGGATCAAATTTCTGGCGCTCGCCATTCGAATAAAACAAATATCTCCCATCGGGTGAAAACGCGATCCGGCCCGAATAATGGCCGTTGCCGGTAACGTATGGATTGGCGCGGTGCAGCACCTCCACCTGGTTGAGCCGGGCAATCGGCGGGCACGGCGCACGCACACACTTTACCTGCGCCAGTTCCAGCACGCCGCGTGCGAGCACCACGCCCTTGCCGCCAGCCCCGCTTTCGGAAAAGCTGAAATACACTTGGTGATTCTTTGCAAAGCCAGGCGCGAGGACGACATCCATCAACCCGCCCTGCCCTGCGCTGTCCACCGGCAGGGTGCCGCTGACCACCGAACGCGCGCTGCCATCGGCTGAGACCAACAGCAATCGCCCGTCCTGTTCGGTCACCAGCATATGCCCATCCGGCAGGAACGTCATCGCCCACGGCGCGTCGAAATCGGCGATCACGGTTTCGGTAAAGGGTTTGTCGGTTGATGTTGACGGGCTGTTGCGCTGGGCGTTCCCGGCGCACGCGATCAGCAGCATGGGAAAGGCAAGAATAAGGCGCATCACAGTCTCCAAAAACCAAACCAAATCGGCAAACGCACGAACCATGCGCCTGAATGCTTGCCAGCATAACGCGTTCCGCCTATATCGCCCATGTGCTTTCTCTACATCGGTAACGCTGCAGAGGCTGGACCCCACCGGGGCCGGCGGCGCGGTTGCTTATGTGGAGAGCCTGTTTGGCGGATGTCGCCCAAATATTGTCGGACCTGATCGAGCCAGAGGCGCGTGCGCTGGGCTTTGATCTGGTGCGCGTGAAAATGTTCGGCGGCGCGGGCGACCTGACGCTGCAGGTGATGGCTGAGCGGCCCGATACGCGCCAGTTGAACATCGATGATTGCGCCGCACTGTCGCGCCGCATTTCGGACGTGCTCGATGCGCTGGAAGAGGCAGGCCGCGATCCGATCAAGGAAGCATATCGGCTTGAAGTCAGCTCGCCGGGCATTGATCGCCCGTTGACGCGGCTGGCGGATTTTGACGTGTGGAAGGGCCATGAAGCCCGCATCCACCTGACCGCGCCAATCGATGGCCGCAAGCAATTGACCGGTGATCTGGCGGGCGTGGACGGCGACCAGATCACGATCGACGTGAAAAAGCACAAGGCGATGACGATCGGTTTCGATCAGGTCGCCGATGCCAAATTGCTGTTTACCGACCGGCTGCTCGCAGCCACCGCGCCGCTTTCCACCGAAGGCGCGGACGAATTCGAACCCGAGGCCCTGGTGGCCGACACTGACCCGCAAGAACAGGACTGATATCCATGGCCACTGCCCTAGGCGGCTCTGCCGTTTCCGCCAATAAAGCTGAACTGATCGCGATTGCCGATGCCGTCGCCAAGGAAAAGCTGATCGATCGCGCCATCGTGATCGAGGCGATGGAAGACGCGATCCAGCGCGCGGCGCGTGCCCGTTACGGTGCAGAGAACGACATTCGCGCCAAGCTGGACCCGCAGTCGGGCGATCTGCGCCTTTGGCGTGTCGTCGAAGTGGTTGAGGCGGTCGACGACTATTTTAAGCAGGTCAATCTGAAGGAAGCGCAGAAGCTTCAGGCCGGTGCAGTGGTGGGCGATTACATCGTCGATCCGCTGCCCCCGATCGAATTCGGGCGCATCGCGGCACAGGCCGCCAAGCAGGTCATCTTCCAAAAGGTGCGCGATGCGGAGCGTGAGCGCCAGTTTGAGGAGTTCAAGGACCGCGTGGGTGAGATCATCACCGGCGTCGTCAAGCGCGTTGAATTTGGTCATGTCGTGGTTGATCTGGGTCGCGCAGAGGGCGTCATCCGCCGTGACGCGCAAATACCGCGCGAAGTGGTGCGCGTGAATGATCGTATCCGCAGTCTGATCCTGAACGTTCGCCGTGAAAACCGCGGCCCGCAGATTTTCCTCAGCCGCGCGCATCCCGATTTCATGAAAAAGCTGTTCGCGCAGGAAGTGCCCGAGATTTACGACGGCATCATCGAGATCAAGGCCGCTGCGCGCGATCCGGGTTCGCGCGCCAAGATTGGCGTGATTTCGCATGACAGTAGCATCGACCCCGTCGGCGCCTGCGTCGGCATGAAGGGCAGCCGCGTGCAGGCCGTCGTGCAGGAAATGCAGGGTGAAAAGATCGACATCATTCCGTGGTCGCCCGACACCGCAACCTTTGTCGTCAACGCGCTCCAGCCCGCTTCGGTCAGCCGCGTCGTGATTGACGAAGAAGAAGACCGGATCGAAGTCGTTGTGCCTGACGATCAGCTGTCGCTCGCCATCGGTCGTCGCGGCCAGAATGTGCGGCTCGCCAGCCAGTTGACCGGCAAGGCGATCGACATCCTGACCGAGGCTGATGCATCCGAAAAACGCCAGAAGGAATTCGTTGAGCGGTCTGAAATGTTCCAGAACGAGTTGGATGTTGACGAAACGCTGGCGCAGTTGCTGGTCGCCGAAGGCTTTGGCGCGCTGGAAGAAGTCGCCTATGTCGAGGTTGACGAAATCGCTTCAATCGAAGGCTTTGACGACGATCTGGCCGCCGAATTGCAGAACCGCGCAACCGAAGCGCTTGACCGCCGCGAGGAAGCCAACCGCACGCTGCGCCGCGAATTAGGCGTTGAGGATGCATTGGCGGGCATGCCGCATCTGAACGAGGCGATGCTGGTGACGCTGGGCAAGGCGGGCATCAAGACGCTCGACGATCTCGCCGATCTGGCCACGGATGAATTGGTGCAGAAAAAGCGCCAGGAACCGCGCCGCCGCGCTGACGCTGAAAACAAGCGTCCCGACAGCCGCAATGAAGGCCGCAGCGAGGACAAGGGCGGCGTGCTGGCCGAATATGGGCTGAGCGAAGAACAGGGCAATGAAATCATCATGGCCGCCCGCGCGCACTGGTTTGAGGATGAAGAAACAGCAGCACCCGCAGCAGAGGGCGAAGACGCCTGATGCCTTTTGTCAGCATCCGCATTTCGGGCACCGCCACGCATGATCAGAAAGCGGGGATCGTCGCCGACGTGACTCGTTCGCTGGTTGATCGGCTGGGCAAAAACCCGAATGCGGTGCAAATCGTGATCGAGGAAGTGTCGACCGCCAATTACGGCGCGGGCGGCATCCTGATCGCGGACCGCGATGCGCCGGCAATCCAAACCAGGGAGGACGCAGATGCGGTTCCCCCCCGATGACGCGCTAGGGCTTCACCACCAGCTTCGTCACCCCGGACTTGTTCCGGGGTCCACCGCGCCGCGCGTCCTGTCGGGATTTGTGGCGCGTTGGATGCTGAAACGAGTTCAGCATGACGGCGTATTGATGTGGGGGGTGAGCGCATGACCGCCGCCGATCCCATTCGCCGCTGTATCCTGTCGGGTGACCGCGCGGCGCGCGCCAATCTGGTGCGGCTTGTGCTCGGCCCCGATGGGCGGGTGCATGCCGATGTGCGCGCCAAGGCACCGGGGCGCGGCGCGTGGATTGGTGTGACGCGCGGCGAAATGGAAACCGCGATTGCAAAGGGCAAGCTGAAGGGGGCGCTCGCCCGTGCCTTCAAGACCGGCCACTTTGCCGTGCCCGACGATTTGCCCGCCAACATCGCCGACGCGCTGGAAAAAGTGGTGCTCGACCGGCTGGGCCTCGAATCGCGTGCCGGGACCATCGTCGTGGGCGGTGAGCGCATCGAAAAGGCAGCCCGCAGCGGCAAGCTGCATCTGTTGCTGCACGCCAGCGACGCAGGGGCGGATGGCACCCGCAAACTCGATCAGGCATGGCGCGTTGGCCGTGATGAAGAGGGGGGCGGTGCGCGCGGATTGGTAATCCCGCTGGCACGCGCTATATTGTCCGTGGCGCTGGGCCGCGAAAACGTGGTACATATTGGCCTTACTGACCCCGGCGCTGCCCGGCGATTGGGCGAAGCGCTTGATCGCTGGCAGCATTTTATCGGACCCCAATCGGAGTCTGCGCCTTGCGAAACGGCGTCGCAGGGCGCATCGGCCTTTGCCGACGGGGATGACAATCGCGCTGAGGCAAGCAGTGCGGCGACTGACGAGACGAACGACGACACAATTGGGGGTCAATTTGGCCCCATCATTGACGACACGGCAATAGCCGACACGACTATCTGAGGACTTTGAGCGACCTGATGAGCGATACCGACAACGAAAAACCGAAATTGGGCATGCGCGCCCCCCTGGGTCTCAAGCGCACGGTCGAAACCGGCAAGGTGAAGCAAAGCTTCAGCCATGGCCGTTCGAACACCGTGGTCGTCGAAGTGAAGTCGCGTCGTGTGCTGCGCCGGCCCGGTGAGCCCGAGCCCGTGGTCATTGATGAACCCGCCGTCGTCGAAGCGCCCGTCGTTTCAGCGCCGCAAGCCGCCCCTGCAGCGCCACCACAAAGCCCGGCCCGCAAGGCTGGCGACAGCCTGCTCTCGCGCCAAGAGCTTCAAGCCAAGCTGCTGCGCGAAGCAGACGAATCGCGGATGAACGCGCTGGAAGAAGCGCGCCACCGCGAGGATCGCGAACGCCAGGAAGCCGCTGACGAAGAGCGACGCCGCGTCGAAGAAGCACGCAGGGCGCCCCCCGTGGTTGAGCCTGTGGTCGATGCAGCAGCACCTGTCGCTGCGGAAGCCGTTGCCACGCCCGCAACGCCAGTAGCACCGCCGGCACCGGCTGCGCCGGTTGCCAACCCGTTGGAGCTGACACTTGACGGGAGCATGCCCGCACCGCGCATGTTCACGCCAGTGCCCCGGCCCGAGCGCCCCCAGCCCGTGCGCAAGCCCGAGCCGGTGGCCGCTGAACCTGAGCGCTCAACATCGTCGGCGCCTGCTGGCGCTTCGGGCAATGCTGGTCCCGCTTCTGCCCCCGGCTCAAAGCGCCCGGCTGAACCGCCTGCCCGCCCCGCGCGGGATCGCAAGGGCGTTGATGATCGCCGCCAGTCCGGCAAGCTGACCGTCAACCGTGCACTGAACGATAACGACGGCGCCCGCGCCCGTTCGCTCGCTGCGCTGAAGCGTGCGCGCGAAAAGGAAAAGCGTCACTTTGGTGGCCCGCGCGAAGTACAGGCAAAGCAGGTCCGCGACGTGGTGGTGCCAGAGGCGATTACCGTTCAGGAACTCGCCAACCGCATGGCCGAAAAGGGATCGGACCTGGTAAAGACGCTGTTCAAAATGGGCATGCCCGTCACGATCACCGAAACAATCGACCAGGATACCGCCGAACTGCTGGTGACCGAATTCGGCCACAACATTCAGCGCGTTTCCGACAGCGATATCGATATCGCGATCGATACCGCCGTTGATATCGACGATCATCTGCTGCCGCGTCCGCCCGTCGTCACGATCATGGGCCATGTCGATCACGGCAAGACGAGCCTGCTCGATGCGCTGCGCGGCACTGACGTTGTGCGTGGAGAGGCTGGTGGCATCACCCAGCATATCGGCGCGTATCAGGTGACGATGAAGGACAAGTCGAAGATCACCTTCCTCGACACGCCCGGCCACGAAGCGTTCACAGAAATGCGCGCCCGCGGTGCGAACGTTACCGATATCGTCATCCTGGTGGTGGCGGCGGACGACGGGTTGAAGCCGCAAACGATCGAGGCAATCAGCCACACCAAGGCGGCCGGCGTGCCGATGATCGTGGCGATCAACAAGATCGACAAGCCCGACGCGAACGCCAAAAAGGTGCGTGAGGCATTGCTTCAATATGAAGTGATCGTCGAGGAAATGTCCGGCGATGTGCAGGATGTTGAGGTATCCGCGCTGAAGAAAACCGGGCTGGACGAGCTGATCGAGAAAATCCAGCTCCAGGCCGAACTGATGGAGCTGAAGGCCAATCCTGACCGGATGGCCGAAGGTAATGTGATTGAGGCAAAGCTCGACAAGGGCCGTGGCCCCGTCGCGACGATCCTGATCAGCCGTGGCACATTGAAGGTTGGCGACGTGTTCGTGGTCGGTGCCGAAAGCGGCAAGGTCCGCGCGCTGATTGACGATAAGGGTCGCCAGATCAAGGAAGCCGGACCATCGATGCCCGTCGAGGTGCTTGGCCTGTCCGGCGTGCCGATGGCGGGCGATCCGCTGCAGGTGGTGGAAAACGAAGCGCGGGCACGCGAAGTGGCGGAATATCGCCAGGGCGTCATCACCAGCAAGCGCACCACCTCTGCCCCCGCCAGCCTGGAGAGCATGTTCTCCGCGCTGAAGGATAAGCAGGCGATCGAATATCCGCTGGTGGTAAAGGCGGATACGCAAGGATCGGTTGAGGCCATTGTTGCGTCCATCAACAAGATCAGCACCGCGGACATCCGCGCGCGCGTGCTGCATTCGGGCGTGGGCGGCATCACCGAAAGCGATGTGACGCTGGCGGGTGCATCGGGCGCGCCGATCATCGGCTTCAACGTGCGCGCTAATGCCAAGGCGCGCGAAATTGCCGAGCGGCAGAAGGTGGCGTTGAAATATTACGACATAATCTATGATCTGATCGACGAAATCCGCCTGGGCATGGCGGGCGAGCTTGGCCCCGAGGCGTTCGAAACGGTGGTTGGCCGTGCCGAAATTCGCGAAGTGTTCCCGGCCGGCAAACATGGCCGCGCGGCGGGCTTGCTGGTGGTCGATGGCTATATCCGCAAGGCATTGAAGGCACGCATCACCCGCAACGATGTGATCATCTACAACGGTGAAATCGCGTCGCTGCGGCGCTTCAAGGACGATGTGCCCGAAGTGCGCGCTGGCTTGGAATGCGGCGTTACGTTCGCCAGCCATACCGACATCAAACCGGGCGACTTCCTGGAAACCTACGAAGTCGAACTGCGCGAGCGGACGTTGTAAGTGTTTCCCCGCGCCACGCTGGCCCTTGCCGTTTTGGCATTGATCGGCTGCGACGCGGGTCAAGCTTTCGATGCCGCTGAATGGAAGCGTGACGGTGGAAAGGGCTATGAAACGGTCCGTCCATCGATGATTGATGATTTCCGTCGTC
>JBBSCC010000023.1:0-22651 GCA_038250735.1 Sphingomonadales bacterium | reverse complement strand
GAGGAAACACTGACGCTGGTGTTAATGGCGCTGGGCGATGCGTTGCTCGGCGGGCCGATGGCCAAGGCGCTTGGCCTGTCGCGCAGCATGGCACGCGAACTCGCCACGCGGCAGTTGATCGCATCACGGCTGGCGGCAGGGTTGCCGATCAAGGTTTAGGGCCGCACTGGATAAAATGCTGCATTGCGCTATGGAGCGCGCATGCATTTTCTCGATCAAGCCAAGATTTTCGTCCGTTCGGGCGCCGGTGGCCCCGGCGCGGTTTCGTTTCGCCGTGAAAAATTCATCGAATATGGTGGCCCCAATGGCGGCAATGGCGGCAAGGGCGGCGACGTCATCTTTGAAGCGGTCGCCGGGCTGAATACGCTGATCGACTTTCGCTACACCCAGCATTTCCGTGCCCCGCGCGGCAAGGGCGGTGCCGGGCAGAACCGCACTGGTGCAGGCGGTGAAGACCTGATCATCCGCGTCCCCGTCGGCACGCAAGTGCTGAGCGAAGACCGCGAACATGTGCTGGCCGATTTCACCGTCCCCGGCCAGCGCACGGTTTTCATGCGCGGCGGCGATGGCGGGCGCGGCAATGCCAGCTACAAAACCTCCACCAACCGCACCCCGCGCCAACATGGCACCGGCTGGCCGGGCGACGAAGGCTGGGTGTGGCTGCGGCTGAAACTGCTCGCCGATGCCGGGCTGGTGGGCCTGCCCAATGCGGGCAAATCGACTTTCATCAACGCGACCACCAATGCCAACGCCAAGGTGGGTGATTACCCCTTCACCACCACCCGCCCTCAACTGGGCGTGGTGAGCCACCACAACCGCGAATTCGTGCTCGCCGATATCCCTGGCCTGATCGAGGGCGCAGCGGACGGCGCAGGCATTGGCGACCGCTTTTTGGGCCATATCGAGCGCTGCAAGGTGTTGCTCCACCTTGTGGACGCAACCGAGGATAACCCTGTGGAAAACTACCGCATCGTTCGTGGAGAACTCGACGCCTATGGCGGCGGGTTGATCGACAAGCCCGAAGTGATCGGCCTGAACAAAATCGACGCGCTGCCCGCCGCCGATATCAAGAAACTTGCGACCAAGCTGAAACGCGCGAGCAAGGCCGAAGTGATGCTGCTTTCTGGTGCAGGCGGCGAAGGCATTCCGGCAGTGCTCGACCGGCTGGTCGAAGCCATCGGCCCGCTTGAAGGCGCACCGGTTGCCGGCACATCTGAGGAGCCGGCGGAATGGTCGCCGATTTGAGGGGGGGGGTTCTGATCGCCTCGTCGGTTGACAGGTGATATCCGGCGTGGGTGCCCGGCTATCCCACAACTGCCACCTGTGATATGTATCGAGCATGCGACGCGATCCAGCTTATCGACCGATCACGGCAGACGAATTCCTGGACATGGATTTCGGTACCGACAAGAAATTCGAGCTTGTCGATGGCGTGATCTACATGATGACTGGGGGCACGCAGGCGCATGCCTGGGTGCAAGGCAACATCTTTGCCTGGCTGCGGACGAGGTTGCGCGGCACGGGCTGCCGCCCATACGGATCTGATATGGCGTTGCAGATCAGCGACACGATTGTTCGGTATCCCGATATCGCGATCTACTGCGACCAACCGCCGCTGCATGAGCTGGCACAGGAAAAATTGCTTACCAATCCAACCGTGCTCATCGAAGTTTTGTCGCCCTCCACCACAACCTATGATCAGGGGAGCAAGCTGGATGACTATCGCTTACTCGCCACCGTCCGCACGATAGCGTTCGTCGATCCCGTGAATGAGATGTGCCGCACGTTCGAGCGCATCGATGCCAACGGCTGGAACGATCACATGTTTTCCGGCCAGCGCGGCATACCGATCCCCGCGCTCGACATCACCATCCCCCATGACGAGATTTTCGCGCGCGATTGAGCGCCCTAGTTGGCGCGCGCGCGCGGGCACGCTACCGCGTCACCCATGGATGCCTTTTCCCCCACCACCTGCCCGCGCCTGATCGTCAAGGTCGGGTCGTCGCTGCTGGTCACGCCAGACGGGCAGGTGCGGCGCGATTGGCTGGCGACGCTGGCTGCCGATATCGCAGGCCGGGTCAAGGCGGGGCAGCAGATTGCGGTTGTATCCTCCGGCGCCATTGCGCTGGGCGCTCGGCGGCTGAAACTGCCCAAGGGGGGCCGCGCGAGCCTGGAGGATGCGCAAGCCGCCGCCGCAACCGGGCAGATTGCACTCAGCCAGATTTGGGCAGAATTGCTCGATGCCGTGGGGCTCACTGCCGCGCAGATGCTCGTCACGCTTGATGATTTGGAGGATCGGCGGCGGTATCTGAATGCGTCGGCCACGCTCAACCGATTGCTGACGCTGGGCGTGGTGCCAATCCTGAACGAAAATGATTCAGTCGCGACCGAAGAAATCCGGTTCGGCGACAATGATCGGCTGGCCGCGCGGATTGCGCAGGCGGCGGGCGCGCAGGGCGTGGTGCTGCTATCCGATGTCGACGGGCTGTTCGATGCCAACCCCCTCACCCACCCCGGTGCACGACTGATTGATCAGGTCGACCGGATTGACAGCGCAATCGAAGCAATGGCGAGCGCAGACAGCGCATCCGGCATGGGCTCAGGCGGCATGGCCTCCAAAATCGCCGCCGCGCGGATCGCGACCGGAGCGGGCATATCGCTGGCGATTGCATCGGGCCGGATCGGTCATCCGCTCGCCGCCTTCGCCGAAACCGGGCGCGGTACGTTGTTTACAGCGGAACGCAGTGCTGGTGCGCGTAAGGCATGGCTCGCAGGCGGGCTAACCGCCAAGGGCGATATCAGTATCGATGCTGGGGCTGTCAATGCGCTGGCCAGCGGCAAAAGCCTTTTGGCGGCCGGCGCAACCGGTGTGACAGGCGGATTTCTGCGGGGCGATCTGGTCGCCATCATCGGCCCGGGCGGCACGCCCGTGGCTCGCGGGCTGAGCGAGTATGACGCGGTGGATGCCGCCCGGCTATGCGGCACCCGCAGTGAGGATCAGGCGGCCATCCTTGGCTATGCACCGCGCGCGGCACTGGTCCACCGCAACCATATGGCAATGCTGTGATCATCGCGCTTACCGGCGGGACGGGTTTTGTCGGTGCCAAGGTTATCGCGCGGGCGGTGGAGGCCGGGCATCAGGTGCGCGCCCTTGCTCGGCGCACCCAACCCGCGCAGCCCGGCCTGACATGGGTCGAAGGCGCGCTCGATACACCCGATGCGCTCACCCGCCTCGTCACAGGTGCGGATGCGGTGTTGCACGTCGCAGGCGTGGTCAACGCCGCCGACCGCGACGGTTTTGCCGCTGGCAACATCGCAGGCACCCAGGCCATGATCGACGCCGGCATCAAGGCGGGCGTTACCCGCTTCGTCCACGTCTCCTCACTCGCCGCGCGCGAGCCGAGCCTGTCCAACTATGGCTGGTCAAAGGCGGAAAGCGAGACTCTCGTCGCGGCCAGCCCGCTTGCATGGACCATCGTGCGTCCGCCTGCCGTTTATGGCCCCGGCGATATGGAAATGCTCGACACGTTCAAGATCGCCAAGCTGGGCATCGCGCTGATGCCACCGCCAGGCAAAATGGCGGTCATCCATGTCGATGATCTCGCGCGGTTGCTGCTGGTGCTGGCCACACACGACGCCGGGCGGCTGACAATCGAGCCCGATGACGGCACGCTGGGCGGCTGGACGCATGCCGATTTTCTGGGGCGGGCGATTGGCGCGGCAATCGGGCAGCGCGTGATGCCGCTGCCGCTGCCCCGCGCGCTGCTGTCGCTCGCCGCGCGGATTGATCGGCTGGTGCGCGGATCAGGGGCCAAGCTGACAGCGGACCGGGTGGGCTATATGTGCCATCCCGACTGGACCGTGGACCCTGCCCGGCGGCCCGACGCGGATTTGTGGCAGCCAAAGATTGGCACGGCACAGGGGCTGGCGGAAACGGCGGCATGGTATCGTGCCAAGCGCCTGCTATAGATTGAACAGAAAGCCGCCGCATTTGGTTGCCAAAGGCGGCAGGACATTGGACTACAGCACCGACTTGCAAGGACTGACATGAGCGACCGTACCGCCATTTACGACACTATCTCCGGCCTGGTTGAACCTTTCAACAAAAAGGAAATCGCCCTGTCCGAAGCAACCACTTTCCAGGGCGATCTGGAATGGGACAGCCTGACCGTCATGGATTTCGTGGCCGCGATTGAAGATGATTTTGACATCATCATCACCATGAACATGCAAGCCGAAATCGAGACAATCGGCCAGCTGGTCGATGCCGTTGTGAAGCTAAAGGGTTGATTTGATGAGCGATGCCATTGCCACCGCAGACGCCCTGCCCATCCACCCGGCCACCGTCGCGCCCGAACGCGATCTGTTCAGCAAATTCGATGCGTTGATCGCCGAAAAACAGGCACTGCTCGATACTGGCGTCAGCGATCCGTTCTCGATCATGATGGACGAAGTGAAATCGCCCACCGAGGCGGTGATCAAGGGCAAGGACACAATCCTGCTCGGCACCTATAATTATATGGGGATGACGTTTGATCCCGACGTGATTCAGGCCGGCAAGGATGCGCTGGACCAATTTGGATCGGGCACCAATGGCAGCCGGATGCTCAACGGCACGTTCCGCGACCATATCGATGCCGAAGACGCGCTGAAGGAATTTTACGGCGCATCGTCTGCGATGGTGTTCTCCACCGGATACCAGGCCAATCTGGGGATTATCTCGACGCTGGCGGCAAAGGGCGAATACATCATCCTTGATGCCGACAGCCATGCATCTATTTATGACGGCTGCGCGCTGGGCAATGCCGAAATCGTCCGCTTCCGCCACAATTCGGTGGAGGATCTCGACAAAAGGCTGGGCCGCCTGCCCGTCGAGCCCGGCAAGCTGGTGGTGCTCGAAGGCGTGTATTCGATGCTCGGCGATATCGCGCCGCTGAAGGAAATGGTCGACGTGGCGCGCAAGCACGGCGCGATGGTGCTGGTGGACGAAGCGCATTCAATGGGCTTTTTCGGGCCCCACGGCCGCGGCGTTTATGAAGACCTGAACCTTGATCTGGGCACCGATGTAGACTTCATCATCGGCACTTTTTCCAAATCGGTTGGCACCGTGGGCGGGTTCTGCGTGTCTAACCACCCCAAGTTCGAAGCAATGCGGATGGTGTGCCGCCCCTATATCTTCACCGCCAGCCTGCCCCCCTCGGTCGTCGCTACCGCCGCCACATCGATCCGCAAGCTGATGCACGCGCACAACAAGCGCCAACATCTTTGGGAAAATGCGCGTCGCCTGCACGGCGGCTTGCGGGAAATGGGGTTCAAGCTGGGCACCGAAACCCCGCAATCAGCCATCATCGCGATCATATTGGAAGATCAGGCGCAAGCCGTGATGATGTGGCAGGCGCTGCTGGATAATGGCCTATACGTCAACATGGCCCGCCCGCCTGCAACCCCCGCCGGCACCTATCTGCTGCGCTGTTCGCTGTGCGCTGAACATACGACGGAGCAGGTGACCAAAATTCTGGGCTTGTTCCAAGCCGCAGGGCGTGCGGTGGGGGCGATCGCCTGAGCGACATGGGTCGGCAGTGCGTTAGCGGCATGATTTGCCTGCTGACGCCACCGTCGTTGCACGATATAGCCCAAGCGGCGGTGCATATTCCAATGCCCGGCCATTGGTTTAGGCTGCCCAGTTTTTCATGAATTCTATTGATCGCTACATGGCCCGGCTGATCGCAGTGCCGCTGCTCGCCAACCTCTTCATCGCGTTGATGTTGCTGGTGCTCGATCGCATGCGAATCCTGTTTGATTTTGTCGCAACTGAAGGCGGCCCGGTCAGCGTGGTGTGGCAAATGCTCGCCAATCTGGTGCCGGAATATCTGGGGCTGGGCATCCCGATTGGCCTGTTGCTGGGCGTGTTGCTGGCGTTTCGGCGGCTGGCGACATCTTCAGAGCTGGATGTGATGCGCGCTGTTGGGATCAGCTATAACCGGCTGCTGCGCGTGCCCTTCATGTTTGCGTTTGGCCTGGCGGTCGTCAACCTGGCGATTGTCGGCTTTATTCAGCCTTATGCCCGCTACGCCTATGAAGGGTTGCAGTTTGAACTGCGCACCGGCGCGCTGGGCGCATCGATCAAGGTTGGCGAGTTCACCAATTTCCCGCGCGGCGCAACGGTGCGGATCGAACGCAGCGAAGAACAGGGCCGAAAGCTTTCGGGCATTTTCGTCCACGCCAAGACCGCCAAGGGCGGCTGGACGGCCGTAACCGCCGCCAGCGGCCAGTTTCTGGCGACCGACAATCCCGAAGAGATTATTTTTCGGCTGACCAACGGTACGTTGATCAACGCTGAACCGGGTTTTTCAGCGCCGCGTGTGTTGACGTTCACGTCGCATGATCTGCCAATTCCGCTGCCCAAATCGGAAAACTTCCGGATGCGCGGTGGCCGCAACCTGGAACTGACGTTACCCGAACTCGTACGGATCGGCGGCGCCAAGGATACGCCAGCGATGCTGCGCGATACCAGTCGGTCGGCGCTGCATTTCAGGCTGGTTGAAGTCGCAACGATGTTCCTGCTGCCGTTCCTCGCGCTCGCATTGGGCGTGCCGCCAAAGCGATCCACATCGGCGCTTGGCGTGTTCCTGTCGATCGTGATGATCGTCAGCTATCATAAGGTGAACGAATATGCGGAATCGGTTGGCGGGCTGGGCCTGGTCGATCCTTTCCTTGCCTTATGGGGTCCGTTCGTCGTGTTTGCCGGGCTGGTGTTCTGGATGTATTATCAGATCGCCTATGTGCCGGGCGGCCAACCCATCGGCGCGCTGGAAAAGGGCTTTGCATCGATCGGCAAGGCCATTGCGCGCCGGATGCCGGGGCAAAAACGCCCAGAGGCGGTGTAATGCAATCACAGTTTTTCCCCTCTCGCACCGTCGCCACCTATATGGTGCGGATGTTCGTTGTCCGCACATTTGCCATTCTTGCGGCGCTGGTGCTGGTGCTGCAAACGCTTGATCTGCTGAGTGAATCGGGCAGAATTCTGGCCGCAGCGGGCAACGGCGATGCAGAGATATGGCGCTATGTCGGGCTTCGGGTGCCGCAGATTATTGAACGGTTCCTGCCGTTTTCGGTGTTGCTCAGCACCATCTTGACGCTCAGCACGCTCAACCAGAATAGCGAGATTGTCGCGCTAAAGGGCTCCGGCCTTTCCGCGCACCAGGTGCTCGCACCGCTGATCCTCGCCAGCTTCATTCTGGCGATCCTCTCCTTCTCCTTCAACGACCGGATCGTGTCGCGCGCCACCGCCACGCTGAACCGCTGGCAAAAGGTGCAATATGCCGCCTTGCCAATCGACCGCGGCGACCGGAGCAACGTTTGGGTGCGCGATGGGGATGATCTGATCGCGGTGGATACCGTAAAGGGCAAGGGCGCTGCCGCCCACCTGTTCGACATCACCATTTATGATCGCCAGCAAGGCAATCTGATCGGCGTCATCCGCGCAGGCACCGGCGTGCGCGTGGCGAGCGGATGGCGGCTGGACCGGGCCACCCGGTTCGACGTAGCAAGCGGACGAATCACGCCGCTGGGGAATGTGGTGGTCGCGCGCGGGGTGCGGCCAGATCAGTTCACGCTCAGCAATGTCGACCCCAACGGCCTGTCGTTCGGCGCACTGCGCGGCGCAATCAGCGACCTGAACGATGCCGGCCGCCCTACCAAGGCGCTGGAAGGATCACTATGGCACAAGATTTCCGGGCCACTTTCATCGGTGCTGATGCCGCTGCTGGGCGCGGTTGCGGCGTTTGGCATCGCAAGATCAGGCAAACTGTTCATCCGCGCCGTCATCGGCATGCTGCTGGGCTTTGCCTATTTCGTCGCCGATAATTTCGCGCTCGCCATGGGCAATCTGGGTGCCTACCCGCCGATTTTGGCGGCATGGGCCCCGTTTTTCCTGTTCGCGCTGATCGGCGAAATCGTGCTGGTCCGCTCTGAGGAGTAGCGGGCTGGGCGGGGTGGGCCGGAGTTTGTTTAGCGCTCCTACGGCGTAAGCTTGTGGCCGCCGCTTAGATCAACTGCGACCAGGGTTACCGCCAGGACGATAACCAGGATGACAAGAACAAGCCTGACACGACGATGCCGGCGATGCACATCGACGTCATAAGCCACGACATCAATCCAATATCGGTCAGCGCCTTCGCGCTTAATGCTGCCGCGTTCCAGCATCTTTGCAAACTGCCGAGCCTCAATGGCGTTGGACGGCGTGAAAGCGACGGCCCGATCTGGCCGAACAGCATCTTCTGAAAAAAAATGATGCTGAATTTCTCGCCTAGCTTGGGCGATGATCGCTATCGCTGCAGATGCCATTATTTCCCCCCGGATTGTAATGGACGTGGCGTATCATAAGCCAACAAATACGAAAAGCTGCAGGCGCTGACCGGGGAAGCTCAAAACCACCCCATCCTAACCAATTCCCTTATCGCGTTCCGCCAACCGTCATCGTGCTCACCACAATCCGGCGTACCAGCCCCGGCAGGCCGGGGTAATTCGCGCGGTGATAGGGGGAGTTGTCGTCCAGCGCCGCCTTCAGCCGCCGGTGCGCCTCTGCCAGCGAGTGATAGGGCAGCGCAGGCGTCAGGTGGTGCAGCGCGTGATAGCGTAAGCCCACCGGCGCCCATAACACGGGCAACAGCGCGGGCGGCGGCACGTTGACGCTGTCGAGATACTGGGCGGTAACGGTCATCGCCTCGCCCTCATTCTCCCACAGATGCGCCACCAATGTGCGCACCTGATTAAGCACCGCAACGGCAGAGGCGACCGCCATGAAAATCAGGAAACCGCGCATCGGCACCACGCCGGTTGCCACGCCCGACAACAGCGCAATCGCGAACACGCTGCACGCGGCGGCCTGCCACCGCCATTGGCGCAGCAGTTCACCCTCGGGCAGGCGGCGTTCGAATGATGGGTTGATCGATAACGCTGACATCCGCGTCACCACCTTGTGCCGCACCGCCGGGAACAGCGCGGCCAGCGGCGTCAGCACGGCAAAGCGGAACAGCAACGCCACGGGTGCCAGCAGCGATGCAGCGATGAACAAAGGCAGCGACCACGGCTTCATCAGCGCGAGCGGCAGATATTCCGGGTCTTCGCTGGTGCCATAACGGGTGCGGGCATGGTGCAGGCTGTGGACGCCTTCATACATGAACGATGGCACCAACAGCGGCACACCGACCAGCAGATTCCAGCCCAACCGGAAACCGGGCACAGCACTGTGCTTGATATGCGTCAATTCGTGGATGAAACTGCCCGCCCGATATAGCGCCAACACCGCCACCACGCCGGCCAGCACCGCCAGCGCCGGTGATGTCAGCACAATCGCGGCTGCAAGCGCACCATAGCCGATCACGACCGAGGCAATCATATCCATCCAGTAAATCACCGGGCGCGGCGCGGTGATGTCGCGCGTCAATTCGGCCGCGGTGCGCAGCATCGTCATGTCATCGGCGATGCGCAGCTTCGCCGCAGGGGCTGCGGCGGGAACATCAACAGGGTCGGCTTCGCGCCGATCAAGCGAAATGGCGTTGGTCATGGGATCGTTCATTGCCCAAAAATAGTGGCAGCATGGTGGCGATACCAGCCCCCCGCCCCCGCCCCAGCCGCGAATACGGCAGTCGCACCGCATGCCCCCGGCTTGACACGCGCGGGCGAAGGACGGACTGCACAGGCATAATCGCTACAACCATCCGGCAAATCATTCGTTACAGGGGCCGTTATCTTGGCAAGCAATCCACTCGCGATACGCCCGGTCAACACGAACCGTGATCGCAAGACGTTCATCGATATCGGCTATGCGCTGAACAGCGACGATCCGAACTGGGTGCCCCCCCTGCGCAGTGAAGTGGCCGGGATGATCGATCCGAAAAAAAACGGCTGGTTCAGCCATGCCCGCGCGCAATTGTTCGTCGCCACCCGAGGGGACAAGCCTGTTGGACGGATATCGGCGCATATCGATATGCTCGCGCTGGATATGGCGGCTGATCGCGGCTTTGGCCCCGGCGTCGGCTTTTGGGGGCTGTTTGAAGCACCTGACGCCACCGTTGCCCGCGCGCTGATCAACACGGCAGAGGATTGGTTGCGCAAACAGGGGATGACCCGCGCGGTGGGCCCCGTCAGCCTTTCCATCTGGGAAGAACCCGGGCTGCTGATCAAGGGGCATGATCACCCGCCGACGGTGATGATGGGCCACCACCCTGCCCGTTATCAACCCTGGATCGAGGATGCAGGGTATCTGCCGTATAAACAGCTGTTCACCTATGACTTGGACATCACCGTCGAATTTCCGCCGATCGTGCAGCGCATCATAAAATCGGGGGAGAAAAACCCTCGCATCCACATCCGCGGTGTCGACAAAAAGCGGTTTGACGAAGAAGCAAAGCTGATTGTCGACATTTTGAACGATGCCTGGTCGGATAATTGGGGTTTCGTGCCGCTGACCCAGCCAGAAATTGACGATGTCGGCAAAAAGCTGAAACCGCTGGTTTTTGAAGACCTGATCATGATCGCTGAACTGGACGGCAAGCCCGTCGCGTTCATGATCACGCTGCCCGATTTGAACGAGGCGATTGCCCCGTTAAAGGGGTCGCTGTTCCCATTTGGCTGGGCCAAGTTGCTGCTATGGCTGCGTAAACCACAGGTCCGCACGATGCGTGTGCCATTGATGGGCGTGGTGAAGGAATTGCAGGCATCGCGCATGGCCAGCCAACTGGCCTTCATGATGATCGAATATATTCGCCGGGCGTCAGTGAAGAATTACGGCGGCTCGCGCGGCGAAATTGGCTGGATTCTGGACGATAACCAGGGGATGCGCTCCATCGCCGAAATGCTCAATGGCAGCGTGAACCGCATTTACCAGATCTACCACCGCCCGCTTTAATCAGCAGGGCGGCGACGGCTAGGGGAAGCCGCCGCGACCCGTGCTGAAGCCCGAACGTCGATCAGCCGTTAGGATGATCCACATCAAAGCCGCGCGCGGCCCATTCGGTGCGCGTTTGGCAGATTTGGTGCGGGATCCGCGAGCCAGTGATATCGACCAGAACACAGTAGCGCTGCTTGTCTTGGTTTGGCTGCGCCTTGACGGGCGCGGCAGCCAATGGGGCTGGTGCGTCCACCGTGGTGGTGTTTGCCGGGGCAATCGCAGCAAAGGCGGTCGACGCAGTGAACAGGGTCGCCACGATACCGGCGGTGGCGGCAGTGGCAAGGGTGCGGATTGTTGCGGTACGAACTGACATGGGGGAAACCTCCTGATCTTGTACGCGGCGCTCATTGGCGCCGTACAAAGTCAACTGCATCAACCATGCCAAATTAAATATTGCTTATTTATCAATAAGATAAAGTTATGTGACTTATTGTATTGCAACTGCAATACACTGACTCTTTGGAAACAACGCCAATTGTTCGCAGAAATTGCCTGGCGGGCGCTTGTGGGCCCCACCAACCCAGCGTCACCGGAATGATCAGCCAACCTGCCGGTCAGCCCGCGCTCAGAGTCGCCCAGGTCGGGGCATGGTCGCTCGCCTTTTCGCGCCCGCGATAGGCCTTGTCGACATCGGCATCGATCAGCCGGTCTGCTGCCTGCGGGCTTAACAACAGGTGATCAATCCGGAAGCCGGCATCGCGCTGCCAGGCACCTGCCTGATAATCCCAGAACGTCCACACGCCGCCGCGCGGATGCCGGGTGCGCAGTGCATCGGTCCAGCCCTGCGCCAGCAGCGCCCGAAACCCGCTGCGGCTTTCGGGCTGCATCAGCGCGTCATCCGCCATGGCGGCTATCGAATAGGTGTCGTCATCATTGGGGATAACGTTGTAATCGCCCGCCAGCACCACGGGCCGCTCCTGTGCCAGCAACACGCGGGCGCGCGCCGCCAGCCGATCAATCCAGCGCAGTTTATAGTCAAATTTCGGCCCGGGCTGCGGATTGCCGTTGGGCAGGTAGATTGACGCAATGATCACGCCGTTCACCTCTGCCTCAAGATAGCGGCTGTGCTCGTCCTCGGGCTCACCCGCCAGGCCGCGTTGCCGCTCTATGGGATCATTCCCCCGGGCTAGCACCGCCACCCCGTTAAACGCCTTTTGCCCATGCCATAACGCGCCGTACCCCGCCGCGCGGATATCAGCCTCTGGAAAGGTTTCGTCGCTCGATTTCAATTCCTGCAGACAAACCACATCCGGCGCCTGTTCGGTCAGATATTCAATCAACCGGGGCAGCCGCGCCTTGATGCCGTTGACGTTATAGGAGACGATTTTCATCGGATGCGGGGCCCGTGCCGATCAGACCGCAAAGCTCGATCCGCAGCCACAGCCTGATGCGGCCTGGGGGTTTTCCACCCGGAATGCGGTGCCGCCCAGCGTCTCGACAAAATCCACCGAGCAGCCGCGCACCAGATCAAGGCTGATCGCATCAACGACCAGCTTTACGCCGTCGCACTCGGCAATGCTGTCATCATCGGCAACATCATCCGCCATGCCAAACTTATACTGGAACCCCGAGCACCCGCCGCCATCCACCGCCAGCCGCAGGATAGCTGGCTTGCCCTGCTTGGCGGCGATTGCGGCAACACGGGCCGCAGCAGCGGCGGTAATTGTCACGTCGGTGGTTTGGGTGGGGATTTGGGTCATCGTCATACCCAACAGATAGGCGCTTGGGGGGATGACGGCAACAGCGTGATCCGCAGATGAATAGCCGCCACATTCGCAAAGGGCGCGCGACCAGTTAAGCCGCGCGCCCCCAATTGGCAAAAACTGCCGATGCCAAATTACTTGCTGGTGCGCGGACCGCCAATGCCGCCGGTGCCAACCTGTGCGCGATCCTGCACTGAGCGTAGGAAATCCGGTGATTGCAGGAAAGGCATCGGGTTAACGGCCTGGCCGTCAATGCGGACTTCATAATGAAGATGGCTACCGGTTGAACGACCGGTTGACCCCATCAGCGCGATTAACTGGCCCCGCACAACGCGGGTGTTTGCGCCAACGAGCAGCTTCGACAAATGGCCATAGCGAGTGGCGATACCGCGACCGTGATCAACCTCAACCAAATTGCCATAGCCGCCCGCTCGTTCAGCCCGCGACACGATGCCATCGGCTGTTGCATAGATTGGCGTGCCAATCGCACCGGGGATATCAACCCCGGCATGCATCGCTGCGGTGCCGTGGAACGGATCGTTGCGGATGCCAAAATTGCTGGTGAAGTTCATCTGGATGACTGGCTTGGTCGACGGAATGGCGATAACACCGCGTTCCAGCGAATCCAGCTTCTTCCACGTCATGAACAGCGACCGGAACTGCAGATCTGCCTGGGCGTCGGGCGCAGCGGCACCTGCTTCAACGGGTTCATAAGGTCCGCCCATTGCCAGACGGGCCGGGACGAAACGTTCAGGGGCGATGCCCAGCTTGCGGACATGGCTGGCGGCAAGCGCGTAACGCTGATCAACCAGCGCCTTTGCCTTTACGGCCATCGACAGCTGACGCTGCTCAACACGCTTGAATGGGGCGACGACATCAGCGGCGATGGCGGCGGTTTGTGGATCAATCGTTTCATTACCCAGCACGATCTTGCCGGATTTCTTGCCTTCAAGCACCGCGGTGATCAGCGCCTGGCGCTGTTCGACGCGGTTGGCATGGACTTCGGCGGCATGTTTTACGGCCGCAAGATTGGCCTGCATCGTGACCAGCTTATCCTGCAACTGGGCAACCTTCACTTCGGGCGAGGCTGGCGTTTGGAGCACACCGCTCAACTGCACGGCAGTAACGGCGGCATTGGCAACGCCATAAGCCGAAAAGCACAGCGTGATGCCTGCTACCCCGGCAAGTGCGGCTTGCGTGTTACCGCCGATGCTGAACCGGCGAAGATCGCGACCATCGTGAAAGATGAAATCCCGTGTCTTGAACTGGCTCCGGACCTGCGCAATGCGGTCCGCAATCGAAATCGTCGTTTTCTTAACCATGAATCCCCGGCGATCTGATTGCTGGGGCCACCAACATGGCCCCCGCTATCGTCGCGCTTACGGCCCCTCCGCTGCGTCGACGAACCCTCTTTGCAACCCGCGCCGCGAACAGCAAGGCCGGGGGGAGCCGCATGGGTTGGACCGAAGGTGCCGTGCGGCGAATCGTTCAAAATTTGTTAATTATGGATCGAATCAGGACGCTGTGCGTTTTGGCATGAAATTGTTGCGGGTTCGATTCGACCGAATCAACAACCAAAACGCCGGGAATTGGACAAAATCAGCCCCGATTCGCGTCCGAAAATTGCGCAAGATGCCGCCGCATCAACGCAGATCACGCACCGCTTCAAGCACCTCCACGGCATGGCCAGGCACCCTCACCCGCCGCCAGCTGCGCGCCAGCTTGCCCTCGGCATCGAAAAGGAAGGTTGACCGGTCAATGCCCATATAGGTTTTGCCGTACATGCTCTTTTGCACCCAGACGCCAAATGCTTCCATCGCATTGCTGTCGTCATCAGTGGCCAGCGGCACGGTGAGATCATATTTATCGATGAATTTCTGGTGTTTGATGGGCGGATCCTTCGATACGCCAAGGACCGCGGTGTCGAGGGTAGCGAACTCCTTGAGATGCTGGCTGAAATCCTGCGCTTCGCGGGTGCAGCCTGACGTATCGTCCTTGGGGTAAAAATACAGCACGAACGGTTTGCCGGTGTAGCTGCGCAGGTTCACCTTGCCCCCGCTTGATGTCGTCAGTTCGATATCGGGAATTTTTTCGCCTTCGCTCAGTGCCATTGTCACGCTGCCTTTTCGCTGATGCGTTGCCAGTTTTCGCGCACTTCCTGCCGTGTCCGGTCCAGCAGCGCAACCAGTTCGGCCCAGTCAGCCACCGCCATCGCGCGCACGATCAGCGCCTGGGTGGCGGCAGGCGGCGGCTGCATGTCGGGCGAAACGAGGCGCAGCGTTACCAGCAACCGGGTCAAAAAATCATGCGCGCTGCGCATCGCCGGGGACAACAGGCCGGCCGCCACAAGCTGATCAATTGCCCCACCAAGATCAGGATCAAAGCCGGTTCGGTGGATAAGCTGCGCGACATGCACGGTAAATTCCAGGTCGACCAAGCCGCCCGGCAGCAATTTGGCGTCGAGTGGCCCGGCAGGCGGCTTATGCGTTGCCATATCGGCGCGCATCGTGGCCGCATCGGCCAGCAGATCACGCGCCGGGCGGGCACCCGCCAGCACCGCCGCAATCGTACCCGCCACCGCGGCGCGGGCACCAGGCGATCCGAACACCGGGCGCGCACGGGTGAGCGCCATATGCTCCCACGTCCAGGCGCTTTCCTGCTGGTATAATGCAAAGCCGGCGGTGGACACGACCAGCGGGCCTTGCGTGCCCGAAGGGCGTAGCCGCGTATCGATTTCATATAGCGGCCCGGCGGCGGTCGGCACCGATAATGCCGCACTCACACGCTGTGCCAGCCGGTTGTAATAAAGCACTGCGCCTAAAGGCTTTTCGCCATCTGATTCGGCCAGATAGTCGCCCGTGAATAAATAGACGAGATCAAGGTCGGATGCGTGGGTCAGCACACCGCCGCCCATCCGGCCCAGCGCTAATATTACCAGCTCACTGTCCGGCACATGGCCATGGCGGCGCGCAAATTCGTCAATGGTTGCAGCAACAATCACCGCAATCGCCGCCTCCGCCACGCGTGCATAGCCTGATGCGACCACCAGCGGATCGCTGACCCCGGCAACAATCTGCACGCCCAGCGCGAGCCGCTTTTCGCCCACCACGCGCCGGGCGTGATCAAGCAGCGCCTGATAATCCATGCCCGCACGCGGGGCGATTTCCGCCGCCAGCGCCGCCACGCTGCCGACAGGATCAAGCGCCGACGAATCGATCAGCCCATCAAGCAGTTCCGGCCTGCGCCCCAGCGCATCGGCCAGCGTCGGCGCGTGGCTGAGTATCGCGCCGAGCAGCCGCGCCAGCGCCGGTTGTGCCTCCAGCAATCGGAAGAAATTGATGGCGCTCGATAGCCGCGCCAAAATGTGATCGAGCCGGATGATCGCCCCTGCCGGATCAGGCGATTGGCCCAGCGCATCAATCAACCCCGGCAAAACCGCCTCCAGCGCCAATCGCGCAGGCCCGCTGCGCAGCGCCGGATAGGCCCCTGCCCGCCAGCTATCGATCCGCGCGCGCGCCGTTTGCGCTGCACCGGCATCAAACCCTGCCGCCGCCAATGCCGCCAGCAACCGATCGCCATCAACCGCCAATGCCGGAGCCCCCCCGGGTTCCAGCCCGTCATAAATCGCCCCGACGTGCTCGACATGCGGGCGCAGCAGGGCAAGCAGCGCATCGGCATCATCCACCCCGTGCAACCGCGCCAGTGAATCGAGCGCGGCCCCCACCGGCAACTGGTGCGTCTGGCGATCATCGACCATTTGCACGCGGTGCTCGATCGTGCGCAGCAGCGTGTACGCATCGCGCAGGACAATCGCTTGGGCCGGATCAATCCAGCCGCCCGCCGCCAATTGCTCCAAGGCAACACGGGTTGCCCCCGCGCGAACGCTGGTGTCGCGGCCGCCGTGAATAAGCTGATGAATTTGCGTAAAAAACTCTACTTCGCGAATGCCGCCGCGCCCGCGCTTCAGATCATAGCCGGGGCCAAATAATTGCCCCTGCGCATAATGATCGCGGATGCGGCGCGACATGGCCCGAATTTCGCCCACCGCCCCAAAATCCAGCGCACGCCGCCACACAAAGGGATGCACCGCCGCCAGAAACCGCTGCCCCAGCGCCATATCCCCCGCCGCCGCCCGCGCGCGAATAAACGCCGCGCGTTCCCAGGCGAGCGCCTGCGACTCATAATAAGTAATCGCCGCATCCACCCCCAGCACAATTGGGGTAATTTCAGGCGACGGGCGCAGCCGCAAATCAACCCGAAGCACATACCCATGGGCGTCGCGCGCCTGCAGCAGCTCGATCACCCGGCGACCAATCCGCACCGCGGCATCATCAGGCTCCTCGCGGGGGCGGCACGGCAGGGTCGCGGGATCAAAAATCAGGATCGGATCGATATCGGATGAATAATTAAGCTCATGGCTGCCCTGTTTGCCAAGCGCGATGGCGGCAAAACCGGTGGCCGGTGCCCCCGGCGTACGCTCTTCAATCGCAGCGCAAATGGCGGCATTCAGCGCGTAATCAGCAAAATCAGACAGCGCCTTGGTAACGGCGGTCAGATCAAACCCACCCGCCAGATCACCCACCGCCACCAGCAGCGCGAGCCGTCGCCGCTCAATCCGCAACCTTTCGCCCACCGTCATCGCCGGATCATCGACCCGCACCGACAGCGGATCAGCCAGCGTGCCCGCCGCCAATTGCGCTGCAAGCACGGGTTCGCGATCAATCAAATGCGCCAGGAACGGCGCATGCGCCTGCGCCCGTTCCAGCGCTGAAGCCAGGGTGCCGACCGGCAACGCGGCACTCACCCATAGTTCCGATCAGTGATCTTCATGTAAACACCCCGGATATTACCGTGAACGGCAACAAAACCGGGGCTAAGCCGTTATAGCGGACATGTCGATTCACGCACCCCCCCCCCACGAGCCAGGCGATCAGTCACCCTTCGCTGTGAGGACACCGCATCGCTATGACGCGATAGGCACTGCGCTAACCAATGCCTTTGCACCGCGCACGGGACACAGTATTCCGCCCGATATGGCGGCACTATTGGCATGCCTCAACACGCCCAGGCGGGATCAGCGCGACCCGATGTAACTATTGGCGGCGCGCAGTGCTTAGCCCTGCCGCCTGACCGGGCACGCGCTATCAGTCAGGCAAACGGCACACGTGCCGCTAACCGTTCGAGGCGCCCCGGTCCCGGCTCAGTTCATCGACGTCGTTCATCAACACTTCCAGCACGGTGCGGCCCGCCGGGTTGGTGTGTGTACGTCGTGACGGCAGCGATCCATCGGTCAGCAACGTCTCCAGCGCCACCCGGCCGCGCGCGACCCGGCTCTTGATGGTTCCCACGGCCACGCCGCAAATCTCCGCCGCTTCTTCATAGGCAAAGCCGCCAGCGCCCACCAAGATCAACGCCTCGCGCTGCGGCTGTGGCAGGTGGAGCAAGGCGCGCTGCATATCGCCCAGTTCGACCTGCTTGTCCTGCCCCGCCGGTGCAGCAAGGATACGATCCGCGACCAGATCATCCCATTCCCCGCGAAACCGCGAACGGCGCATTTGCGACAGATACAGGTTGCGCAGGATAATAAAGGTCCAGGCGCGCATATTGGTGCCCGCCTGAAAGCGCGCGCGCGCCGCCCATGCCTTCAACAGCGTTTCCTGCACCAGATCATCGGCCAGATCACGGCTGCCCGAAACCGATCGCCCAAAGGCGCGCAGATGCGGAATGACCTGCGCAAGCTGCGCCTTGAACTCACCATCGGGCAACGGCACCCGCTCTTCAGGCAATGCCTGTGGCAGATCGTCGTCTTCGTCCATGTCCACCGGCGCGGTCATGCGGCCCCAATCACTATTGCAAGGCCCCAAGCCAATGGCAGGCTGCCCATGCGGGAGCAGATGAAAGGTTTATCGCTGGTCGTCATCCCCGGTCCCCCTCTCAACGTATGAACATCACGGCAAAAATGACGACGATCAACACCAACGACGCCGCCAACACATAGCGGACGACGTGTGGCGTATCACCAGCGCGCGCATCCTGCTCGCTGATATGGATGGGTGGTTCTGGATCGGTCATGATGGTTCAACCCACCAAAGCCGTTTTGGGTCCGTATCGTTCTAATTCTTGTTTTCAGGCCGTCGGCACGGTGGCTTCGTTGAAGAACAGCGCCTGCGCAATTGCCGCCTTCACCGTCGATCGCTGGAACGGTTTGGTAATCAGGAAAGTTGGCTCTGGCCGTTCGCCGGTCAACAACCGTTCGGGAAACGCGGTGATGAAAATCACAGGCACCGCAAACTGCACCAGAATATCCTTCACCGCATCAATGCCCGAACTGTCATCTGCCAGTTGAATGTCGGCGAGGACGAGGCCGGGCCGATCCTCCATCGCCAGCGCCACCGCCTCATCACGGGTAACGGCAACACCGGTCACTTCATGGCCCAGATCGCGCACGATCGATTCGATATCCATCGCGATGATCGGCTCATCTTCAATAATCAGCACACGCGCGCGGGTTTGCTGCTCGATTTCCGCCAGCGCATCGTCGACCAGCGTTTCCACGTCATTCGGGCCAACATCAATCAAATAGGCCGCATCTTCGGGCGTAAAGCCCTCCATTGCCGTCAACAGCAGCGCCTGGCGCGACAGCGGCGTCATCCGCGCAAGCCGCGCGCGGGCAATGCTCTCATCATCGCCCCCGCTCACAATATCGCGGTCGCCATCCTGTTCGCCATTTGCCGATGCCCAGATCACCTGAAACGTGCGGTACAATCCCAAACGCGGATCGACATCCCGGGGAAATTCGCCCGGTGCCGCCACAATCGCTTCCAGCGAGGCGCGAACATAATGGTCGCCGTGCGATTGGCTGCCGGTGAGCGCGCGGGCATAACGGCGAAGAAACGGGAGATGCGGCGCAAGCTGTTGTCCAAGCGACATGATCGTCGAATTCTCCTCTGCGGCGTGCCCCCCAATGGCTGGCAGCGACCTGTCAAAAAACACTGTAACGCATCCCCCACAAAATAGATTTGTGTTTTTGCATCGCAGGCGGAACAATCGAGCGGCAATTTGGTTTCATCTTCTGTTGGCGGTTGCATGGAAAAAAGCACGCCGGCACGCGCGCTGCCACCCATGCAGCCCGTATAACATTGTTCTGGGGGGATTTCGTTGAACGCTGATCGTACCACGCCGAAAAAGACGCTCCCCAAGCGTTCGGCGAAACCGCGCGGCGATGATCAGGCCATGGGTGATGCACTGCGCACGGTGTATGAGGAAACGATCAACGAGCAGATTCCGCCCGAGATGCTCGATCTACTGGGCAAGCTAGAATAGTCATCCGCCATGGACCTGCCCAGCGCTGACGTGCCTGACAGGCGGCCAAGGATTGCCGGGCTGTCTCACCTGCCCACCGGCACAAAACTGTTCCTGATCCTGAGTGTGGCGTTGCTGCCGCTGGCCTTGATCGCCCAATTCGCCGCCCGGCAAACCACCCGCGCCGCCGATCTGGAGGTTGCATCGCACGCCCGGGTCGCCGCGAATGAAAGTGCGAGCGCGCTGAACATAGAACTGTCCGGCGACATGACGGCGCTGCGTGTTGCGTTGAATGCGCTGGACGAAGATGGCGCAGACACGCCAAGCTGCGCGCGGGCGCAGGGTGTTTTTGGCCAGCAACTCGCCACAGGCGTTCGCTTCACTATTGCAGACAGCGACGGTCGCGTCCTGTGCGGAAGCACCACTCCAAGCCCGGTACAAGTAACGCCGCCGGATCGCCCCGGCGCGATCAGTGCCGGGCTGGAACCGGAAACCGGGCTAGCGTTGGCGATGATATCGCCCAGCAAGGCGCTGACTGCAAAAGTGTTCTTTCCCGTGATGATGCTGGCAGATGTCGCGCGCCCGGTGGGCTTTACCGCGCCCTATGCCTCCATGCTGGTGCTTGGCCGCCAACGCCTGACGCTACAGGCATTGCCCAGCATGACGGCGTTTGATCGTACAGAGGTGGTTGGCCTCCCGCTGGGCATTGGCGGGCTGACGTTTGAGACGACTTTGCGCAGCGCGCCGATCAGCTCAGCGCTGGTGGTTGCGATGATCCTGCCGTTGATCATGTGGGCGGCGGCATCCGGCATTGGCTGGTTTGTGGTTGATCGGTTGCTGATCCGCCCGCTGCGCGATTTGCGCACCTTGGTCGCCAGCTACCAACCGGGCGAAGTGCTCGACCTGGGGCAGGCCAGATCAATGCCGGCAGAGGAGATACGCGCGCTGGGCGAAACGTTCCGCACGATCAGCCGGACCGTGGTGGCGCATGAGGCCGGGCTTGCCGAGGGACTTGTGCGCCAGACGAAATTGACGCGCGAGGTGCATCACCGGGTGAAAAACAATTTGCAGGTGATTTCCAGCCTGATCAATTTCCACGCGCGCGGCGCGCGCGGTGCCGAAGCAACATCGGCCTATGCCGCCATCCAGCGCCGCGTGGATGCGCTGGCGGTTGTCCACCGCAACCATTTTGCCGAGCTGGAGGAAACGCGCGGGCTGGGTCTGCGATCGGTGATCGGCGATCTGGCATCAAACATCCGCGCAACGGCCCCTGACCGGGCCGGGCTATCGATCCAGCTGGATCTGGACAGCTATCTATCGACGCAAGACGTGGCGACCGCCGTGGCGTTTCTGCTCACCGAAATAATCGAGCTGGCGATGATGGTGCAGCATGATGCCGCCGTCCGCGTATCGTTGAAATCCCCCGCGGCATCGACCGGCGCAGAGGACAGCGCGCCGAACCATTTGCTGGCGACGCTGCGGATCAGCTCGCCCGCCCTGATTGACAGCGATCCGCTGCGCGTTGAACTCGCCGAGCGATATGGGCGGGTGATGGAGGGCTTGTCGCGCCAGTTGCGCGCCAAATTGCACCACGATCCGTTGGTGGGTGCCTATGAAATTCCGATCGCAACGACTGGCCGGGACTGAAGCTGACGATCCCGCGACGTGCTGCCGATGCTTTTTTCACGCACAATGGGAACCGCAAACCCCATCCGACGTTTTATATTCGGATAGCGATTTTAGCCCCCCCCGCTCTCGCTATCCAAGAACTGGACCCGGACGCGCCACCCTCCCCCCCCTCGGTTGCGCGTTCGGGTTCTATTCGTTTTGGCGGCTCTGCATTCATTTTGGCCAACGCCCAGCACTGCGGCGCTAGGGTGAAGCTACCGGAAATCTCCGAATTGAATCACTCAGCCGCTACCGGCGCGGGCTTACGGCGTTTTTCGGTAATCCAGATGCCGATAATCGCAATTTCGTACAGGATGATCAGCGGTATCGCGAGCAGCAGCTGCGAACCAACATCGGGCGGCGTCAGCACCGCGGCGATCCCCACTGCCGCAACGATGGCATAGCGCCGCGCGCCGATCAGCTGTTTGCGCGTTACAATCCCGGCCCGCTCCAGCAGCATTAACAAGACCGGCAGCAGGAATGACAGCCCGAACCCGAACAGAAACTGCATGATGAACGACAGATAATTGTCGATCGCGGGCAGCGCCTCGCGCTCAACCCCGCCGATACTGCCCTGAAAACTCAGCAGAAAATTCAGCGCCATCGGCACCGCAATATAATAGGCCATTGCAGCACCCAGCGTGAACAGCACCGGCGTGGCGAGCAGAAACGGCAGCAGCGCCCGCTTTTCCTGCCGGTACAGCCCCGGCGCGATAAACTGCCATAACTGATTGGCGATAACGGGGAATGACACCATCGCCGCCGCGAAGAATGCCACCTTGATCTGAACGAAAAACGCCTCAAACAACTGGGTATAAACCACACGGTGCTGGCCCGCTTTCAGCAGCGGCTGAAGCAGAAAGCCAAAAATCGGCTCCGAAAAATAAAAACACACACCAAATGCCAGCGCGATTGCAATCGCACAGTAAATCAGCCGACGACGCAGCTCGATCAGATGGTCCAGCAGCGGCGCGCGCGATTGATCAATCTCGTCAGCAACATCGGCGCTCATGCGGGCGACCCT
>JBBSCC010000022.1:0-22675 GCA_038250735.1 Sphingomonadales bacterium | reverse complement strand
CTTGACGGCGGCGGCTGTGATCTCGGCCATGTCTTTTATCCTTATCTTCGATAAATATGGTTTTGAACGGGGGAAGGCTTGCGCCCTACCCCGTCCATATTTCAGTTCAGCGACGCCAATCAGGCGTCGAGCTATTATTCGCCTTCGACGGCGGCTTCGGGCGTCGCGGCAACGGCGGCCATTTCAGGCTCGGCGGCAACGTCAACCGGGGCTTCTGCAACAGGAGCAGCCAGTGCCTCTTCGGCGGGCGGCTCATCCATCGCACCCAGATCACGACCGCTGGCAGCCTGCTGCTGCTGACCACCGCGGGTGGCCGCAATCGCAATCGCTTCGCAGTACAGGCGGATCGCCCGGCTTGCGTCATCATTGGCGGGAACCGGGAACGCGATACCATCAGGCGAAACGTTCGAATCGAGGATTGCAACAACAGGGATACCCAGCGTGTTGGCTTCCTTGATCGCCAGCTCTTCCTTGTTCGCGTCGATGACGAACATCACGTCGGGAATGCCGCCCATGTCACGAATGCCGCCCAGCGACAGGTCAAGCTTGTCCTTTTCACGGGTAAGCTGAAGGACTTCCTTCTTGGTCAGCCCGGTGGTGTCACCCGACAGCTGCTCTTCAAGCGTCTTCAGGCGCTTGATCGAACCCGAGATGGTCTTCCAGTTGGTGAGCATGCCGCCCAACCAGCGGTGGTTGACGAAATGCTGGCCCGAACGGCGCGCTGCGTCTGCAACAGGCTCCTGCGCCTGGCGCTTGGTGCCAACGAACAGCACCTTGCCACCCGACGCGGTCGAAGCCGCGACGAATTCAAGCGCGCGTGCAAACAATGGCACGGTCTGGCTGAGATCAAGGATATGGACGCCGTTGCGGTCGCCAAAGATGTAGGGCTTCATCTTCGGGTTCCAGCGATGGGTCTGGTGGCCGAAATGCGCGCCCGTTTCGAGCAATTGCTGCATGGAGACGACTGGTGCCGCCATATGTATTTCCTTTCCGGTTTGTCCTCTGGGAAGCAAATATCCGATCTGGCCAGGCCAAACCGAACACCGGTGATGTGCGCTTCCCATGCGGGGTTGAGGCGCGGCGCTTAGCCGAGGTGCCCGTGCAAATCAAGGGTTGACAGTTGGAACATCAGTGGAACATACAGGGATTGTAGCGCGTACATGGAACGAAAAACCAGGGCCGGATGTTGATTGGTCAGGGTTTTTGCAACTCTTGGAGTGGTTTGATGATGATTGTCCTGTTCACCCTCACGCTTTTCGCTGCCGCGCTCTGGGCAAGTTTGGCCGTGATCGCGACCACATTGTTGCCTGCGATGCCGCGAATCATCGCGCTTCTGCGATCAGGTTCGATTGATGACCAGCGTACTACAATGATGCCTTATGCAAGCGCATCGTCGCGCACGGTACGGCCAGGTCGTATCATGGTGCCTGCACAACGCCGGGTTGCCCCACTGCGCGCTGCCGCTTAATCCGGGCATAGCTGCGCATACTGATTGGCATCGAGCCTAGATAGACGGCACTGACCAGCGTCAGCGTATGCCAGGGCGCCGAAACCAGCGCCGCGCCGACCAGCACCACTGCTGCAATCGCTTCAAACCGGATTGAACTGCGCAACCGGAACGATGACCAACTAAACGTGGCGATGCTCGATACCATCAGCACCGCGACAAAGGCGATCCACGGCGCGACGATCCATGCTGATCGGAATACCGCTTCCCCCGTCCAGAACCACAGATAGAGCGGCAACATGGCCAGCCCCGCCCCGGCTGGTGCGGGAATGCCGGTAAGAAATCCGGCCGACTTATGCGGCTGATCCGTCGTGTCGATAGCGGCATTGAAGCGCGCGAGCCGCAAGGCGCAGAACACCGCGAACACCAGCGCGCACAACCAGCCAAGCTGCGGCAACGTATCCAGCGACCACAAATACAGAATGAGCCCCGGTGAAACGCCAAACGAGATCGCATCGGACAGCGAATCAAGTTCCGCACCGAATCGACTTTCGCCGCGCACCATCCGCGCGATTCGCCCATCCAGCCCGTCGAGCACGCCGGCGATCATGATCATCGTCACTGCCAATTGCCAATCGGCAGAAATCGCAAACCGAATCCCTGTCAGCCCCGAACAGAGCGCCAGTGCCGTCACCGCATTGGGCGCCACCGCGCGCAACGGCAGCCCGCGCACCGGGCGGCGCTGCCCCCCGTTCATGAAACGCCCTTGGCCTGCCAGCCAAAGCTAACGCCTAAGAAGCTTCTAACGATGTTTAAAGCCGGACTCGCCCGACTCATTGCGCAAGTCCCGCGGGCGTTATGCCGCCGACCCGGCCCAGAACCGTCTCGCCCGCCACGCTGCGCTGACCCAGAATGACCTGGCATGCGACATCATCGGGCAAATACACATCAACCCGGCTGCCAAACCGAATCAGCCCAATCCGTTGGCCCGATGCAACCATGTCGCCAGCCTTCACAAAGCCAACAATCCGCCGTGCGATCAGGCCGGCGATCTGGGTAAAGCCGATTTTGCGGCCATCGCGCCCTTCAACCACAATGTGCTGGCGCTCATTCTCATCGCTCGCCTTGTCGAGATCGGCATTCAGGAATTTGCCAGAGATATAAATAACCTGCCGGATCGTGCCCGCAATGGGCGTGCGGTTGATGTGCACATCAAACACACTCATGAAAATGGAAACCCGCACCAACGGGGCGGGCCCAAGCGCGTTTTCCCCGGCAAGCTCTGGCGGCACCGGCATGCGCTGGATCATCGTGATCAGGCCATCAGCGGGCGCAATGATCAGTTCATCGCCCTGCGGCGTGACCCGCACCGGATCGCGAAAGAACAACGCAACCCAGACCGTAAGGCCGATCAACGGCCATGTCACAAAATCCCAGACCACCAGTGAAAACAGCGCCACCGCACCCGCGATCAGCACATATTTGCGCCCTTCTGGATGCACATCGGGGATACGCCAGGTAACGCTTGGTGCGTCGGGGGGCGTGTTGGGGGGTGTTTTTTCGGGCAATGCCATCGCACTGCTGTACATTGCGCAGTGCAGCACTTCAATGCGCGCACCGGAAACAGCCGCAAAGCCACGATTCAGACGCTGTAGAGGTTGATCACCGCCTGCCTTCATCCTAGACGGCGGTGATATTCCCTCCCCAAAAGACAGGCGAGCAATCGATGGCGAAAATCAAGGTGAAGACGCCCGTCGTCGAAATCGACGGCGATGAGATGACCCGGATCATCTGGCAGTGGATCCGCGAGCGCCTTATCCTTCCCTATCTCGACATCGACCTCGATTATTACGACCTGGGCGTCGAAAAGCGCGACGAAACTGACGACAAGATCACCGTAGAAAGCGCGCGCGCGATCCTGAAATACGGCGTCGGCGTAAAATGCGCGACAATCACCCCGGATGAAGACCGGGTGAAGGAATTCAACCTCAAGAAAATGTGGAAATCGCCAAACGGCACCATCCGCAACATTCTGGGCGGCACGATTTTCCGCGAACCCATCGTCATCAAGAACGTGCCCCGCCTGATCCCCAACTGGACCCACCCGATTGTGGTCGGCCGTCATGCTTTTGGTGATCAGTACCGCGCGACCGACTTCCTCGTCCCCGGCCCCGGCAAATTGCGGATGGTGTTTGAAGGCGATGACGGCACCGTCATTGACCGCGAAGTATTCCAATACCCATCGCCCGGCGTTGCGCTGGCGATGTACAATCTTGACGATTCGATCCGCGATTTTGCCCGCGCGTCGATGCATTATGGCCTTAACCTGAAATGGCCGGTCTATCTGTCGACCAAGAACACGATTCTGAAAGCCTATGATGGCCGGTTCAAGGATTTGTTTGCTGAGGTTTTTGAAAGCGAATTCAAGGACAAGTTCAAAGAAGCTGGCATTGTTTACGAACACCGGCTGATCGACGACATGGTTGCCTCTGCGTTGAAGTGGCACGGCGAATTTGTGTGGGCGTGCAAGAATTATGACGGCGATGTGCAGTCAGATCAGGTCGCGCAAGGGTTTGGCTCGCTGGGGCTGATGACGTCGGTGTTGCTGACGCCAGATGGCAAAACGGTGGAGGCAGAGGCGGCGCACGGCACCGTCACCCGCCATTTCCGCCAGCATGAGCAGGGCAAGGCGACCTCTACCAACCCGATCGCATCGATTTTCGCCTGGACGGGCGGCTTGAAATATCGCGGCAAGTTCGATGGCACGCCCGACGTAACGGCCTTTGCCGAAACGCTGGAGCGGGTCTGCATCAAGACGGTCGAAGACGGTCATATGACCAAGGATCTAGCGCTGCTGATCGGCCCTAACCAACCCTGGATGACGACTGAACAGTTTTTCGAACAGGTTCGCGTGAACCTTGAAACCGCGATGGGTGTGTAAAGGCGGAGGGGTTCGCATCGGTGCCGCGTTCCTGGCAGCATTGATTGCGCTCGCCTGACCGCCATCGGCGGTTGCACAATCGGCACCGACGGCGTCGGCGGATGATTAGCCCGATGATATCGTCGTCGTCGGCCAGAATGGCGACAAGACGAAGCTGACCGCTGATTCGCTGCGCGATGCGGCACAAGCCTATGCCGCGAACCGCGCCGAGTTTGCGCCGGATGCGCCGTTCCAGTTCGAGAGTCGCAACACCAATCCCGCGTTCACAACCGGGCTGGTGACAAGCGCATCGCAAACGACGAACGGCTCAGGCTGACCTATAAATAGCGTGTTTCGTGGGCGGGATAACGCCAGCTCCCGAAAGCCTCCGCCGCGCTGCACAACATGAGTGCAACCACGGCCAATCCCCGCTAGTCTGCACCCATGCCCATTGGATTAGACAATAACGGCTTTTCAGACGCCCTAGTCATTTTGGGCGCAGCAGGATTGGTGATTCCGGCATTTACGCGGGCAAAGATCAGCCCGATTATCGGCTTCATCCTGGTCGGCGTACTGGCGGGGCCCAGTGGCTTTGGTCGGCTGGTGGTCGATTACCCGTGGCTGTCGCACCTGACGATCAGCGACCGCGCGGCGATTGATCCGTTTGCCGAGTTCGGCATCATCCTGCTGCTGTTTTCCATCGGCCTTGAACTTTCATTCAAGCGGCTTTGGTCGATGCGCAGCGATGTGTTCGGCGTGGGTGCTGCCGAAATGATCGCCTCCGGGTTGGTAATCGGTGTCGCGATCCATCTGCTTGGCCAGTCCTGGCCGGAGGCGATCACGCTGGGGCTGGCGCTTGCATTATCATCCACCGCGCTGGTGGTGCCGATCGCGGGCGCGGCCAGCGTTATCGGGCGGGCAGCATTTTCGATGCTGTTGTTTGAAGACCTGGCGCTGGTGCCGTTGCTATTCGTGCTTGCCGCACTGGCACCGGGCGCGTCGGGCAACGGCCTTGCAGTGGTGGGGCTTGTCGGTGGCGGTATCTTGACGATTGCCGCCATCTTTTTGGGCGGGCGCATTCTGCTCCCCCGGCTGTTCGCGCAAGCGGCCCGCACCAAAAGCCCTGAGCTGTTTTTAGCGGCATCGTTGCTGGTCGTGATTGTCGCCAGCCTGGCGACGACGGCAGCGGGGCTATCACCGATTGTCGGTGCGCTGCTGGCGGGGTTGCTGATTGCCGAAACCGATTATCGCAGCGAGGTGGAGGTGATTACCGCGCCGTTCCGCGGTCTTGCGCTTGGTGTGTTCCTGATCACGGTGGGGATGAGCCTTGATCTGAAGCTGGTGTTTGAAAACTGGGGTGCGCTGGTCGCCGGGCTTGCCGGGGTCGTCGCGGTGAAGGCAATCGTCACCGCGCTGCTGCTGAAAGTGAATGGCCAGCGCAATGCAGTGGCCGCCGAAACCGGGCTGTTGATGGGTAGCCCGTCCGAAACAACGCTGATCGTGCTTGGCGCGGCGGCGCAGGTGCAGCTGATCGGCCCGGCAACGCTGAACTATTGGCAGACGGTGACAGCACTTGGCCTAACGCTCACGCCGCTGCTAGCCTGGATCGGCCGACAAGCCGCGCAGCGGATTGAACGCCGTTCGGGCACGGGCTTTGGGGACATTGCCGTGCCGCCGGAAGGGCCCGGCGCCGTGATCATCGGCTTTGGCCGGGTTGGGCGCATGGTTGCCGATATGCTGACGGTGCATCACCAGCCCTATCTGGCGGTTGAGGCGGATATTGACGTGTTCATCGCCGCGCGGCGCGAAGGCTATCCGATTATCTTTGGCGATGTCGCCCGGCCTGAACTGGTCGACCGGCTGAACCTGGGCCGGGCAAGTGCGCTGATCCTGACAATGGATGATCCGGTGTTGACCGTGCGGCTAACCGAGCGCGTTCGCGCCTGGGTGCCAGAACTGACGATTGTCGCCCGTGCGCGCGATGTGGACCATGCAGCCGAGCTTTACCGTGTCGGCGTAACCGATGCGGTGCCCGAAACGCTGGAAAGCTCGCTGCAGCTATCCGAAGCGGTGTTGACTGACATGGGCATTGCCGTGGGTCCGGTGATTGCATCGATCCACGAAAAACGCGATGAATTGCGCAAGGAAATCAAGAACGCCGCCGGCATCGAGCGGGCACCCCGCTTTCGGCGACTGCGCGAACGGGATCAGGATCGTCCGGCCTGATTTGCGTGTTTTAGTCGGGAAAACATGCTGCCCGCGCCGTTCACCACGGCTGCGCACGCGGGCTTAACCGCGCGAGCGCATTTTTCAGCGCATGATGTTCAAGGCCCTTGCCGCGTTAACACTCGTACTGGTCGCGGTAGATTACGCGATGACCGGCGGCAGCTATAGCAGCGCGCTGTTCATGGACGTGGTCCGCTTTTTCAGGTGGGTTATCGAATCGGGGCATAATTCGATTTTTTCCCAGTAACCCTGACGTCGAAGACCTTTGGAAAGCCGCTCGACTACACTGTCCGTGATGATGTCGGGCGGGGAAGTCGGGCTTCGATCTGGCAGCGAGAATAATGAATCGTCATTGCGAGCGCAGCGAAGCAATCCAGCGTTCCGCGTGTGGTGAGGCTGGATTGCTTCCCCCGGCTCAAGGCCGGGGTCGCAATGACGAAGGTGATGCAAAATTAAGGCGCGATGCTTTAAATCCCGTGGTCCACATCAAGCTCGCGCACCCTGCGGGCTTGTCGGGCGGCATCCACCAGCGTGCGCATTTCCTCGCGGATCGTCCGCGCGCGCGGAATATCGCGCAGCACAATTGATCCCCCTTGCGTGGTCGGATCGCTGGAGCTGATGCTGATCGCGCCGATATCGGCCCATTGGTTGATCAGCGAATAAGCGACCGTCACGTCCTTCACGCGGTAAAGTTCGATCTCATCGATTTTCTTGTTGAAGATGCCGGTGCGGATAATCAGCCGCTGATCGGTCAGTTCATACTGGGTGGCGATGTTCTGGAACCAGCGCAGCGCAATGATCACCAACCCCACGCCAACCAGGCACAACAGCAATGTGCCCAAACCGGCCAGGCTGCCGATCAGCCACCTGCCGGTGCTGGCACGGAACGATTCAATCGGCTTTTCCATCATCTGCTCCGCAAAAATTCCAAATGCTGTGTTCAGGCCGTGGCGGGCATTGCCTCCAGCGCTGCCGAAACCGCCGCCACCGCCTCTGCCGCCATTGCGCCGTCGGGCCCACCACCCTGCGCCATATCGGGCCGCCCACCGCCGCCCTGCCCGCCAAGGCTAGCCACGGCGACGCGGAGCAGATCGACCGCATTATGGGTGGTCACCAGATCCTGGCTGACGCCAACGGCCACCGACGCCCGCCCGTCATTCACCGCGACGATCATGGCAATGCCTGAGTCGATCCGGGCCTTTACATCATCAACCGCGCCGCGCAGCCCCTTCGGGTCGAGCCCCTCGATGACCTGACCGACAAAATTCACCCCGCCCACCAGTTCGGGCCCGGCAGGGGCTGCACCGCCACCGCCGCCCATCGCGAGCGCCTTTTTCGCCTCCGCCAATTCGCGTTCCAGCCGTCGGCGATCCTCCACCAACGCCGCCACCCGCGACGGCACCTCATCCGGTGAGGCTTTCAGCACGCCGGCGGCTTCGCGCAATTTTTCGTCGCGGTCGGCGAGCCATAGCCGCGCCGCCTCACCCGTCAGCGCCTCAATCCGGCGGATACCGCTGGAAACCGCACCCTCTGCGATAATCTTGATCAGCGCGATATCGCCCAGCGCGTTCACATGCGTGCCGCCGCACAGTTCGACCGAATAAGCGGAATCGGCGAGCGCGCCCATGGAGAGCACACGCACTTCATCGCCGTATTTCTCCCCGAACAACGCCATTGCGCCCGCTGCAATCGCATCATCGGGGGTCATCAACCGCGTCGACACTGCTGCGTTGCCACGAATCTGGCGGTTCACCTCGGCCTCGATATCGGCAATCTCGGCGGCGCTCAGCGCGGTTGGGTGCGAGAAATCAAACCGCAGCCGTTCAGGCGCAACAAGGCTGCCCTTCTGGCTGACATGCCCGCCCAGCCGCGTGCGCAGCGCCGCGTGCAGCAAATGTGTGGCGGAGTGATTGGCACGAATCTGGTCGCGCCGTTCGGTATCGATCGCCAGATGCACATTGTCGCCCACCGCAATCTCGCCCGCCTCAATCACCGCATTATGCGCATGCAGGCGTCCGACCGCCTTGGCGGTATCGCGCACGGCGGCGCGCAAGCCGCGCTCGCCGGAGATGATTCCCGCATCGCCCATCTGCCCGCCGCTTTCGGCATAAAATGGCGTCTGGTTGGTCAGAATGGTCACCTCGCCCGGCCCTGCCCGGTCGACCCGCGCGCCATCCTTCAGCAGCGCGATCACGCTGCCTTCGCCGACATCGCTGGTATAGCCGGTGAATTCGGTGCCGCCCGCTTCCTCGGCAATGTCGAACCACACATCGTCAGACGCCCGCTCGCCGGAACCCTTCCACGCAGCGCGGGCGGCGCGCTTTTGTTCGGCCATCGCGGTATCAAAACCGACGCGGTCGACGCCGTAGCCTTGCGCGCGCAACGCGTCTTCGGTGAGGTCATAGGGAAAGCCATAGGTGTCGTAGAGTTTGAACGCGGTTTCGCCCGGCAAGGTCGCGCCCGCCGCCATTCCCGACGTCGCCTCGTCCAGCAGCTTCAGGCCGTTGGTCAGCGTGCGCCGGAACTGGGTTTCCTCCTGCGCCAGCGTCGCCTCGATCAACGGCTGGGCGCGCAGCAATTCGGGGTAGGCCGCGCCCATTTCGGTCACCAAAGCGGGCACCAGCCGGTGCATCAGCGGGTCTTTCGCGCCCAGCAGATGCGCATGCCGCATCGCCCGCCGCATAATCCGGCGCAGCACATAGCCGCGCCCTTCATTGGCGGGCAGCACCCCGTCCGCCACCAGGAAACCGCTGGTGCGCAGGTGATCAGCGATGATCCGGTGGCTCGCTTGCGTATTACCGGATGACGGCGTGTGGGTCAGCGCGCTGGATGCGGCGATCAGCGCCTTGAACGTATCTGTATCGTAATTGTCGTGGACGCCTTGCATCACCGCGGCAATTCGCTCCAGCCCCATGCCGGTATCGATCGACGGGCGCGGCAACGCGGTGCGCGTGCCATCCGCCGATTGCTCGAACTGCATGAACACCAGGTTCCAGATTTCGACAAACCGGTCGCCATCCTCATCGGGGCTGCCCGGGGGGCCGCCAGGGATGTGATCGCCGTGATCGTAAAAGATTTCGGAACACGGCCCGCACGGCCCGGTATCGCCCATCGACCAGAAATTATCGTTGGTGGCGATGCGGATGATGCGGCTTTCGGGCAGCCCGGCGATGCGCCGCCACAGATCGAACGCCTCATCATCGGTATGGTACACCGTCACCGTCAGCCGGTTCGGATCAATGCCCCATTCGCGGGTGATGAGGTTCCACGCCAGGCTGATCGCGCGTTCCTTGAAATAATCGCCGAACGAGAAATTGCCGAGCATTTCAAAGAATTTATGGTGCCGCGCGGTATAGCCCACATTGTCCAGATCATTATGCTTGCCGCCCGCGCGCACGCATTTTTGGCTGGATGTCGCGGTGATGTAGGGCCGGGTTTCCAGCCCGGTGAACACGTTTTTGAACGGCACCATCCCTGCGTTGACGAACATCAACGTCGGGTCATTATGCGGCACCAGCGGCGCAGAGGGCACGCGGGCATGCCCCTCATCGCTGAAATAATCGAGGAAGCTGCGGCGGATGTCGTTGGTCGATGTCATGACGCTGACTTAGGGCGGCGAAAGGCTGCGCTCAAGTGAAACGACTCAATCCGCCACTTTGCCTATCCTGCTTTTGGCGGCACCACTGGTTGAGGCGATGTCTTTACCGCCGCCCGAACGTTACCCAGCGCTGCCGAGAGGCGCTGCCAACAGCCTTGGATGTCGTCCAATAAGCGCGCCGCTTCTTCTTGATCGATCGCAACGGTGACACGTTGCGGACCGCTTCCGGCCAGCGACAACAGCTTAATGATCACGACCCATTTTCGCTGGCGATCGAGCGCCACCGTTGCAACACCGTGGCACAGGGCAGCGCGTAACGCCTCGTGCCTGCGAAAGTCGATCAGTTTGGGCAGCGCAGCTTTCCCCTCCGCCGCGAACGCGCCCGCAGGTTTCAACGCCTTTTCCAACTCATCAAGCCGTTGGCCGAGCAGCTGATGGAGCTTCACCGATTGCCCGCGCTGCGGGACGCCCGAAAGCACCAACAGGGTTTCGCTGACAACCGCCTCTGATTGGGCCAGCGCATCGATAACATTGGCTCGCCACAACTGCGCGGCATTTTTCGCCTTTTCCCACAAGGCATCATTCGACAGTTCGGTCACCGGCAGTATTGCGCTCATGACACTGCGTTAGCTGGCAATTATTGATAAGCCATTAGAGCGCTACTTGCTTGAGCAAGCAGCAATATTCGCTGAAGGCCCGATCTGACGTGCAACCGTCAGCCGATCGGCGCATCCAGTCTAACCGGGGGCACGCTGAACCATTTTGGCCCAGCCGTCGTCATGTGGAAGCAATCCTCCATCCGCACACCGAATTTGCCTGGCAGATACAGGCCCGGCTCGTTGGAAAAACACATGCCTGCGGCCAGCGGCGTCGCCTCGCCGTGCACCAGATTGACGGGCTCATGCCCGTCCATGCCGATACCGTGCCCGGTGCGGTGCGACAGGCCGGGCAGCGTGTAGCCGGGGCCATAGCCCGCGGCCTCGTAAAAGCGCCGCACCGCATCATCGACCGCACCGGCTGGCGTGCCGATGGTCGCAGCGGCATTGGCGACCTGCTGCCCGCGCGCGACATCATTCCAGACCTTTTGCTGTTCCGCGCTCGCCGCGCCGTACACAAAGGTGCGCGAGATATCGGATTGATAGCCCTGCACCGTGCAGCCGCAATCCATCAGCACGATCTGGCCTTCACTCACGCGTTGCGGTGCGCTGCTGCCGTGCGGATAGGCGGCAGCCTCGCCGATCAGCACCAGCGCGAATTCAGGCACACCGCCCAGTTTGCGGGTAGCGGCGTTCATCAGCACGCCAATCTCTGGCGGGGTCATGCCCTTTTCGAGTCGGGCGTGGGTCCAGCGATAGGCGGCCATGGTGACATCAGCCGCAGCCTGCATCAGCGCGATTTCCGGCGCGGTCTTGATCATCCGGCAGCCGCGAATAACCGGGTTGGCCGATACCAGCCGCGCCGATGGCAGCGCCCGCGCCAGCCCGTCAAACGCAAAGAACCGCGCCGTCTCGTCAATCCCCACCGGCTGCGCGGCCAGTTTCCGGTCACGCAGGAACCCCGCCACGCGCTCCAGCGGGTTCTGATCTTCCTGCCACACCCGCACGTCCGCCGGGATCGAGAGCGATTGCCGCACCGATGGCTCTTCGAAAAACGGGGTGACGATACACGGATCGCCCTCGACCGGGATGATCGCCGCGGTCAGCCGCTCGCTGCGGCCCCAGCGCACGCCGGTGAAATAGGTCAGGCTCGCGCCAGGTTCGATCAGCACCGCACCGATGCCGTTCGCACGCATCAGTGATTGGGCGCGAGCGATGCGCGCCTGGCGTTCGGCAGGCGTGATGCCGGGGATGCCGGACGTCAGGTCAGAAAGCCCAGCAAGGTCCGGCTCGGCAGCGCGCAGCACACCCGACATGCTGATCAGCGGCAGGGCGGCAGCAGCGGCCAGCAATTGGCGTCGCGCGATCATTTCGCCACCGCCGCCAACGAACCAACCATCTGGGCATTACCCGCCGTCCGATGTGGCAGTGGATTCAGGATCATCGCAGTCGTTCCTCGCTGAAATCAACCCTTACCCCATAGGATGCTTGACCCGCGCGCCACAATGCCCTTCGCTGGCGCCAGATATTCCAGGGAGGTTCCTTTGGCCAAGCGCCTGACGTTGTACATCATGGTTGGACTCGCGCTTGGCCTTGTGACCGGCTGGGTGCTGAACAACGCGATTGCCGATGGCACGCCTGAGGCCACCACGCGATTGAAAGAAATTGCGAGCTGGTTTTCGATCGTCACCACCATCTTTCTGCGCCTGATCAAGATGATCATCGCGCCGTTGGTGTTTTCCACCCTGGTCGTCGGCATCGCACACATGGGCGACACGGCGTCGCTCGGGCGGATCGGCGCGCGAACGATGGCGTGGTTCATCACCGCATCGCTCATTTCACTCAGCCTGGGATTGGTGCTGTTCCACAGCATCGAATTCGTCATCGACTGGATTGCGCCGGGCACTGGATTTGGCTTCACCCTACCCGCCCCCGATGCGACGGCGGGCCTCGACAAGGCGGCGTTCGACCTGACCAAATGGATCACCCATGTGGTGCCCTCCTCCATCGTTGATGCCATGGCGACGAACGAAATCATCCAGATCGTCGTGTTTTCGGTGTTTGCAGGCGTCGCGTTGCTGGCAATCGGCGAGCGCGGCGCGCCCATCGTCAAGGGTGCCGAAGCGCTTGCCGCGATGATGCTGCAGATCACCGATTATGTGATGCGCGTCGCGCCATTGGCGGTTTTTGCCGCGATTACAGCGACAATCACGGTCAACGGACTGGGCATTATCGTGACACTCGGGTTGTTCGTTGGCAGTTTTTACATCGGCCTTACGGTGCTTTGGATGCTGCTGTTCGGGGCTGCCTTTGTGTTTATCGGTCGCCGTGCTTTCTCGTTGATCCGGTACATTCGAGAACCAATCCTGCTCGCCTTTTCAACGGCATCATCAGAAGCCGCCTATCCGCGCACGCTGGAGGCGCTCGACCGGTTCGGCGTGCCGCCCAAAATCGCCAGCTTCGTGCTGCCGCTGGGCTATTCGTTCAACCTTGACGGGTCGATGATGTACATGACGTTTGCGACGCTGTTCATCGCGCGCGTTTATGGCATCGACCTGTCGATCGGCACGCAAATAATCATGCTGTTGGTACTCATGGTCACGTCAAAAGGGATCGCCGGCGTGCCGCGCGCGTCGCTCGTCGTCATTGCCGCCGTAATGGGCCAGTTCGGCATTCCAGAAGCGGGGCTGCTGCTGATCCTGCCGGTTGATCAGTTCCTCGACATGGGGCGATCAGGCACCAATGTCGTCGGCAATGCCGTGGCAACCGCAGTGGTCGCGAAGTGGGAGGGGGCACTTGATGCACCGGAAGAACCGGAAATCGAGCCGCCCCACGCGCCAGGTCACCGCGTAACGGCCTGACGATCAGGCATAGGCATAGGGCCCACCCTTGGCGAGCGCGGTTTTATAGGCCGGGCGGGCGTGAATTTTGTCGAGCCACGCAATCGTTGCCGGGTGCGATGGCCCCAGCCCCGCACGCGACCGCGCTGCCTCCAGCGGGAAGCTCATCATCACATCGGCCGCGCTGATTTCGTCCCCCGCAAACCAGGGCCGCGAGGCGAGTTCCGCCTCCAGATAATCAAGATGAACGGTGAACATGGGGGTCAGCCGCTTCAACGCAGCCTTGCCGAACAGCGGGATTCGCCCGACCACCAGCATCGCGAATAACGGCGGCATCATCGATCCTTCGGCATAATGGATGAACTGGCGGTAGCGCAGCACCGAATCGCGGTGAACCATCGGCCCCATTCGACCATCGGCCTTCTCCACCAGATATTCGACGATCGCGCCGGTCTCTGCGACCACCACCCCGTCATCCTCAATCACCGGCGATTTGCCGAGCGGGTGGACCTGCTTCAATTCGGGCGGCGCGAGCATCGTCTTCTTGTCGCGCTCATAACGCTTGATCGTATAGGGCAGGCTTAGCTCCTCAAGCAGCCAGATGATCCGCTGAGACCGTGAATTTTCGAGATGGTGAACGGTGATTGTCATGCGGATCCCTTTGCTAATTTGGGCGACGCTAGCGATTCGGTGCCCGAAGTCGAGAAATGGTTGCCACGCCTGGGAAACCGCCCCTGACCGGCAAAAGCACGGCAGGCGAGGCAACAGACTGGGCGAGCCACCGCAGTCAGAACGCCGAAGTCGCCGAAGTTGCGGCTTGCCACCGGAAAGTCGGCGCCGCCCGATGAAACCACACCGTCACCAAAAATTCCCGGAGCGCCCGCAACAATAACCCGTCCCAAAACATGAAAGGCCCACCGACACGGGTGGGCCTTTCCAGTTATTGCAGCGCAGACGCCCCAAGGAGCATACGCCGCCGAAATTTTTCGAAATCGCGAAACACTTACATATCGTCGTCGTCGCTATCCGGCTCTGGGCCGGCCATCATTTCTTCGGCAACCTTGTCGGTGCGTGCGCGGATTGCCAGTTCGAGGCGATCCGACATTTCGGAATGTTCGGTGAGATAGGTTTTGGCGTTCTCACGACCCTGGCCGATGCGGACACTGTCATAAGAGAACCATGCACCGGATTTCTCCACCAGTCCGGCCTTGACGCCCAGATCGAGAATCTCGCCGATCTTGGAAATGCCCTGACCGTACATGATGTCGAATTCGACCTGTTTGAACGGCGGCGCGACCTTGTTCTTGACAACCTTCACCCGCGTTGTGTTGCCGACAATATCCTCACGATCCTTGATCTGGCCAGTGCGGCGAATGTCGAGGCGAACCGAGGCGTAGAATTTCAGCGCATTGCCGCCTGTGGTCGTTTCAGGATTGCCGTACATGACGCCAATCTTCATCCGAAGCTGGTTGATAAAGATCACCATGCAGCGCGACCGGCTGATCGAGCCGGTCAACTTGCGCAGCGATTGTGACATCAACCGCGCCTGCAGCCCGACATGGCTGTCGCCCATCTCGCCCTCAATTTCAGCGCGCGGCACCAAGGCCGCCACCGAATCGATTACCAGCACATCGATCGCGTTTGAGCGCACCAGCGTATCGACGATTTCCAGTGCCTGTTCACCCGTGTCGGGCTGTGAGACGATCAATTCATCAATGTTGACGCCCAGTTTCTTGGCATAAACGGGGTCAAGCGCGTGTTCCGCATCGACAAAAGCCGCAGTGCCACCATTTTTCTGCGCTTCGGCAATCACATGCAGCGCCAATGTGGTCTTGCCAGAACTTTCCGGCCCGTAAATCTCGATCACTCGGCCGCGCGGTAAACCGCCAACGCCGAGCGCAATATCAAGCCCCAACGATCCGGTTGAGATCGATTCAACCTGCATCGTCTCCTTTGAGCCGAGTCGCATCGCCGACCCCTTGCCAAAGGCGCGATCAATCTGTGCGAGGGCGGCGTCGAGCGCCTTTTGCCGCTCTGCGGCTGCCTTGTCCGTGGATACCGCCATTTTGCTGTCGATGACCTTCAATTGAGCTGCCATTGTAAGCCTCCGTCGCTAAACCGAACATGCCAATTGGGCAATGCATGGATCGTCTGTACCCATAATGTTCTTAGTGAACAAGAGGGGAACGGCGCTTTTAATTATTATTATTTGCAATGGCCCGGCGGGCTTGCCAGCGCCCACGCTGTTCGCCACCCCTGTCGCATGACATCCATCGCTTATTTCGACGTGATGACTCAAGGCGGCGTGCTGGCGCTACTGGGGCTGTGGAGCGCCATCTTGATCCGCGATCACTGGCGGTTGATGACGGTGCGGTTCGCGCTGGCGATGAATATCGGCGTTGCCGCTTATGTTTTTCATACCGGCCTGATCGCTGATTTACTGTCGGTATCTGCACCCGGTTTCTTTTGGTTGTTCGCGCGCAGTTGGTTTGATGATGATGCGCAAATCACCCCGTGGCATCTGATCGTGGCGATAATCCCCATCATGTTTGCTGCCGTGCTGGACAGCGGCGTGCCCGCACCGGGACCGGCCAGAGTGCTGGTTGATACAATGATGCGGCTGATGATGCTGGGATTGGCGATTGCCGGGCTTTGGACGGCATGGCGCGGGCGCAATGACGATCTGGTTGAGCCGCGTCGCCGGTTTCGTACCATGCTGATTGGATCGGTGGGCGGTTATACCGTATTTGTCACCGCGCTGTTGCCGTTCGTAAATGCCGGGTTGCTGCCGCAAAGCGTGGCGACAATTGTGGCATGGGGCACGCTGATCGTCATTTTTGGCTGGGGCCTGGCAATGCTCGCGATGCGCGATCAGGATTTGTTTGCGCCCGCCATTCCGGTCGCGTCGCCGAATGATGCGCCCAGCAGCCCCGCGCTCGTTGCGCTGGCTCATCGGCTCGACACGCATATGCGAACCGAGCGCCCCTATCGCGCCGATGGATTGACGATCGCGGCGCTGGCCAGCCAGCTTGGCGAGCAGGAATATCGGCTGCGGCGGCTGATCAACGGGCATCTTGGCTATCGCAACTTCGCCGCGTTCCTGAACCGGTATCGGCTGGATGAGGTTCGCGAGGCGCTGGGCGACCCTGCGCAGCGGGCGGTGCCCATCCTCACGATTGCGCTGGATGCCGGTTTCGGATCGCTCGCCCCGTTCAATCGCGCCTTTCGCGAGGCGGAGGGGATGACGCCCAGCGCCTATCGACAGGCCCAAAACTGATCGATTCCGAAATAGATCAATCGGGTTCGAACCTCGCGTGGCGCGCAATCTGATCATTAAGCATGGCCAATCGCATCACCGCGAGGATACCAACCATGATTGACCTGATGCCGACGGCCACCGCCATCATTGCCGAACTGGCCGACCATTTCGTGTTCAACTTCAAACGCTATGCCATTGCCGCGACAGTGATTGCGGTACTGGTATGGACGCTGAAGCGCACTGCATGGCGAAGCCGCCAAATCCAGAAGCGCAGCCCGGGCTTTGCCGATTTCCGCCGCGAATTTTTCGCCTCGGTTGGGGCGATGCTGATGTTTTCGGTGCTAAACATCTTTCTGAACTGGGGATTCCGGATCGGCATCTTCCATGATTATCAGGGCACGCAGAGCCTGTGGGTGGTGGGGCTGTTCTTTGCGGCGATGACGCTGGGTCATGACACCTATTATTACTGGACGCACCGGGCGATGCACACGCGGTTGCTGTTCCGCACCGTGCACCGGTATCATCACCGCTCGGTAACTCCATCCCCCTGGACCGCGTATAGTTTTTCGCTGCCCGAGGCCGCGCTGAACTTCGTGTATCTGCCGGTATGGCTGTATTTCATCCCGACGCCGCAGAATGCGATATGGTCCTATGTGATTTTCCAGATCATCCGAAACACAATGCAGCACGCCGGACTGGAACTGCACCCGCGCGGCACAGCAACCCACCCCATCGGCAAATGGATCGTCACCACGACGCATCATGATATGCACCATGGCGGGGGCTTTACCCATAATTACGGGGCGTGGTTCACCTTTTGGGACAAGCTGATGGGCACGGAGCACCCCGGCTATGTCGACACTTTCAACCGCGTCACAGTGCCCACAGGTGCTAATGTTCAGGACACCCCTTGTCGGGAGGGCACACCCGCGTAAGAACGGCGGATATGATCAGTTTCGACTCCCTCATCACCGGCCTGCCCAAGGCCGAACTGCACCTGCATATAGAGGGCAGCCTGGAACCCGAGATGATGGTGGCGCTGGCCGCGCGCAACCGGATTGCGATTCCGTTCAAGACTGTAGAGGAAGTTCGCGCGGCCTATAGCTTCACCCGGCTGCAGGATTTCCTCGACATCTATTATGCAGGTGCGGACGTGTTGCGCACCGAGCGGGATTTCCACGATCTGGCGCTCGCCTATTTCGATCGCGCAGCAGCGGATGGTGTGGTGCATGCGGAGATTTTCTTCGATCCGCAAACGCACACGGATCGCGGCATTCCGTTTCAGGTGGTGGCTGACGGGCTGTTGGCGGGCATGGCGGCAGCACAGGCAAAGCACGGCATGACCGCGCAGTTGATCCTGTGCTTTTTGCGGCATCTGGATGAGGACGCCGCCTTTGCCACCTTGAAAGCCGCCGATCCCTGGCTTGATCGCATTGCCGGGGTGGGCCTTGATTCATCGGAGATGGGCCACCCGCCAGAAAAGTTCACGCGGGTGTTTGCCGCAGCGGGCGCGATGGGTCTGAAACGCGTGGCGCATGCGGGCGAGGAGGGCCCGCCCGATTATGTGTGGCAGGCGCTTGATCTGCTGGCAATTGACCGGCTTGATCACGGCAACCGCGCGCTGGAAGATCCGATGTTGACGGCGCGGCTGGCGCGCAGCGGCATGACGCTGACGGTGTGCCCGCTATCAAACCTGAAGCTGTGTGTGGTCCCCGATATGGCAGCGCACCCGATTGACGCGATGCTGCGCGCCGGGCTGCGCGCAACGATCAACTCGGACGACCCGGCCTATTTCGGTGGCTACATCGCCGACAATTACCGCGCAGCGGCGGCGGGGCGGGCATTGTCGCGTGCTGATCTGGTGCTGCTGGCGCGCAATTCCTTCCTCGGTTCGTTCCTGCCGGATGACGCTGTGGCCGCGCACCTGACCAGGCTTGATGCCTATGCGGCGGCGCAGTGATGCCCGTTTTCGCCCCCATTTCGCAGGAACGCTTTGTCGATCAGGTGATGCTGCTGGCCGCGCGGATCACCGCTAACGATTGGGTGCCGTCCTATCTGATCGGCATTGGTCGCGGGGGATTGGTGCCCGCAACTTTCCTTAGCCACGCCTGCGGTTTGCCGATGCTGTCAGTCGATTATTCCAGTAAGGTGGAGGAATTCGCCGGTGCCGCGCTCGCCAAGCTGGCGGCCCGGACGCGGGGTGGCGATCGGCTGCTGTTTGTCGACGATATCAACGATACCGGCGGCACGATTGGCCGGCTGCGCTCGATTTTGGCTGAACAAGGCGCCGTCGCGGGCAGCATCCGCTTTGCAACGCTGATCGATAACATTCGTTCGGCAGAGCGGGTGGAATATCATGCCGACATCATTGATCGGGCGGTGACGAAGGACTGGTTTGTGTTTCCGTGGGAAGCCGTCGCCCCGCAGGCAACGCTGACAGAGGATGCAGCGGCAGTGCCCGAACGGACCGCCTGATCAGGCTCGCATGGGCTCAAGCCCTGCAATTGCGCGCTCCATACTGTCCATCGTAAACGGCTTTGACAGTACGGCTCGGTCCTGAAACCGCTCGGCAATCCCGCTGCCGCTGCCGCCGCTGGCAAACACGAACGGCACGCCTGCTGCGGCCAGCGCATCGGCAATCGCATGACTAGTTTCGCCGCCGACTAAATTCACGTCGAGGATTGCGGCATCAATGCCGCCACGCGCAATCGCCGCCAGTCCGTCAACCACGCAATCGACCGGCCCCACGATTTTTTTGCCCAGAAGTTCAAGGAAATCCTCGATCATCATCGCAATCAGCGGTTCGTCCTCGACGACTAAAATGGTGTTCAGCGACATCGGCGGGCTTAGAGCCTAGTTAAGCCGCCGCGCCAAGCATCATTTCGCCGCCAGCGCATCGCGCGCGGACTCAGCAAGCTGCTGCACCGAAAATGGCTTGGCGAGGAAAGCAACGTTATCAAGGTCAATCGATTTGCGCAGCTGTTCTTCGGCATAGCCTGACATGAACAGGATCGGCAGGTCAGGATAGCGTTCGCGCGCGTGGCGTACCATGGTGGGTCCGTCCATCATCGGCATGACCACGTCGGATATCAGCAGATCAGGGCGCGGATGCGTTTCCAGCAACTCAAGCGCCGCTTCGCCATGTTCGGCGGTCAGCACGGTATAGCCCTGCCGCGTCAGCGCACGCTCTGCCACGGCGCGAACCATGTCTTCGTCCTCAACCAGCAATATCGTGCCACTGCCCCATAGCTCGCCTGCCTTTGCCTTGGGCGGCGACGGAGCGGCCTTTGCTGGCGCCGCCGCAGTGTGGACCGGCAGGTAAATCGTGAACACCGTGCCCTGCCCCGGCCCCGCTGCAGTTTTCGATTCGGCAAAAATATAGCCGCCCGATTGCTTGACGATGCCATACACCGTCGACAGCCCCAGCCCGGTGCCCTTGCCGACTTCCTTGGTGGTGAAAAACGGTTCGAAGATTTTCGGCAGAATATCCGGCGCAATGCCGGTGCCGGTGTCCGATATCCTGATCGCGGTGTAATCGGCGACCGGCAGGATTTCGGAATCCATCGCGCGCACATCAGCCGCCGTCACGGTCAGCGTCTGGATGGTCAGCGTGCCACCGCCGCGCCCATTCTTGCCCAGCATCGCATCGCGCGCGTTGACGGCCAGGTTCATCACCACCTGTTCAAGCTGCCCTGGATCAGCACGCACTGGTCCCAGATTGCGGCCATGCGTTACCGTTAGCGTCACGGTTTCGCCCAGCAGCCGCTTGAGCAGGTTCGACACTTCGGAAATCACGTCGGGCAATTGCAGGATTTGCGGCCGCAGCGTTTGCTGGCGCGAAAAGGCGAGCAATTGCCGCGTCAGGCTGGCTGCGCGGTTTGAATTGGCGCGGATCTGCTGGATATCGTCATAATCGCTGTCGCCGGGCGAATGGCGCATCAGCATCAAATCGCAGTGGCCGATGATGGCGGTGAGGATATTATTGAAATCATGCGCCACGCCGCCCGCCAGTTGGCCAACCGCCTGCATCTTGGTTGCTTGCGCCACTTCGCGCTTCAACCGGTTTTCCTCGCCATTATCCTTCAGGCTCAGCAGCACAGCCGCCTCCCCCAGCCCCCGCGCGCCGGCGATGGAAAGCGCGACGGGCTCATCAGGCCGGTCGCGCAGCCGCACCGCCATATCGGTGCTGTGGGTGGCACCGCCCGCAAAGCGGCGCACGGCATCGGCCACCGCTGCCTTGTCCTCACGCACCACAAGATCGCCCGGGTATAGCGGCGGAGCGGCGGGATCGACATCGGCCGCCCGCACAAATGCGTCGTTCATCTGGAGGAACCGGCCCTCCCGGTCGATCAACGCGATTCCGAACGGCATGAGCGACACCAGGCTGCGAATATGTGCTGATGCTCCAGCGCCAATCGCCGGGCCGGCCGCTTCCTCTTCATCCAGCAGCGCGACGAGCAGCGGGGCATCGTCCCCCTCGATGAACGGGATTTGCACAACGCGGAGCGGCGTACCCGCCAGCCCCTCGCGTTCAAAACGGACCATGCCCTGCCCGTCCGTCACCAAGAAACGCGCAAAATCGCGGCCAGCAATCGCGCCTTCCTCATGCCCCATTGCGCGCAGCCGGAACACACGATTGGCACTGCGGATGCGCCCTTCTGCGGTAATCAGTGCCGCCATGATCCCGCTCGCGGCCAGCCGGTTGCCAATCGCGCCAACGATCATGGCCTCCATGTTCGTTGCCAGATCGGCGCCTTGTGTGCCTGCAAAGCGCCAGACGAGCATATCCTCTGCCGCCCCGGCGCGCTCAACATGGGCGGCGATTGGCCCGGCATCGATCATCAGCCGCTCGACATGCGCTGTGCCATCACGCCATGCCATACGCCCGGCGTCCGCAAGCGTTCCGATTCCCGCTTCGCCAACCGGCAGGTTGGGCGGCGTCGGATAGCCGTTGAACACCGCCTGATAGCGATCATTGGCGCACACCAGCCGACCTGCACGGTCCGTAACAGCAACGGCATCAGGGCTGGCCGCTGCCAGCGCCCTCGCAACTGACCAATCAATGTCGATTTCGGCGGCGGCAGCGGGCGCAAAGGCTGATCGCAGCACCACCACCGTGCCGGCCAGCACGATTGCCGCTGCAAGAAACCCCGCCGCGAACACCGCATCACCAACTATGCCCAGGATAATCAGCGCTGCCGTAACACCGCACCCCAGCGCAATCATCGCAGCGGTAAGCAGCGACCGCGCAGCCGGGGGGGGCGGAGTTGGAATACTAGCCATCCCCCCTCTTTGGCGCGGCTTGCGTTGTGGTCAAGCAGCTAGCAGCGCTAGTTGACGGACAAGCTTACCAAATGCGCACGCGGCTTTCAGGCTTGAGCACCAGCTTCTGGCCGTCTTTGGGCGCAAACGCCGCATACCACGGATCAAGATTGCGGACGATCCACGCGCGCTGTTCGCCCGGTGCGTGTGGATCCGTGAGCAGGCGGTTGCGCAAATCAGCCTCACGGTGCTTGCGCCGCCACACTTGCGCCCAGCCCAGGTAAAAGCGCTGATCGCCCGTCATCCCGTCAATCACCGGCGCATCCTTGCCGCCCAGCGACGCGTGATAGGCGTCATAGGCGGCGGACAACCCGGCCAGATCGGCGGTATTTTCGCCCAGCGTCAGGCCGCCCTTCACGTGGAAACCCGGCAGCGGCTCATACGCATCATATTGCGCAACCAGCTTGGCAGTGCGCGCCTTGAACGCGGCGATATCAGCATCGGTCCACCACTGGGTCAGTTTGCCG
>JBBSCC010000021.1:0-23248 GCA_038250735.1 Sphingomonadales bacterium | reverse complement strand
TTTGTCCCGCTTTTTCGTGATGAAGCTCTCGAGGATCTCGCCTTCGTGGTCGACCGCACGCCAGAGGTAAACCATCTCGCCATTCAGCTTCACGTACATTTCATCCAAGTGCCAGCGCCAGTGACGGAACCCGCGCATTCGGTTTACGCGCCGTCGCCGGATCTCCCCGGCGAAGAGCGGGCCAAACCTGTTCCACCACAGCCGCACCGTCTCATGGCAAAGGTCAAAGCCACGCTCGAACAGTAGGTCTTCCACGTTTCGAAGCGACAGCGGGAACCGGACATACAGCATGACAACCTCGCGGATCAGCTCGGGCGACGAGTGGAAATACCGAAACGGACTGGCGGGTTTTGCTCGGGATTTGCGGTTCATCCCTGCAGAATATCACCGGCCGTCCGATGCTGCCACATCCTCCTGACAATACCGCGCAGAACTGCGCGGTTTTTGCTGACCTAGTGGGGGCGTCTCTGCTCTTGGAGACTGTATGGCGGAGCGGGAGGGATTCGAACCCTCGATACGCTTTTGACGTATACTCACTTTCCAGGCGAGCGCCTTCGACCACTCGGCCACCGCTCCGCATGCTTGGGAAGGAGGCGAGCCGTAGCGGGCAGGGGGCGCTTTCGCAAGCGCTGTTGGCGTGCCATGATGAGGGCATGATCAAAACGCTCGCCACCGCGCTGTTCGCCGCTGCCCTTCAGGCCGCGCCCGCTTCTGTTCCAACCCCCGCCCCATCACCCGCACCCGCGCCATCGGCGGCGCAGATCGCTGATGCGGCGCCCGCGCGCGCCTGGGCGGCGATTGCCGATGATGATGTGATGTTGATCGATTTTGCCGATGGCAAGCGCGTCGCCATTTGGCTGGCGAGCGGTTTTGCCCCGGTGCATGTCGCCAATGTGCGCAAGATCGCGCGCGCAGGCTGGTGGAGCGATGCCAGCGTTTACCGCGTCCAGGACAATTACGTTACCCAATGGGGCGACCCAACCGAGGCCAAGGCGCCTGCCCCCGGCATTGAGCTGACCCCCCCGGCGGAATATGAATGGCCCGCATCGGCGCACGCCATTACCCCCAACCCCTATGCCGATGCCTATGCCCGCGTCACCGGCTTTTCGGCAGATGGCTGGCCGGTGGCGGGCAATGGCCAGCAGCAATGGCTGCCGCATTGCTATGGCATGGTGGGCGTCGCCCGCAATCTCGCGCCTGATACGGGCACCGGTGGTGATCTGTACACGGTCATCGGCCATGCGCCGCGCCATCTGGACCGCAACATTGCGGTGGTGGGCCGGGTGATTGAGGGGATGGCAGCGATGTCGGCGCTGCCGCGTGGGACAGGCGGCGGGCTGGGCCTGTATGAGCGGGCAGAGATGCGCGTGCCGATCGCCCGGGTGACAATCGCCAGCGATGTGCCAGCCGCGCAGCGCCCGCATTATGAATATCTGACGCCGCCGTCGCCCGAGTTTGCGCGCTATCTGGCGGCGCGGGCCAACCGCACACCGCCGTTTTTCACGGTGCCGTCAAACGCGGTTGACTTGTGCAACCTGCCCGTGCCGGTGCGCACCGCCAAGCAATAGCGAAGCGGCCTGCGCTTATTTGCCGATCCAGCCGGCGACGTCGGTGGCGACGCGGTTGGCGGCACGGTTAAGTGCCTGGCCCGTTGCCTGCGGCGTCACCGTGCCAACGGGTTCGCGCGCTTCGAACCGGCGTTTTTCAAAACCTGGGGTGGCACCGCGGATCAGGGTGGCATCATAGGTAACAACGGCATCGCCGGTTGCCGCATCCAGCCCAAAGCTGCGCAATTCACCGCCCAGCCGCGCCCCGGGATCGAGCACCAATTGATCGGGGGAGAGCACCACCCGCCCGGTCTGGCTGCCGATGGTATCCGCAAGCAGCCGCGTGAACAGCCGCGCCGGCGGTTCTGACCACACAGCTTCCTTCACATAGGCAATCGTCGTCGGCGATGTCTGCACGGGCACCCGCGCGGTGGCGAGTGATGCGGGTACGCTGGGCTGCTGGATCAGGATTGTCGACGCGGTGGCCGAATTGCGCGACTGGCCTGCCGCCAACGGGCTGTCAGGGGTTAAGGTGAGCAGCGACGGCGGCGGTTCTGCGCCAAAGCTGATGCACCCGCCAAGCGACAGGGCCACCACCAGCAAGGGGAGCACGGGCAGGGCGGGCAGCAGGGTTTTGGTGGGGCGCTTCATGGCTTGCCTCATTTCTTTGGGGCTTTGGGGGCTTTGCCGGGGGTGTAATCAGGCAGTTTCGGCGCGCCGAGGATTGATCCGGCGCCTTCACGATCAATCTTTTCTGCAACATTGGTCAGCGATGCCGACATCACCCGCAAATCGCGGACGAGCTGGCTGATTTCAGGGATCGTCTGCTTGGAAAATACCTGAACGCCCGGCCGCGCGTCAGTGATCAGCAGGTCGACCTGTTCCAGACTGTGTTGGGCAGAGGCGACCGCCTTGTTCAGATTGGCAGTTACCGGCTTGATATCCTTGTTCAGCACACCGTCTGCGGATTTGGCGAGCGTGGTAAAGGCTTCAGCGGCCTCGCCTGCTTTTTTGATGGTGATGCGCGTTTCGGCAATGGTGCCGCTCAGATCGCCGGACCGGTCAGCCAGCGCTTTGGTCACGCGGTTGGTGTTGTCGAGAATGCCGGTGATCGACGCCATATTCTTGTCCGACAACAGGTCGGTCAGCCGCTCGGTAAGGTTTGAGAGCCGCTCTAGCAGTTGCGGGGCAGAGCTGAGCAGGGCGCCAAGCCCGCCCTGACGGGTGGGAATAACCGGCACGCCAAACGGGCAGGCGCTTTGTGGCTTGTCGATAGGGCACGCGATAGGCGGCTGATTTTTAATTGCGCCATCAAGCAGGATTTCGCTGACGCCGGTAAAGCCCACGCCCTGGATGGTCGCGGTGGTGCCCTGCAGCACCGGCGTGTCGATCCTGACGCTGATCCGCACGCGCACAAACTGCGGATCTTCCTTGAACAGCGCGATTTCCTTGACCTGACCGGCGGCCACGCCGCTGAATGAGACGTTTGATCCCTTGTTGATGCCGTTGACGGACTGTTTGAAGAAAATGTCATATTCCTTGTCCGCGGCGCCGCTAAGCCGGGCAAGCCAGACGACAAAGCCGGCCATCAAGATCAGCAACACCAGCACGACGGTGCCGACAAGGACATGGTTGGAGCGCGTTTCCATCAGTGAGAAGTCCCTGGCTTAGCCTGCAGCTCTGCGCGGTGATGAGCCGCTTCAACCGTGCCAATTGCGGCACGACCGCGCGGTCCGTTGAAATATTCCTGAATCCACGGATGGTCCAGCGCGAGAAGTTCGTCGATCGTCCCAACCGCGATCACCCGCTGATCGGCCAGCACCGCCACCCGGTCACAAATCGCGTACAGCGTGTCGAGATCGTGCGTGATCAGGAAAACGGTCAACCCCATGGTTCGTTGCAATGACTTGGTCAGTTCATCAAACGCTGCTGCGCCAATCGGGTCGAGCCCGGCGGTTGGCTCGTCAAGGAACAGCAGTTCAGGATCAAGCGCGAGCGCGCGCGCCAGCCCCGCGCGCTTGCGCATGCCGCCCGACAATTCAGCCGGATATTTGGGCCCGGCTTCGGCGGGAAGGCCGGTCATCACCACCTTATAGGCGGCAATTTCATCCAGCAGGCCCTGGTCAAGCTCTCGGTAAAATTCGCGCAGGGGCAATTGCACATTTTCGGCCACGGTCAGCGTGGAAAACAGCGCGCCGCCCTGAAACAACACGCCCCAGCGCCGCCTGATATCGATCGTTTCGCTTTCATCGCGGTCCACCGTCGATTCGCCAAACACCTTTACCTCACCCGCATCGGGGGTTTGCAGGCCGATGATCGCGCGCATCAACACCGATTTGCCGGTGCCCGATCCGCCAACCACGCCAAAAATCTCGCCGCGCCGAACCTGCAAGTCCAGCCCGTCATGCACGACCTGATCGCCAAAGCTGGTGCGCAGCCCCTTGACGGAGATAACGTCATTGCCCGCCATCAATTCCAGCCTAACCAGGTGAAAAACACCGCGAAAAACGCATCGAGCACGATCACCAGAAAGATCGCCTGCACGACGGCGGCGGTGGTGCGCTTGCCGACCTGCTCAGCGTCCGATTCAACCTGCATTCCCTGAAAACAGCCAGCGATGGCGATGATCGCGCCGAACACGGGGGCTTTGATCAACCCGATATACAGATCGGTAATCGGCACCACTTCCTGCAATCGCTGAATGAAGGTGACAGGCGGGATGCCAAGCGAGATCCAGCACAGCAAACCGCCGCCGATGATCGCGACGACAGAGGCGTAAAAGCCGAGCAAGGGCATCATCAGCACCGCCGCTAGCAGGCGCGGCAGCACCAGCGCCTCCATCGGCGACACGCCGATTGTGCGCATCGCATCAATTTCCTCGGTCAGCTTCATCGTGCCAATCTGCGCGGCAAAGGCAGAGCCAGATCGCCCGGCGACCATGATTGCCGTCATCAACACGCCCAGTTCGCGCAGCGTGATGCGTCCAACCAGGTTGATCGTGAAAACTTCTGCACCAAACTGGCGGAGTTGCACCGCGCCCTGTTGGGCAATCACCAACCCGATCAGGAAACTCATCAACCCAATGATACCAAGCGCGGATACGCCCACTACCTCGAACCGCTGAACCGTGGCATTAAAGCGAAACCGGCTAGGGTGGGTGATGACGTTGAACAGCGCAATCATCGTCGCGCCGAAAAAGCCCAGCAACCCGTACATCGTCTTGAAAGACGTCGTCACCGCCGCGCCGATTTCGCCCAGCACGCGCACCAGCGGGCCACCGGGGTCTGGCCGCATCGACACTTGCTGGTCGGCGGCTGAAACCTGATCGAGCAAATGCCGGGCATCGGCGCTCAACCCTTCAACCCGTGCCCTATGTTCGGCAGCGAAACGATAGATCAGCCACGCGCCAACCGTATCGATCCTTTCGACCTTGCTCATATCGAGCCGATCGACCTTGCCGCTAAAATCGCGCAACCGATTGGGGAAATCGCCCAGCTTTGCCAGCGACAAGCTGCCGCTGAAGCACAGCGTTTCGGCTCCGCCGACATTTTCATGTGAAAATTCAGCCATGGTGCCCATGGTCACCATCTTTGCTGCAATCGCACTGGATCGGCAAGGACATAGCTGTCTATGGATGACACATGCAGCGCCTGGCGATTTACGACATGGACAAAACCATCACGCGCGCTGCGACGTGGATGCCGTTCCTGCTGCACGCCGCCCGCACCCGCGCGCCGTGGCGATTGGCGCTGCTGCCGTTGCTGGCGGGGGAGGGGGTCGCTTATTCGGCGGGACTGCTGGGTCGCGGGGCGCTGAAGGAAAATGCGCAGCGACTGATGCTGGGGTCTGTCGTGCCGCAACCGGTGATGGCGGCTGCGGCCAATGGTTTTGCTGATCGGTTGATGGCGAGCGGCGTTTATCCGGCCGCGCGCGCCCGAATCGCTGACGACCGCGCAGCGGGCTATCGCTTGATCCTCGCGACCGCATCGTTTGATTTCTATGTCCAGGCGATTGCCGCACGGCTGGGCTTTGACGCTGTAATCGCGACCGGATCGGTGATGGGACAGGATGGGGCCATTCGCGCCGCGATTGATGGGGAAAACTGCTATGGCCCGGCCAAGTTGCGGATGATTGAGGCATGGCTGGCAAGGCAGCACATCGCGCGCGCGGGCGCCCATATCCGGTTCTATTCGGACCATGTGTCCGATGCGCCGACGCTCGATTGGGCTGATGAGGCCTTTGCCGTCAATCCTCATGCGCCGTTGCGGGCAATGGCGGTGCAGGCGGGGTGGCCGGTGCTCGATTGGCGCGATGGCGCGACCGCGCAGGTGTGATGCGCCATCACAACGCGATATCCACGGTGTGGATCACCAGCCCCACCAGCCCGCCAACGATGGTGCCGTTGATGCGGATGAACTGAAGGTCGCGGCCAACCGCATTTTCCACCCGCAGCGTAATGGTTTGCGCATCCCAGCCCCGGATCGTTTCGGAAACCAGCCGGACGATGGCATCGCCGTAATCGGCGGCAGTGCCCACAGCGGCGCGGCGCACAAACCGGTTGATCGTCGCGCGCAGCCGCGCATCTTCCTGCAATGTCGTGCCAAGCTGTTGCAGCGCTTCGCCCAATTTGCCCTGCCGCCCCGCTGCCGGATCGCGCGCAATCCGCAGCATGGCCTGGCGGGCGGATTCCCACAGTCCGTCCAGCCAGGTCTGCATCGCCGGGTTGTCGATAATCTCCAGCTTCAGCGCCTCAACCCGCAGCCGCATCACATCGTCAAACTGCAGGTCGAAGGCGAGCTTTGCCAGCCCCTCCTCGGCCTTGGCGCGCAGCGGATGGCCGGGATCATCGGCCATGTCGGCCAACATCTGATCAAGCCCGTCGATAATCTTGTTCGCCAGTGTTTCGTCCAGCCCGGTCCAGCGCATGATCGATCCGGCGCGTTCATGTACCATCGCGCGGATGATGGGTTCGTTCGCGCTCAGCGTTTGCCCGGCCCAGCGGATGATACCATTCAGCAGCGGCAAATGCCGGTCCTTCAGCATCGCCGCATCCAGCGCCTGCCCCAACAGCGGCGCGATATCGAGCGCGCGCAGCCGCTGGCCGATGGTTTGCTTTACCATGCCGCCAAGCCGCTTTTGGTCGAATGCCTCCAGCACGTCCGCCGCCAGCCGTCCTGCCCCGCGCCGCAACCGGCCATCGCCTGCCGATGGGCTGGCCAGCCAGCGCCCGGCGGATGAGGCAAGGTCCAGCCGGCGCATCCGCCGCGCGACAACCCCGGGCACCAGAAAATTATCACGCAGGAACGCGGCCAGATTGTCGCCGATCCGGTCCTTGTTCCGCGGGATGATCGCGGTGTGCGGGATGGGCAGGCCCAGCGGGTGGCGGAACAGCGCCGTCACCGCAAACCAGTCCGCCAGGCCGCCGACCATCGCTGCCTCCGCAAAGGCGCGCACAAAGCCAAAGGCGGGGTGGATGCCGTCCAGCGCGCGGGCGATGAAATACACCGCCGCCATTGCAACCAGCAGGCCCGTTGCAATGGCCCGCATCCGGATCAACGCTGGCGGGGGTGCTTGATCCGGGCGGGCAGGGCGGGTGAACAGGTTCATCACCTGCCCAATCCCCCACCGGCCAGATGGTTCAAACAGGCGCCGCCTTGCCTGGTCACTCGGCGGGCTGCGGCTCGCCATCACCCGGACGATAGCCAATTGGCCGCGGGCCGCTGGGCTGAATGTCGATCACCGGTATGCCGTCATCACCTTCCTTATAGGTGAGCAGGCGGCGACCGAGCCGTGGGCCAATCCATTCCTCGATCCCAACGGCGATGCTGAACCCGGCGGGCACAATCACCAGCGTCAAGATGGTCGACAGGATCAGCCCGCCAATCACCGTAACGCCCATTGGTGCGCGGAAGCTGCCATCGCCGGTCAACGACAGCGCGATCGGCACCATGCCGGCCACCATCGCGATCGTCGTCATCACGATGGGCTGGGCGCGTTTGTGCCCGGCATCCAGGATCGCGGTGGTTTTATCGATGCCCTTGGCCATTTCCTCCAGCGCGAAATCGACCAGCAGGATCGAGTTTTTCGCAACAATGCCCAGCAGCATCAACAGCCCGATAAACACTGGCATCGACAGCGCATCGCCGGTCAATCGCAGGGCAAGCGCACTGCCCAGCGGTGCCAGGATCAACGACCCCATATTCACCAGCGGCGGCATCACCCGCTTGTACAACAGCACCAGCACCGCAAACACGAGCAAGATGCCCGAAACAACGGCAATGACAAAGTTGAACAGCAGCTCGCCGAGCCACTTGTCCTGGCCCAAGGTCAGCTGGGTTACGCCGATGGGCAGATTCTTGAGCACGGGTAGTGCCTGAATCTTGGGATTGGCGTCGCCCGTCACCTTGCCCGGTGCAAGGTCTGCGCCAACGGTGATACGGCGGATCTGGTTGGAACGCTGGATCAGCGTCGGGCCAGCGCCAAAGCCGATATCAGCGACAACGTTCAGCGGTACAGAGCCGCCTGTTGACGTCGGAACAGGCAAATTCTCAATCGTCGAAAGGTTGCGGCGCGAATCTTCTGACAGTGCCACGCGGATCGGGATCTGCCGGTCCGACAGCGAGAATTTGGCGACATTCTGATCGATATCGCCCAGCGTCGCGATCCGAATCGATTGGCTGAGCGCGGCTGTGGTGACCCCCATATTCGCGGCCAAATCCATCCGCGGCCGGATCGTGATTTCAGGCCGCTGCAAATCGCCATTGACGCGCGGCGCGCGCAATTCCGGCACGCCGTTCATCTGGTTGACCAGATCATTAGCCACCTTGGTCAGCATCGCGGGGTCCGAACCGCCCAGCGTGACCGTGATGTCACGACCCGATCCGCCGCCACCACCGCCGCCCTGCGACTGGAAATAGACGCGCGCATCGGCAATCTTTGACATTTCGGGAGCATAGGCCCGTTCGAACTCAACGCTGGTCCGCTTGCGATCCTGTTTCAGCGTGATGAAAACGCTCGCGTTGCCAACATTGACGTTGGTGAACGCGTTTTGAACCTCTGGCGCATCCTTGATGATCGCGGTCACGCGCAGGGCGACGTCCTGCGCCTGCTGGAGCGTGGAGCCAGGTGCGAGCTGAATGCGGATGCGGCTGTAATCGGTGTTGATCGTTGGCTGGAACGTCAACGGAATCGGCTTGATCAACCCGGGGAAACCCGCAAACGCGATCACGGTCGCCACCAGCGCCAGGCCACCAACGCCCACGGTTTTCCAGCGATTGGTGACCGACCAGCGCAGGGCCTCCATATACCGGTCCATCCACCAGCCTTCGCCGTGCGTGGCGCTGCCCTTGGCCTTCAGGAAATAGGCAGCAAGCATCGGGGTGATCAGGCGTGCAACGGCAAGGCTGATCAGCACAGCGGCCACCACCGTCAGCCCGAAATTCTTGAAGAACTGGCCGGAAACGCCGGGCATCAGGCCAACCGGCAGGAACACCGCCACAATCGCCATCGTCGTTGCCAGCACGGCCAGGCCGATTTCGTCAGCGGCGTCGATCGATGCCTGATAGGCGGATTTACCCATCCGCATGTGGCGGACGATATTTTCAATTTCCACGATGGCATCGTCGACCAGAACCCCGGCCACCAGGCTGAGCGCCAACAGGCTCAGGCCGTTCAGCGTGAAGCCCATCAGGTCCATGAACCAGAAGGTGGGAATGGCCGACAGCGGAATGGCAATCGCCGAGATGATGGTCGCCCGCCAATCACGCAGGAAGATGAAAACGACGACAACCGCGAGCACGGCGCCCTCAACCATCGCCTCAATCGCTGAATGATATTGCGTCTTGGTGTAATCGACGCTGTTGAACAGCTCGGTGAACTTGACCTTTGGGTTGTCCTTTTCGAGCTTCTCAATCACTTTCGTCACTGAATCATAAACGGTGACGTCAGATGAACCCTTGGCCTTTTCGATGCTGAAAGCGAGCACCTGGCGGCCATCTTGAATCGCCAGCGATCGTTGCTCAGCATACAGGTCCCGCACGGTCGCAATGTCTGACAGTTTGACCGTCTGGCCACCGCCGACCGCAATTTCGGTATCGCCCAGCTTCAACGCGGTGCGCGCATTGCCGATCACCCGTACAGACTGTTCGGACCCGGCGATCTGCGCGCGGCCGCCCGCGGCGTTCAGGTTGGTCTGGCGCAGTTGCTGGTTCACCTGCACGGCCGTCAGCCCGCGCGACTGGAGCTTCACGGGATCAAGAATCACCCGGATTTCGCGATTAACACCGCCATTGCGGTTGACGGCGGCAAGCCCCGGCACTGCCAGCAGCTGTTTCGACACGGTATCGTCGACATACCAGCTCAGCTCCTCCAGCGTCATGTCCGTGGTCGACGCCGACAGATAGGCAATGGCATCGCCGCCAATGTCGACGCGCGATACCTGCGGCTCCAAAATGCCGTCGGGCAGGCTGCTGCGGATCTGGTCAACCGCGTTGCGCACATCGTTGACGGCGCGATCAATTGGCGTGCCAATCGTAAACTGGACGAAGGTAAAGCTGGAGCCTTCGCTAACGTTCGAATTGATCTCGTCGACGCCGTTGATGCTGCGGATCGCCGATTCGATCCGCTGGGTAATCTGCGTCTCCATCTCGGTGGGGGCAGCACCCGGCTGTGACACCTGAATTTGCGCTGCCGGAAAATCGACATCGGGATCGTTGTTCACGTCCATGGTCAAAAAGCTGCCAATCCCCAGGACAAGCAGCGCAATGAACATCACAATCGGCGGTACCGGGTTGCGAATCGACCAGGCGGATATGTTGCGGAAACCCATGTGATCAGCCCTGCTTCTTCTGGGTGACCGGCGCCACCTTCTGCCCCGGATTCAGGAACGCGCCAGCGGAAACGACCACGCGTTCTGTGCCGGCAAGCCCTTCGGAAATGGCCACGCCAGCATCGGAAACCTGACCGACCTTGATCGCCTGCCGCACCACTTCGTTCGCGGTGTTGATGACGTACACATAGTTGCCCTTCGCGTCGCTCTGCACCGCAGACTGGGGCAGCAATGGCACCTGGCTGGTGCCGCTGGCGATGTTTGCCGCAGCAAAGCCGCCGGGGCGCAGCGCCGCATTATACCCAAGCGCGATTTTCGCGATGCCCTGGCGGGTTTGCGGATCGATGACGGGGGATACCTGCCAGATCCGCCCGGCAAAGCTGCGGTCGCTGCCAACGGGGGTAACCTGCGCGGACACACCAACGCTGACGGCGCTCATATCCGCATCACTCAGCGCGGCGCGCAGTTCCAGCTCGCCACCCCGGGCCAGCCGGAACAGCGTGCCCGATCCGGCACTGACGATCTGGCCCGGCTCCACATTGCGGGTCAGCACCAGCCCGGCGGCGGGCGCGCGGATGTTTAGCCGGCCCGTGCGCGCATTGGCTTCCGCCAATTGTGCCTGTGCCACGGTAACGCGCGCATTGGCGGCATCCCGGGTCGCGGTGCGGCGATCAAGATCGGCCTTTGAAATAAACCCGCGCGCCACCAGTGCTGCAGCACGATCAAGTTCGGCCTGGGCGAGCCGCGCGTCGGAACGCGTGACGTTAATCTGCGCGGCAAGCGATGCGCCGGTCTGCAACTGGACTGAACGGTCAATCGTCGCCAGCACCTGCCCGGCGCGCACCCATTGGCCCGGCTGAACCAGCACGTTGGTTACCAGGCCACCTTCACCTGCAACGCCGACCGGCATGTCAATTTTCGCCGCGATCGTGCCGGTTGCCGAAACAAACCGGGTCACTTGCTGGCGACCAGGAACTTGGACGGTTACCGTGGGCACCTGCGCATTTTTTGGTGCAGCCGCTGCTGCCTCAGCCGCCTTTTTATCGGCGCTGCCCGATGACATGAAATAGATTAGCCCGATCACGACGGCGACCACGACAAGCACGATGATCCACAGCCGCCGCCGCCCGGTGCCGCTACGGTCACCCGAATAGGCCAGCCGACCATCATTGCCAATCGTACCGGGTTCGTAGTTCATTTGGTTCGCTCTCGTGTATCGGCTTGATGCCGCTTCGTTTCCAGTTGCTGTATTAGCTGAATACAGCACCAATCTCAAGCGGGTGTTTTATGCGTGGCCTTTGGCGTTTTTCCGGTGCGTCCGCAACCCGTGGCGCGCGTTCGGATCAATCATGCCGATGTGCGTTTTTACAAAGAATCGGTTGCAACGCGTCCCGGTGCAGGCGAGTTAACCATCAGGCGCGATATCGTGTCCCTGGGGAGAAGAGCGATGCTTTTGCAAAACAGCTTTTTTGGTTGGATTCTGATCGGCCTGGTCGCCGGTGTGCTCGGCAAGATCATTCTGCCCGGCAAGGATCCGGGCGGGTTCATCGTGACGATCCTGATCGGTATCGCAGGCGCGCTGCTTGCTGGGTTTGTTTCCCAGGCAATGGGGTGGCAGATCAGCAATGGCTGGCAAAGCTATGCCGCGGCAACCGGTGGATCGATCGTGCTATTGATCCTGTACCGGGTCGTCGTCACCAAACGCGCCCGCTGACCCCAATCGCGATCACCGTTAGCCGCCATCGCTGTTTTCGTTCAGCCAGCGTTTCAGCGCGCTTGTCATAGCGATCACATGCGCAACCGATTCGGTTGCTGATGGGAGAATGATGATGCGTCTTGTGATTCTGGCAGCGATCGCCGCCGCTGTGCCACTGGCACCGCTGGCGGCCCAGCAGGCGCCGGTTCTGGTATCGGCTCCTGCTCCAGCAGATGGCACCATATTGGATGTGGTTGCGACGGGCGAATCGACCCGCGTGCCCGATCTGGCCACGATCCGCAGCGGCGTCGTTGCCCAGGCATCGACCGCAGCAGCGGCGCTGGCCGAAAATGCGCGGCGCATGGCAGGCGTGCTGGCCGCGCTGAAGCGGGCCGGGGTTGCCCCGCGTGACATCATGACGACGTCGGCCACGCTCAGCCCGCAATATCGCTATGCGGAAAATCAACCGCCCGCGATCACGGGGTATCAGGCGACCAACATGGTCTCGATCCGGTTTCGCGATGTGAATGCCAGCGGCGCGGTGCTCGACGTGCTGGTTGCCCAGGGCGCGAATCAGATTGAGGGGCCAACGCTGTCGCTCGCAGAGCCTGATGCCGCGCTGGATGAGGCTCGCGTTGATGCGGTGAAGCGCGCGCGCAACCGGGCGCTGCTTTATGCCCGCGCCGCCGGGCTCACCGTCACCCGAATCGTGTCGATCAGCGAGGCGGGCGATCAACCCGGCGCGCCCGAACCCATGTTGTTCGCCCGCGCCAAGGATTCCGCAGCATCAACCGCGATTGTGCCCGGCGAAACCCGCATCACCGCGACAATCTCCGTCCGCTTTCTGCTCAAATAGCGAAAAAAAGAGCCGCCCGGCGTGCATCCGGGCGGCTCAAGCTAGGGTTTGGGGAAGTGTGAACTGTTCCGTTTAGCGGACCGAGCCGCGACGGACGAGATTGACCAGGGCGAGCAAAATGATCGCGCCGATCAGCGAATAAACAAATGTGGTGACGGTGATGGCTTGGTTGATGCCGCCGCCAAACAAAAACGACGCAATAACCGAACCGATAATCCCGACGATGATGTTGAGCAGGATGCCCTGCTGCCCGTCGGTGCGCATCACCATGCTGGCAAGCCAGCCAACAACGCCGCCAACCACGAGCCAAACAATAAGACCGACCATATTACCCTCCTTTGCACCCGATCAGCGGGTGTATGGAGGAAAGACGCCTTATCCCCGTGGTTTGTTCCCGATCAGAAATCTATGGCAACGATCAATATTTCTGCTGGCGTTCGTATAGTGATCGGTAATGCTGAATTCGCGTGACGCGCAGGCCCGGCATGCCCGATCGATCAATCGCGCGTTGCCAGCCGGCAAATTCTTCCATCGTCAGGCTGTATCGCTGGCACACTTCATCCACCGTCAACAGCCCGCCATTTACGGCGGCGACGACTTCAGCCTTGCGGCGGACAACCCAGCGCGTGGTTCCCGGCGGCGGCAGCGAATCGAGCGTTAACGGCTCGCCGAGTGGCCCGATTACCTTTGCTGGCCGAATCTTCTGGTTCTCGATCATGCGTACCTCGATTGGGGCGGGGGCCCCCTCAATTTCAATAACGACCATTATCAGCCGGACTTGAACATCGACTGAAACGGCGCGGTAAACGGCGCGTTTATTCTTTGCTCCAGCGGCAGATCGTCGCCGCCATCGCCCGGTTGAACGCACCGTGCGTTGGGTGCAGCAGCACAGGCGTTGCCAGCGGCATTGCGCAGCGCGATTCGATCAGCGCGGTTGGGCTGGTCGCCTGTCGTGCCGCAATCCCCACCATCAGCACCGCCAAATCAGGCGGAAGGGCGGTAACGCTGCTATCATGTTCAAACCGCGAAAAACTTAAATCCACCACGCTACTTTCACAAAATGGGCTACTTGGTCAGGTGGGTGTAGCGAGCGGGTCTGAAGGTCCGGTAAAGCCCGTTGAAAACTTTGCGAAACTTTTGGCCCGGTTGCTGATTTTTTGCATCGGCGGCGCAGAGGCCCTATCTGGCGCGCATGATGGAAGGTGAGTTTCAGCTGGGGGCAGACCCAAAGGCGCAGCGAATCGTGGTGGCGATGTCGGGCGGCGTTGACAGTTCGGTGGTCGCCGCACTCGCCGTGCGGACGGGAGCCGAGGTGATCGGCGTGACGCTGCAGCTTTATGATCACGGTGAAGCGGTGGGGCGCGCGGGCAGTTGCTGTGCCGGGCGCGACATCCGCGATGCGCGGGCGGTGTGCGACCGGCTGGGCATCGCGCATTATGTGTTCGATCACGAAAGCAGCTTTCGCGACCAGGTGATTGACGATTTTGCCGATGAATATCTCGCCGGACGCACGCCAATCCCGTGCATTAAGTGCAATATGGGGCCAAAATTCACCGATTTGTTCAAATTAGCGCGCGATTTGGGTGCAAATTGCCTCGCAACCGGCCATTATGTGCGCAGATTTGACGCAAAAAACGGTCCCGAACTGCACCGCGCAATCGATCCTGCGCGCGATCAGAGCTATTTCCTGTTCGCGACGACCAGCGCCCAGCTCGATTACCTGCGCTTCCCTTTGGGCGGCATGGCCAAGCCGCGCGTGCGTGAAATTGCCGCTGAGATCGGGTTGGGGGTGGCGGCAAAGCCTGACAGCCAGGATATCTGCTTCGTGCCCGACGGCAATTACGCTGCCCTTGTCAAGAAGTTACGGCCAGAAGCCGACACCAGCGGCGACATTGCCGATGAAACCGGCCGGGTGCTGGGCCAGCACCGCGGGCTGATCCACTTCACCGTCGGCCAGCGCAAGGGGCTGGAAATTGGAGGCACGCCAGAGCCTTTATACGTCATCCGCCTCGAATCCGCCGATCGCCGCGTCATCGTCGGCCCAAAGCGCGCGCTCGCCGTGGGCGCGGCGCGGCTGACGGGGGTTAACTGGATTGGCGGGGATCACGCGGGCCCGATTACCGCAAAGGTAAGGTCGCTCGCCAAGCCTGTGCCTGCCCGGTTTCAGGGCGATCAGCTCGTGTTTGACGCCCCCGAATACGGCGTCGCCCCCGGCCAGGCAGCGGTGCTTTATGCAGGCGAGCGGGTGTTGGGCGGGGGCTGGATTGCCGAAACGGAACGGGCGGAGATGGCGGCTTAAGGCTTGGCCAGCGGCGTCGGCTGGCATCCCAACAACGGATCAAACCGCACCGACCGGCTGGCGATCAGCGGCACTGATGCCGTTACCGTTTTGGTCGCGGGATCATCGCTGAGCTTGATCGGCTCCATCCCCGGCTCAAAATCCTTGTAGCAACTGGCCAGCGGTCGATTGCCGATGTAGCGGCAGGCGCACGCCACCCGCGCCCCATAGCCCACGCCAAGCTGAAGCTGCGGGGTCAGCGACCGGACATACAGCCACGCTGCCAGCGCCAGCGCGGCAATCACGATCAAACCGACAGGAAGGATGAGGCGTCTTGCGTTCATGTCGCCCGAGCGTAGACTGCGTTCATGAAAATAAAAAGCCTAGTAATAGCCGGAGCAGCCGGCCTGATGCTCACCAGCAGCGGCGCGGCTCCGGCGGATGATGCCGGGCCGCTAAAACCGCTGTTCGCCGCCGACCAGGCAGAGGCGCGGGCCGCCATTCTGATTGAGGATGGCCGCGTAATCGCGAAACATTATGGCGCGGGCTATTCTGATGCCAATCGCTTCATCAGCTGGTCGATGGCCAAATCAATCACCGCGATGCTGGTGGGTGAACTGGTCGCCGACGGCAAATTGCAGCTCGATGCGCCCGCCCCAATTGCCGAGTGGCGCAAACCGGGCGATCCGCGCGGCACGATTACGCTGCGGCACTTGCTCAACATGGCATCCGGGCTGGAACATACCGAAGAAGGCCAGCCGGTGGAGAAATCGGACACCAATCAGGTGCTGTTCGTCAACGGTACGCAAGACATGGCGGCGCGCGCCATCGCCCAGACGCTGGAGGCAAAGCCTGGCGAGAAGTTTGAATATAGCTCGCTCACCACGATCATCCTGTCCGAAATCATCACCCGCACGCTAACGCAAAGCCGCGATCCGCGCGTTCGGGCGCAAACTTATCGCGATTTTGAATATGCGCGGCTGTTCACGCCCGTTGGCATCACCACCGCCTTTCCCGAATTTGACGGGGCCGGCACGCAGATTGGCGGGTCGCTGATCCATATGTCGCTGGATGATTTCGGACGGCTCGGCGGGTTGCTGCATGAGGGCAAGGCGCCAGATGGAACGCAGGTGATTGCGCCGGAATGGCTGGCGTTCATGAAAACATCCTCCCCCACCGATCCCGAATATGGCGGGCAATTATGGCTCAACCGCCCCGGCGCGCCCGATGGCAGCCCCTCGCTTTTCCCCGAAAAGGGCGTGCCCTCTCTGGTGTCGATGAACGGGCATCTGGGGCAATATGTGATGGCGTTTGACGGCAAGGGGGCAGATGGTAAGCCGCACCGCTATGTGCTGGTCCGGCTGGGCAAAACGCAGGATGGCAAGCGCCGCCCGGTGATCGACCGGATGGGCGACGTGGCGGCATCACTGTCGCGGTAACGCCCGCCACACCGGCTTAAGGCCAGCGTGACGGTGCCTGCCAAATGCGGCATTACCCGCTTGTGGAAAAACTGACGATCTGGTTCGATGGCGGCTGCCCGCTATGTCAGCGCGAAATTGCGGTGATGCGGCGGCTAGACCGGGCAAAGGCAATCGCGTTCGTCGATGTGGCCGATGCGCAATCGCTGTGCCCGATTGACCGGGATGCGTTGCTCGCCCGGTTTCATGCGCGCGAAAACGGCGTGATGCTGTCGGGCGCTGCGGCCTTTGCCGCGATGTGGCGCGCCATCCCGTTGCTGCGGCCGATTGGTCTCGCCGCCCGCAACGCGTGGGTGCTGACGGCGCTTGAATGGCTATACCGCCGCTTTCTGGTGATCCGCCCTGCGCTGCAATTGCTTGCCGGAGGCGGGCGCAGTTAGAGCGCGATGACTTTAGGTTGATCGATAACCCCGTACCGTTCGTGTCGAGCCCTTCGGCTGGCTGGCAAGCCAGCCGCTCAGGACAGGCTTCGGTCTGCGAGGCCGAAGTCGAGACACCCCGCGCAACACCTGCGACACGCCCCTCGACTTCGCTCGGGACGAACGGGTTGAGGTAATGTCATCGTACCCTAAAGCAGGAAAACGCCCTCCATCACCGTCACGCAGCGGCCACCCAGGATGACGTGGTCACCGTCCAACCGGCAGTCGACATGCCCGCCACGGGCGCTTGCCTGATAGGCGGTGAAGCGGTCGCGACCCAGGCGCGCGGCCCAATAGGGGGTCATCACGGCATGGGCTGATCCCGTTACCGGGTCCTCCGCGATATCATAATAGGGCGTGAAAACCCGGCTGATGACGTCGGTCGTGTCGCCCGGCGCAGTGACGACGGCGACCAGCTTGCCAAGCGCCGCCAGCGCGCGCTGATCGGGCTTTAGCGCACGGATTTGCGCGGCATTTTCCAGCACGATCAGGGCATAGCCGGTTTCATACCACAATGTTTCCACCGCAGGGCCAGCGCCGATGTCGGCAACGATATCGGGCAGCGGCATTGGCGTGGGCGCCCAGGCGGGGAGCGCCATTTGGTAGCCTTCGCCGTCACGTTCCACCCACAAAATGCCGGCCTGGCGCGTGCGAAAGGTGACGCGCGTCAGGGCGGCGTCGCGTTCCAACAGGTAATGGCCGCTGGCAATCGTGGCATGGCCGCACAGTGCAACCTCGGCAGCGGGGGTGAACCAGCGCAATTCGTAATCCGCAGCGCCAGTGGCGTCGGCCACCAGAAACGCGGTTTCGCTCAAGTTATTCTCGCCCGCGATCGCCAGCAGCACATCATCGTCCAGCCATGCATCCAGCGGCATGATGGCCGCGGGATTGCCGGTAAAGGCGGCATCGGCAAAGGCATCTATCTGGGTGATGGGCAGGCGAGTGCGGGCGGCAGCGGTCACGGTTGATTGTCCTTCAGCATGGCGATTTCGTCTGCCTCAACCAGATCATTGCCGGGGTGATCCACCTGGCCCTCAGGGTCGATATGGATCAACACTTCGGTGCCGGGAAATTCGCGGGCCAGGCTGTGTTCGATCCGGTCTGTCACAAGATGCGCCTCGGCAATCGTCATTTCCGGATCCATCCAGATGTGAAACTGGACGAAATCGGTTGCGCCGCTGGTGCGGGTGCGCAGATCGTGCAGGCCCTTCAGCTCCGGGTGGCGGCACGCAACCTCAACAAAGCGGCGGCGCTTTTCAGCCGGCCATTCCTTGTCCATCAACTGATCAATCGCACTGCTGGAGGCGCGCCAGGCACCCCATAGCAGCCAGGCCGCAATGGCGATGCCGAACAGCGGGTCAGCCCCCGTCACGCCCAGATACTGATCCAGCACCAGCGCCCCGATCACCGCCACGTTCAACAGGACATCAGACTGATAATGGACGTGATCTGCCCCAATCGCCACCGATCCCGTTTTGGCGATCACAAAGCGCTGATAGGCCAATAAGGCGATGGTAACGCCAATCGCGATCACCGATGCCGCGATGCCAAGTTCGGCATCCGCCGTTGCCTGTCGCGTCATCAACCGATCAAGCGCGCGCCCGAAAATCGCAAATGCCGATACCGCGATGACGGCCACCTGAAACAGCGCCACCAGCGATTCGGCCTTGCCATGGCCAAAACGGTGATCGTGATCGGCAGGTTGCGCCGCCAGCCGGACGCCGAACAGCGTCACCATCGACGCAACCAGATCAAGCCCCGTATCCGCCAGCGATCCCAGCATCGCGACCGACCCGGTATGCCAGGCGGCATAGCCCTTGATCAGCATCAAAAACGTCGCGGTGGCAACGCTGGCAATCGCTGCCCGGGTCGTCAGGCTGCTGTTCGCGTGATGGTGCGCAGCGCGGGCGTGATGGTGGTTGTGATGGTGATTATGGCCATCGCTCACGGGTACAGCATCCCCTCTGTCCAGCCATTGCCGGTGCGGGTGAACAGCCGCCGTTCGTGGAGCCGGTGTTCGCGGTCCTGCCAAAATTCAATCGATTGAGGGGTAACGCGGTAGCCTGACCAATATGGCGGGCGTGGCACCGGGCCGCCATCAAACCGCGCCTGCATTTCGGCAAAGCGCGCTTCAAACGTCGCCCGACTGTCCAGCGGGCGTGATTGGTCGGACGCCCACGCCCCCAACTGCGAATCGCGACCGCGGGTGGCAAAATACGCGTCGGCCTCGGCTGCAGTCACGGTCGTCACCGGCCCCTCGATGCGGATTTGGCGGCGCAATGATTTCCAGTGGAATAACAGCGCCGCGTGCGGGTTGGTCGCAATGTCTGCCGCCTTGCGGCCTTCCTGATTGGTGTAGAAAACAAAACCGTCGGGCCCATGCCCTTTCAGCAGCACCATCCGCAGGCCAAGCCGCCCCGCGGAATCGCTGGTGGCAAGCGCCATCGCATTCGAATCGTTGATTTCGGATGTGCGGGCCTCGGCATACCAGGCATCGAATAATTCTAGCGGATCAATGGTCATTTTCCGGCCTTACCCGCTCGCTTTCGCACAGTCACCCATGAAGCGGATGAACATCGGCAACGCTTGGCGGTTGCGTGTCTGCACCGATTGTGGTGACGATGGCGCCGGGCATCTCCAGGGGGTAACATTGGCGGCATCAGCACAGACCTTGCCCGCCCTATCCCGGCTGCCGTCATGCATTGGCGGGCAGGGGTGATGGCCACTGTGTCGAGTGAACTAATCGATCCCGCCACCCATGCCGCGCGCTGGATTGCCGATTATTGTCGCGATCTGCCCCCCGGTGATGTGATGTGTGGCGGTGATCCTGCCTGGGCGACAATGCTGGAAGAACTGGCGGGCGCGGTTGGCGATGATCTGGGCCATGCCCGCGAACGGGTGCAGCGTCAGGCCGAAGATATCGGCACCGGTTTTCGCATTATTGGTGACAGCGAAGAACGCCCCTGGCCCGTATCGCCCGTGCCCTTGCTGATCGAAGAACGCGAATGGGCCAGCATTGCAGAGGGGGTCACCCAGCGCGCCGCGCTGCTGGAGATGATTCTCGCCGACCTGTACGGTGCAGGGGAATTGACCGCGAGCGGATCGATTCCGGCAGCGCTCGTCAATGGCAGCCCGTTTTTCTTGCGGCCGCTGGTGGGACTGGCCCCGCCGGGCGGGCACCATCTGCATTTTGTGGCGGTCGATCTTGGCCGCAGTCCAGCCGGTGAATGGCGGGTGCTGGCCGATCATCTGCGGGCACCCGCAGGGGCGGGCTACGCGCTGGAAAATCGTCTGGCGGTGTCGCGCACGTTGGGCGGGTTGCAGACGCGGCTGAACATTCAGCGCCACGCCCCGTTTTTCGCGGCCTTCCGCGCCGGGCTGGCAGCAGCATGCAAGCGCAGCGATCCGCGCATCGGGCTGCTGACGCCGGGGCGGTACAACCCCAGCTATACCGAACAGGCCCATCTGGCGCGCTACCTGGGGCTATTGCTGGTGGAAGGTGCCGATCTCGCGGTGCTGGAGGACAAGCTGTATATCCGCACCATCGCCGGGCTGAAGCGCGTCGACGCGGTGTGGCGGCGCGTCGATCCGCGATTGCTTGATCCGCTGGCATTTGATTCACATTCGACCATTGGCGTTGCCGGGCTGATTGATGCGATGGTGGCGGGCAATGTTGTGGTCAGCAATGCGCCCGGCTCTGCGGTGCTGGAAAGCCCGGCGTTTGAGGCGTTCATGCCGCGGCTGGCCCGCGAATTGCTGGGCGAGCCGCTGAAAATCCCCAACATTGCCACCTGGTGGTGCGGGCAGGAAGCAGCGCAGGCCCATGTCGCCGCGCATCTCGACACGCTGTTGATCGCGCCCGCTTTTTCCGCCGCCCCGCTCGGCCTGCCGGGTGGAAAGCCGGCCATGATTGCTGATCTGTCGCCTGAACAGCGCAGCGCGCTGATGGCGGATATGGAGCGGCGGCCGCAGGATTATGTCGGCAAGGAAAATGTCCGGCTGTCGACGATGCCGGTGGTGGCGGAAGACCAACTGGTATCGCGCCCGTTCACGTTGCGCGTCTTTGCCGCGCGCGGGGCCGATGGCGGCTGGACGGTAATGCCCGGCGGTTTTGCCCGCATCGGCGAGCACCCGGATATGCGCGCCTCTGTCATGGGCGAGGGGAATTGGTCGGCGGATGTGGCGATTTACGGGGGGGCACCCGTTGCGCCTGTGTCGCTGCTGCCGGATGACAAATTGGTGCAGATTCGCCGTAATCCCGGCACCTTGCCCAGCCGCGTTGCTGACAATTTCTTCTGGCTCGGCCGCTATCTGGAGCGGGGGGAGGCGTTGCTTGCGGTGATCCGCGTGATGCTGGGCAACTCAATCACTGCCGATGCTGGTGCAGCCCTCGCGCCGGAAACGATCGCCCGGCTGGTCGGGATGATTGTGGAAGACGGTGCCGCCCCGCGACCGCCCAGCTTGCGCCGTACCGATCTGATTGCGCTTGCCCGCACCGCGATGGAGGCAGGCGATGGCGGCTGGAACAGCGTGCGGGCCATCAACCGCAGCGCCCGCGCCATTGGGGCCGGGTCGCGCGACCGCCTGTCAGCGGATATGATCCGTCTGCTCGATGCGCCCGCGCCCAATGGCGGCGCGCTGCTGGATCGCGCGGGGTCGCTCCAGCGGCGTTTTGCCGCGCTGGCCGGGCTTTCCACCGAACATATGGGCCGCACCGATGCCTGGCGCTTCCACGATCTGGGCCGCCGGATCGAACGGGCGTCCGCCGTTGCGCGCGCCGTGCGAGTATTTGGCTGCGCCAACGCCACCGCCGATGATCTGTCGACGCTGCTCGACGTTGCAGACAGCCAGATCAGTTATCGCCAGCGCTATCTGGGCGGGCTGGCGCACGCCCCGGTGGTTGATCTGGTGGCGCTTGATCCGGGCAATCCGCGCGCGATTGCCTATCAGGTGGCCGCCATCAGCACGCATCTACGCGAACTGCCGGTGCTGGCCGATGATGGCATGGCCGAACCGCAACAGGCAGAGGCAACCGCGCTGGCGGCGTTGGTCTCCACCGCGACTGCGGCGACGATTGATGATGCGACACTTCGCGAGATTGAACGGCGGTTGCGCCAGCTGTCGGAAGCCGTGGCCCGCCGATATTTTCTGCAAGGCGGGGAACCGTTGCGCGCGGGCGGCCTTACGCTGGCATGAACCCGGCACAGCCATGATTTACACCATCCGCCATGTGACGCGCTTTGATTATGGCCGCGAGGTACGCTTTGCCCGCTGCAATTTGCGGCTAAAGCCGATTATCTGGTCAGGCCAGACTTTGGATGATTATCAATTGACGATCAGCCCGGCCGGGCGAATTTCGCCAGCGCGGGCAGAGGCTGGGCTGGCCAACATCGTCCGCCTGACGGTGGAAGAGCCGGTGCGTTTTCTGACGATCGACAGCGTATCGCGGGTGACGGTTGAGCGACTGATCCCGGTGCCCAGCGCCGATGATCCCACGCTTGCCGACGTTGCCCGCGCCGCCCGTTCCAGCCGCGACGGCTCCCCCGCTGGGCCCAGCGCCTATCTGTTCCCGTCACCGCTGATCCCGCTTGACCATGACATTGCCGATTGGTGCGCACAGGATTTGGCCCCTGATCGTCCTGTGCTCGAGGCCGCGATTGCGCTTGCCCAGCGCATCCAGCGCGAATTTGATTTCGATCCGGCTGCAACGATGGTCGATACCCCCCCGCGTGAAGCGTTCATGCACCGGCGCGGCGTGTGCCAGGATTTTGCGCAGATCATGATTACCGGGCTGCGCGCAGCCGGGCTGCCAGCGGCCTATGCCTCCGGCTATATCCGCACCCTCCCGCCGCCGGGGATGGAGCGGCTGGTGGGGGCAGATGCCACCCATGCCTGGGTGCTTTTATGGTGCGGTGACCGGATTGGCTGGGTGGGGGTTGATCCCACCAACGGCATTTGGATGGCGGGCGACCATATCGTGATGGCGATTGGCCGCGACTATGCCGAAATTGCACCAATTGACGGCATTGTGCTGGGGTCCGGCGCGCAAAAACTGCACGTCAGCGTTGATGTTGCCCCCGCCGAACCGCTGGTTTAGCGCAAATTATTGCGGCCAGCGTTTGCGCTTCCACGCTGCTTCCCCCAAAT
>JBBSCC010000020.1:0-23680 GCA_038250735.1 Sphingomonadales bacterium | reverse complement strand
GTTGGATCAATGCTCCACCGGCCTAGATAGCGACGGGAAACACGGGCTGCGCGAGCGGCCACGCTCCCTTTCGCCATGGCAGCGCCTGCCGCTCGATGATTGACCGCCATGCCCATTCCACAGGGCCGATGTTCAGATACCGCATATAGATGTTCGCCAACACTAGCAGCGCCAGGTTGATCGCCAGCGCCGTCAGCATCAACGGTCCCCAGGTCAGCTTGCCGTAAAGATGAAAGCCGAAGGGCGGAAACAGCACCCACAACGTGATCAGCGTTTGGGCGATATACACCGACAGCGCCGTTTTCCCCGCCGCCTCAAATGGCCGGAGCGCACGCAGGCCGGCGGCACTGCTGATGATCACATGCACCAGCCCGATATGGCCGAATGTCATCAGCAACCGCGCCGTTTCATACGTTACCCAAAACAAATGCGGCCCTGGCGAAAAGCTGGCCTGCTCCCAGGCGCCAATTGTACGCAGGGGAATGGCAATGCCGTAAGCAATCAGCGTCATCACCAGGTAATAGCGCCTGCTGCGCCGCCCCTGGATGATCCCAAGCTTGAACAAGGCAGCCCCGATCAGCATCGTGCCGGCGGCCTCCCACATCACGAAAATCTCCATAAAGGCGGGGAAGCGATCGCGGGAAACGTCAATCTGCGTTTTCACCCAGCTCCATGTGTCTGCTGATCGGCCCTTATCCTCAGCCGCGATCTGGGCGATCGATTCCTTCTTGTCCTTGGCCCGCTCCGCCTTGTTCTCGGCGGCTTTTTTCAGCAGTTTGCGGTCGGCGGGGCTAATTTTTTCGCCCGCCTGCACCCGCTGTTCAATGGCCGCGACTTCCGCTTTCTTGGTGACTGATTGATAGTAACCGAAATAGCCCCCGGCGAGCAGTTGAAACGTTGCCAGGCTCAACCCCAGCACCAGCAGCCAGCGCGGCCGCCATGCACGCGCCAACACCGCCACCAAAGCCGCCAGGCCATAGCTGTGCAGAATATCGCCCGGCCACAACAGGATATACATGTGGATCACGCCGAACAGGAACAGCACGATGTTCCGGACATAATAACGCCGCAGTACCGCCCAGCCGCTTGCGGCGGTCGCAAACCGATCGGTCAGGATCACCATACCGACACCGAACAGCATTTCGAGCAGGCAGCGCGCGGTGCCATTAGCGAATATTTCGCGCAGCCACCACGCGACCTGATCACCCATTGACCAGCCGAGATGCCTGATATCATCCGACGACGCATAGAGCGATTGCCCCATGTCGTTGATGTTCATGAACAAGATGCCCAGGATTGCGATGCCGCGCAGGATATCCATCACCGCAATGCGGGGTGCACCATCCGGCTCAGCCGCGCTGGTTCCAATTTCCTGTGACATGAAGTCCCCCAATAGTCGCTGTGTTATATATGCATAACACCGCCCTTGGCGCAAACGAAAAAGCCGCGCAGACCCAGGGTCGACGCGGCTTCTTATCGATCGGGAATCCGCGCTGTCGATTATTCGGCAGCAGCAGTGCCCTTTGCCGGACGCGGATCGCGACGCTCGGCAATACGCGCGCGCTTGCCGCGCAGGCCGCGCAGATAATAGAGCTTGGCGCGCCGCACGACGCCCTTGCGCACGACTTCGATGCTGTCGATGTTGGGCGAATAGAGCGGGAAAACGCGCTCCACGCCTTCGCCAAAGCTGATCTTGCGGACGGTGAAGTTGCTGCCCATGCCCTTGTTCGAACGCGCGATGCATACGCCTTCATAATTCTGAACGCGGGTACGCTCGCCTTCAACCACCTTCACGCCAACCTTCAGCGTGTCGCCGGGGCGGAAATCTGGGATCGTCTTGGTTTCGAGAAACTTCGCGATGTTCTCGGCTTCGATCGTCTGGATGAGATTCATCTCATTCTTCCTTCGTCTGTCGCTGCGCACCAGAGGGAGGGCTGACCCGAGCGTCGTCGTGACGCTCCCAAAGGTCCGGCCTCCTTAGCCGTGTATCGGTTTCGGCCATGTGCTTTCGCCATGCCGAAATCCTCGCATGATCCCCCGATCGCAGCACTTCGGGGATCGTGCGCCCTTCCCACATCGGTGGTCGGGTATATTGCGGGTATTCGAGAAGCCCCGTTTCAAAGCTCTCGTCCACGCCACTAGAAGCCGCGCCCATTACGCCGGGAAGCAACCGAATGCAAGAGTCTAGCAGCACCAGCGCCCCCATCTCTCCGCCCGACAACACGTAATCACCAATCGAAACCTGTTCGATGCCGCGCGCGTCAAAAATCCGCTCGTCAAATCCCTCAAACCGTCCGCACAGGATGACCGCGCCGGGGCCGCTGGCAAGGTGACGGACGCGGGCTTGCGTCAGGGGCGCACCACGCGGCGTCATCGCCAGAATCGGGCGTTGGTCTGCGACACTATCGATTGCGGCTGCAAGCACATCAGCGCGCAGCACCATCCCCGCCCCGCCCCCTGCGGGCGTATCATCGACCGTCCGGTGCTTGTCGGTCGCGAAATCACGAATGTTAACGGCGTCGAGCGACCAGATGTGCTCAGCAAGCGCCCGCCCCGCCATCGACGCGCCAAGCGGGCCGGGGAACATATCGGGGTACAGCGTGAGGACGGTGGCGGCGAAGGTCACAACGTCCAGTTCTCAACAAGCAGCCCCGGGACATCAGCGAAATCGGCTTCGTTGTTGGTAATCACCACTGCGCCAAGGCTGAGCGCGTGCGCCGCAAGCAGACGATCGAAACGGGCTCGCTTGAAGGGTAACCGTGCATAGGCCCGCGCGGCTACATCGTCGAAGGGAAGTATCGGGATGACGCTGACAAACCCGTTCAACACCTCGGGGCTGGGCGGCTTGCCGACAAATGTGCCTATGGCGATCTCTGCGAAACTGATCGCAGAGATCGCCACGTCGCCCGGATAGCAATTGGCCAATCTGTCGTTCAGCGCGGAATGCCGCTCCGCCATCGCGTAAATCGCCATGTCAGCGTCGATAAGATATCTAGTCACTTATCGGTTGCAGCCAATCGACGTGCAATGGTGCTGGGCCGTTCGTCGAAGTCGCCGTGTGGGATCAATCTGGCACCCGGTGCCTTGCCCGCGAACCCGCTGATATCGATTTTGCGCCGGGGGGCGTCGACGGGTTCAATCCTGAATGACATTGGAGCCTCCCTTACCATTCGGATTTCGGTGCCTTCGGGAATGCCCATGCCCTTGGGCAGGCGCAAAGCCACCGAATTGCCTGACTTGAATGTCTTGCCCTGATATTCGTCATCCATCGACCGTCTCCGTATACACGCAATGTATATACTAAACGATATACGCTGCGTCAAGCATAAGCCGGTCACCATTCCATTCCGGAACCGCTTCCACGCGCATTGGAACCATGAACCGCTTCTTGTCCGGAAGCTCGATTTCCAGAACATCACCTGCGCCAAAATTGTCGATAGCGACAACCGTGCCCACGGCGCCCCCTTCGGTGGAGACGACGGGCAACCCAAGCAGGTCTGCGTGGTAATATTCGCCGTCGCCCAGCGGGGGCAGATCGACACGAGCAACCGTCAACTCAGTGCCGCGCATTGCCTCGGCGGCGTTGCGGTCGTTCACCTCGGCGATGCGCGCGATAGCGCCGTTGCTGCCGTGGCGCACCGATTTCAGGGACAGCGTGCCCTGGTTGAAGCTTTTGTACCGCCCCAGATCGTCAGTGAAGACTTTCAGGCGAACCTCGCCCGTCACGCCGTGCGCGCCGATGATGACGGCAAGCGTGACGGGGCGATCAACCGGCATCAGGCGTCGGCAGGCTTTTCTTCGGCTTCGGGAGCAGCTTCTGGCGCTGCTTCTTCAACCACGGCGGCGGCGGGCGCTTCCTCGACAACCGCCTCAGCTACTGCTTCTGGTGCAGCTTCTTCCGCTACAGGTGCTTCGACGACTTCTGGCTCTGGTGCAGGCGCGGCTGCTGCTGCGGCGGCGGCTTCTTCAGCAGCCTTCAGCTTTTCGGCACGCTCTTCAGCACGTTCGGTGGCCTTTTCGCCGGGCTTGCCCTTGTTCGGGTTCAGGCGAGCCGGACGCTCCTTCACGCCGAGCACGTCGAGGAAACGGGCAACGCGGTCCGTAGGCTGCGCGCCGACGCTCAACCAATGCTTGGCACGATCGGTGTCGAGCTTGATGCGCTCTGGCGAATCCTTGGCGAGCAGCGGGTTATAGGTGCCGATCTTTTCAATGAAGCGGCCATCGCGCGGGGACCGCGCATCGGCAACAACGACACGGTAATAAGGACGCTTCTTGGAGCCGCCACGCGACAAACGAATGCTCAATGACATAGTATTTCCTTCTTTTTAATCAGATGATTGATGGCCGAAGCCGTTATTTCTTCTTGTTGATGAAATTTTCAAAACCCGGCGGCAATTTTGGCATGCCGCCCATCGGGTTGCCGCCGCCGAGGCCGGGTAAGCCACCGCCGGATTTACCCAGCATGTCCCCCAGTTCCGGCCCGCCAATCGCGTTACCCAGGCCGCCCAGGCCACCGCCCATACCGCCCTTCCCAAGCATCGCCATCATGCCCTTCATGCCACCCATTTTCTTGATCTTTTTCATGGCGGTGGCCATTTCCTGATGCATCTTCAGCAGCTTGTTCACATCCTGCACCGTGGTGCCGCTGCCCTTGGCCACGCGAATTTTGCGCTTGGCGTTGATGATTTCGGGCTTGGCGCGTTCCTTGGGCGTCATCGACGTGATCATCGCGTCCATCCGCAGCAGGATGCGTTCGTCCATGGCCCCGCCGGCCATCGCGGCTTGTGCCTTTTTCGCGCCGGGGATCATGCCGGCTAGCGCGCCAAGGCCACCCATCCGTCGCATCTGCGCCAATTGGCTGCGCAGATCGTCCATGTCGAACTGCCCCTTGGCCATTTTGGCGGCCATTTTTTCGGCGTCTTCGATCTGGATTGATTCAGCCGCGCGCTCCACCAGGCTGACGACATCGCCCATGCCCAATATGCGCCCGGCAACACGACCGGGATGAAACGCCTCCAGCGCGTCCATCTTTTCGCCGGTGCCCGCAAACTTGATCGGCTTACCCGTTACCGCGCGCATCGACAGCGCGGCACCGCCGCGCGCATCGCCGTCCATCCGGGTCAGGACGACGCCGGTCAGCGGCACCTGATCAGAGAAGTTCTGCGCGACGTTTACCGCGTCCTGCCCGGTCAGCGCATCAACGACGAGCAGAATTTCATTGGGCACCGCCACTTCGGCAATTGCCTGCATCTCGTCCATCAATGCCTGATCGACGTGCAAGCGCCCGGCTGTGTCGAGCATCAGCACGTCATAGCCCTGCAGCTTTGCCGCCTGCATGGCGCGCCGGGCAATCTCAACCGGGCGCTGGCCAGCAACGATCGGCAGCGTCGCCACCTCGGTCTGGGTGCCCAGCGTCGCGAGCTGTTCCTGCGCGGCGGGGCGATTAACGTCGAGCGACGCCATCAGCACCTTTTTGCCATCACGCTTTGCGAGGCGACGGGCGATCTTGGCGGTGGTGGTGGTTTTGCCCGATCCCTGCAGGCCGACCATCATGATCACGGCGGGCGGGGTAACCCCCAGTTCCAGCTCGCTTTCATCCGCGCCGAGCATATCGGTCAGCGCATCATTGACGATCTTGACGACCTGCTGCCCCGGCGTAACCGACCGCAACACGTTTTGGCCCACGGCCTTTTCGGTAACTTTATCAACGAAATCGCGGGCGACCGGCAGTGCGACATCGGCCTCTAGCAGCGCAACACGCACTTCGCGCATTGCCGCGCGCACGTCTGCCTCGGTAAGCGCACCACGCCCCCGAAGGCGGTCGAATACCCCGCCAAGCCGTTCGCTGAGACTGTCGAACATTAAAAAACTCCGTTGCCGATCGCAGCCCTTACCATAAACGCAAAAGAAGCTGGCGGACGAAACCTCGTCGGCCAGCTTATGCCCTTGGGCATGCTTCTATTGCGTCCTGAAAGGATGCGATCACGTGGGGCTTAGCTGAACCGTCACAGTTTCGCAACCATGTGGTTTAAGACCATCTACATGCTTGATCGGCATAGCTTTCCCCCATGAATAGCAGGGCATGAATAGCAGGGGGCGTACCCGCATGGCACCAGAGCTGATTGATCAAGCGCCAAAGCCAGCGCCGAGGGCCGCCGCCCCGCGCCGGGACTTGATGAGCGGTGCTATCACGATTGCCGCAATCTTGTTGTTTGTTGGCACGGGCAGTTCGGTGCTGTCGAGTGCAGCACGTTATTACCTGGCAGACGGCAACCCGACTGACCGCACGCTGGTAATCGCGCTGCTGCTGAACGTCGCGCTCATTCTGTTTGGCTGGCGGCGGCATAGCGAGTTGCACCGCGAGATTCAGGTGAGGACCGCAGCTGAAGAACGCGCGCAATTGCTGGCGGCGCGTGATCCACTCACGGGTTTCCTCAATCGCCGTTCGCTTTCGGAAGAAGGCGCTGCATTGTTTGCGCAGGCGACCCGCCGCAATAAAGCGCTGGCGCTGCTGATGATCGACCTCGACCACTTCAAGACCATCAACGACATGCACGGTCACGCCACTGGCGACGGTTTGCTGAAGCTTATTTCAGATGAAATCGCCCACGCCATGCCTTCGGTTGCGCTCATTGCGCGGCTGGGGGGCGATGAATTTGCGTGCGCATTCTTGTTTGATCCAGCGCATCCCGACACGGTTGAACGCATCGCCGAGCGGCTGGTATCACGCGTTGCCCAGCCCTTTGTTTCCGATGGGCTGCAACTGCACATCAGCGCGTCAATCGGAATCGCGCGATCAGATGACGGCTGCACCAGCATAGATGCGCTGATGCGCAGTGCCGATATCGCGATGTATGCTGCCAAAAACGCCGGGCGCAATCGCTTTGCGTGGTTCGATCAGTCGATGGAGCGTGAGCTGAAGGCGCGCAACGAGCTGGAGGTCGGGCTGCGCACCGCCATCCCCCGCCAGGAGATTGTGCCGTATTTCGAACAGCAGATTGATCTGACCACGGGTCGATTGTTCGGATTTGAGGTGCTGGCGCGCTGGGAACATCCGACGCGCGGCTTGATTACGCCGGATAAATTCATCTCCATTGCCGAAGACACCGGCATGATCAGCGATCTGTCGCTGTCTGTTATGCATCAGGCGTTTGTGGTGGCCAAGGATTGGGAACCGGGCTTGACCCTGTCGGTGAACATATCGCCGTTGCAATTGAAGGATCCCTGGCTCGCCCAGAAAATCCTGAAGGTGCTGACCGAAACCGGCTTTCCTGCCAGTCGGCTTGAACTGGAGATTACGGAGGTCGCCCTGTTCGAAAATCTTGCATTGGCGCAATCGATTGTCGGTAGCCTGAAGAACCAGGGCATAAAAATCGCGCTCGATGATTTTGGCACGGGGTACAGCTCGCTTGCGCATTTGCGGGCGCTGCCGTTTGACCGGATCAAGATTGATTGCAGCTTTGTGGCCTCCATCAACGTGAACGCTGAAAGTGCAGCCATTGTGAATGCGATCGTCCGGCTTGGCGAGAGCCTGAATATGCCGATCACCGCTGAGGGAATTGAAGACGCCGCCATTGAAGAACGGCTGCGTGCCATGGGATGCAATCGGGGCCAGGGGTATCTTTATGGTCGTCCACTGAGCGCAGCGAATGCACGGCGGCTGCTCGCGGAAAAGCGCCTGCTGCGGCCAGCAATCACTAAATCGGCACCCAATTCAACATCGGACGCAGCAGCGGACCCATCCGCCGATAGCGCACGCCAACCTGGCTAACCGCCGCCTCTGCGGTGGACTTCGGCCAGCGGCATGCCTAGATCGGCGTCGATGCCCGCCATTGCCCCCGAAATCATTAGTCTCGGCTGCCGCCTGAACCTGGCGGAAAGCGAAACAATCCGTGCGATCAACGCGGCGCGTGATGTCGTGATCATCAATAGTTGCGCGGTCACGAACAACGCCGTCAGTGAAACGCGGGCGGCGATCCGCCGTGCTGCGCGTGCGCGGCCTGGCGTCGACATTATTGTGACGGGGTGCGCCGCGCAGATTGACCCGGCTGGCTTTGCCGCCATGCCAGAAGTCACACGCGTTATCGGCAATACCGAAAAGCTTGACCCCGCCGTGTGGCAGTCAACCGATCCGCTGATGGTGAGCGACATCATGGCGGTGCGCGCTACGTCGCCGCACCTCGCCACCAGTTTTGATTCGCATGCCCGTGCGTTTGTGGAGGTCCAGAACGGTTGCGATCATCGCTGCACGTTTTGCATTATCCCCTACGGACGGGGAAACAGCCGGTCAGTCCCGGTGGAGACCGTGGTGGCACGAATTGCGGGACTGGTTGAGCGCGGCTACCGCGAGGTTGTGCTGACCGGCGTTGATCTGACCAGCTATGGCCCCGATCTGCCGGGCGAGCCGACATTGGCGGCGCTGGTCGAGAAGATATTGCTGCAGGTGCCACGGTTGGAGCGGCTCCGCCTGTCGTCGCTGGATTCGATTGAGATTGACGACCGGCTGTTTGATCTAATCACCGGCGAAGCGCGAATTATGCCGCACCTCCATTTGTCGCTGCAGGCAGGCGACGACATGGTGCTGAAACGGATGCGCCGCCGACACAGCCGCGCCGATGCGGTGCGGATTGTGACGCGGCTAAAGGCGGCGCGGGGCGATATCGCGATTGGTGCCGATCTCATCGCGGGCTTCCCCACCGAAACCGACGCGATGTTTGCCAATAGCGCGGCGCTGATCGATGATTGTGATATCGTTCACGCGCATATCTTTCCTTATTCACCGCGCGCGGGCACTCCGGCAGCGCGGATGCCCCAGGTGCCGGGTGATGTGCGTAAACAGCGTGCAGCCGCACTGCGCGCGCGCGCCGCGATCCGGCGTCAGCACTGGTTGCAGTCGCTGGTCGGCACCGTGCAGGATATCTTGGTTGAGCGACCCGGCGACCGGGGCCATACCCCCAATTTTGCGGAAATCCGCTTGTCGAACGGCGATCGGCTTGCAGAACGTGTTGGAGAAATCGTTCCTATGGTTGTTACCGGCATCGATAATGCCAGCCTGTTGGGCGTTGCGGCATGAGCGGCACGGCCTGGCATGAAAAGCTGCTCGGCGGCTTCAAGCGCACATCTGACCGATTGATCGGCAATTTGGCCGGGCTGGGCGCGGCCCGGCTTGATACCGCGACCCTTGATGAGATTGAGGAGGCGCTGATCGCGTCTGATCTTGGCCCGGCCACCGCCGCGCGCATTCGCGATCGGCTAGCCGACGGTGCGTTTGAACGCAATATGGAGGAGCTGGGCATCCGCCTGATCGTCGCGGAGGAAATCGAAAAAGTCCTGGCAAAGGTTGCCCATCCATTAGAGATCAGCGCCTTTCCGCGCCCCCATGTCATCCTTGTCATTGGCGTCAACGGATCGGGCAAGACGACGACGATCGCCAAGCTCGCGCATCTGTTTACCGAACAGGATTACGGCGTGATGCTGGCCGCCGGCGATACATTCCGCGCTGCTGCCATCGGCCAGCTTGCCACCTGGGCCGAACGCGTCGGCGTGCCTATCGTCAGCGGCAAGGAAGGCGGCGATGCGGCGGGCGTGGTGTACGAAGCCGTCAAACAAGCCACGGCAACGGGCATTGATGCGCTGATTGTAGACACCGCAGGGCGGCTGCAAAACAAGCGTGAGCTGATGGATGAGCTTGCCAAAATCAAACGGATGCTCGGCAAGATCGACCCAGCCTCTCCACACGACATCATCCTCGTCCTTGATGCAACGACCGGACAGAACGCGCTGTCGCAGATTGAGGTTTTCAAGGAAGTCGCCGGGGTAACTGGGCTCGTGATGACCAAGCTGGATGGCACCGCGCGCGGCGGTGTGCTGGTGGCCGCCGCTGAACAGTTCGGCCTGCCCATCCACGCCATCGGCATTGGCGAAGGCGTCGGCGATTTGCGCCCGTTTAATGCAAATGAGGTTGCGCGAATTATCGCGGGCGTGGAAAGACCGACCAATGGCTAGCCAAACCCCACCCAAAACGATCGATCCCGGCCTGCGCATGGCGATTGATTTCGGACCGTTGATCGTTTTTTTTGCGGTCAATTTTCTGGTCGGCGGCGAACAGATTAGCCGGGTGGTTGCCGCAACGGTGGCGTTCATGGCCGCAACCGGCATTGCCATGGCGGTATCGCAGTGGAAGGCTGGGCATATTTCACCCATGCTCTGGATGTCGGGCGCGTTAGTGCTCGTTTTCGGCGGGCTGACAATCTATTTTCATGATGAAACGTTCATCAAGATCAAGCCGACGATCATCTATCTCATGTTCGCCAGTGTGTTGGTCTTCGGCCTGATGACAGGTCGGCCTTTGCTGCAATTCGTGCTGGAATCCGCCTATCCCGGGTTGAGCCCGAAGGGATGGCGCCAGTTGACGATCAACTGGGCGGTGTTTTTTACCGCGCAGGCCGCGTTGAACGAAGCGGTGTGGCGCAACACCAGTTGGGATTTCTGGGTCGCCTATAAATTATGGGGCGTCATCCCGATGACCCTTATCTTCGCCATGGCCAATCTGCCGATGCTGATGAAGCATGGAATGCAGGTAGCTGGCGACATGCCGCCGGTTCCGCCTGAGGGCTGAAGGGACCCCGCCGATCATGGCAGGGCCCCAGATTTTCAGCGCAGGTTTTTTAACCCTGATCAGCGCGCGAGACGCCGGCACCGTCCAGGTTTTGCGCTGCAAATTCCCAGTTAAGGATCTTGCCCGTTACCGCTTCAAGATAGCCGGGCCGTGCATTGCGATAATCGATGTAATAGGCGTGTTCCCATACATCGATCGTCAATAGCGGCTTCATGCCTTCATAGGCGACGGGCGAATCCGCGTCGTGCAGCGATGTTACCTTCAGCTTGCCGCCATCCAGCACCAGCCAGCCCCAGCCGCTGGCGAAGTGGTTGGTCGATTCAGCGACTAACGCCTTTACCAGCGCATCGGTCGATCCGAATTCGCTGTTGATCATGTCGGCCAGCTTGCCCGTGGGCGCGGCGTAGTTTGGCGTCAGCGAGTGCCAGAAGAACGTGTGGTTCCAGATTTGCGCCGAATTGTTGAACAGGCCCTTTTCGCCCTTTTCCTTGGCGAACTTAATCACGTCGCTCAGCTTGGCATTTTCCAGCCCGTGGGTGACGAGCATGCCGTTGGTCTTGTCGACATAGGCCTTGTGATGCTTGCCGTGGTGGAAATCGAACGTTTCAGCCGACATCACCGGGGCAAGCGCGTCCTTGGCATAGGGCAGAGCGGGAAGTTCAAAAGCCATCGGATATCCTCCATTCGCGGGCCGCGCAGCATAGCGCGTACCCTGATAACGTCACCTCGGCTCAATTGGGTCCGCTGACGCGATTACGCAACCGATTCTTGGCGATTCCTGGCGATTCTTGGCCGATCCCGGCAAATTTATCCGGGCAACAGATCGTGCCGCCGCAAAGCGTGGCGAAGCTGGTCATAACTCAGCCCCAGCGCCTCTGCCGTCGCGCGCTGGTTGAACCGGTGATCAGCCATCGCCTTGGCGAGCAGATCATGCTCGAACCGCGACACCTGTGATTTGAAATCGGACGGCCCATCCTCGTCGCAAACCGCCAGCGGTTCATCGGGGTGCGGGTCTGCGCCCTGGGCCGCGATGGGAACCACCGCAGGCGATGGCACCGCTCGCGGGGTGCTGGCCGGGGCATAGGGCGACACAAATGGATCGAACTGTATCTCGTCAATCGGCCCCTGCCGCTCCCACCGGTAAACGGCGCGCCCTACGACGTTGCGCAGCTCGCGCACGTTGCCGGGCCAGGGATAGTTGACCAGCGCGTCCGTGGCCGCTGGAGTGAAACCGGGCCAATCTTCCCACCCCATTTCCGATGCCATGCGCCGCCCGAAATGTTCGGCGAGTACCAGCACATCGCCTGCGCGCGCCCGCAACGGAGGTAAGGTCACCACCTCGAACGACAGGCGATCAAGCAAATCGGCGCGGAACTGATGCCGGTCGACCTTGTCAGGCAAATGTTCGTTGGTGGCAGCAACAATGCGCACATCAACGCGGATCGGCCGCGACGATCCGATCCGCGTAACCTCACCATATTCCACCGCGCGCAGCAGCCGGTCTTGCGCCGCCATCGACAGCGTACCGAGCTCATCTAGGAACAGCGTGCCGCCATGCGCCTCTTCAAAGCGCCCTGCCCGCGCCTTTGTTGCGCCAGTGAAGGCCCCTGCTTCGTGGCCGAACAATTCAGCTTCGATCAGCGTTTCGGGCAACGCCGCGCAGTTCATAATGACCAGTGGCTGATCCCAACGCGGGCTGAGCCGGTGGAGCCGTTCTGCCACCAGCTCCTTGCCGGTCCCGCGTTCGCCAATCACCAACACGGGCCGATCAAGCGCCGCAGCCCGGCTGGCGCGTTCAAGCACGTCCAGGAACACACCCGACTGCCCGATAACCTGTGATGTGCGCTCCATAACCAAAGACTTGGCGTAAAATCCCAAACTTTGGCAAGCGGGAATTGGTATGGATTGACAGGCTAGGTTCAGAAATGGCGCAAATCCGCCATTTCAAAAACTGGCACGGTTCCTGCTGTACTGTTTGCAACTGCCGCACGGGCAGCACGAAACAAACAAGCTCAGGACCAAACGACATGAACATCACCAGCCAATCAACCGAAGCAGTTCGCAATCTCTCAGCCCTGGTGCTGGCCGTTGTGTTCAGCGCGACCTTCGTGATGGGTGCAATCGCTCCCGCCACGCAGCAGTCGGCGCAGACGGCGAGCCTGGCCGCAGAAGCTCCCGTCGCCTAACCTACACAGGCGACGTCCCTGGCCGGGGTGCAGCCCCCACCCCCTTTTTGCACCCCGGCCAATTTTTCAGTTTCTTTCAGTAAATAGTCAGGAGTTCCCCAATGGGCATTTTTTCGCGAACCCGAGACATCATCGCCGCCAACGTCACCGACTTGCTCGACAAGGCCGAAGACCCAGCGAAGATGATCCGCATGATCATCCTCGAAATGGAGGAAACGCTGGTGGAGGTTCGCGCATCTGCTGCCCGTACGATCGCGGACCAAAAGGAAATGCGCCGCCACATCGCCAAGCTGGACAAGCTGCAGGACAGCTGGACCGAAAAGGCCGAACTGGCGCTGTCAAAGGATCGTGAGGACCTGGCCAAGGCGGCTTTGGTAGAACGCCAGAAGGCAGTCGACATGGCGGATCAGCTTGCTGCTGAAATCGGCGTGCTGGATGATACGCTGCGCAGTGCCGAGGAAGACATCACCAAACTGCAGAACAAGCTGCGTGAATCGCGTACCCGCCAGAACTCCATCACGACGCGGCTTGAATCGGCGCACAACCGGGTACGGATCCACGAAGCCTATGCCGGCCCCAAGGTTCAAGACGCGTTTTCGCGGTTCGAAATCATGGAACGCCGCGTGGATTTCGCCGAGGGCCGCGCCGATGCGCTCAGCTTGGGCGCCCCGCCCAAGACGCTTGAGGAGGAAATTGCCGAGCTGAAGTCGAGCGAGAAGGTGGATGCCGATCTTGCCGCCTTGAAGGCCCGCATCGGCAAGGCGAACTGAGATGGAAGAGTTCATGACGGTCGCCATTTTCATCAGCATCCTGTTCATCGGGCTGCCCTGGCTGGTGCTCCACTATATCACCCAGTGGAAGAAAACCTCTTCCCTGACAGGCGAAGACGAAAAACTGCTCGACGAGATGCACTACACCGCGCGCCGATTGGAAGACCGGCTCAACACGATCGAACGCATCATCGCCGCCGATCACCCTGAGTGGAAACTGGGCAGTGCCAACATGCCAGAACCGCTCGATTACGACATGACCAGGAGGAATTGAGATGAGCGCAAGTCGCACCAAATTCTATCTCGACAAGCAGAACAGCAAATGGCTGGGCGTTTGTTCCGGGATCGCCGATTACACCGGGGTTGAGGTTATCTGGGTCCGCGTCGGTACCGTGATCTTGACGCTGGCCGGGGGCTTCCCCTGGACGCTGCTGGCCTATTGGCTGGTTGCCTGGATGGCCAGCCCCAAGCCGAACGGCCTGTACGAAACGGTTGAAGATCAGAAATTCTGGCAGGGCGTGCGATCCAATCCGGCGCGCAGCACCCGCGATGTCCGTTCCAAATTTCGCGACATCGACCGCCGCCTGGCCGACATCGAAACCGCTTACACCAGCCGCAACACACGCCTTGCCGACGAGATTGACAGCCTGCGCTGATCCAATCCGCGGTAAAGAGGGAGGGCTTTACAATGAGTAATGGACAAACATTCATCGTCGTCATCATTCTGATGTCGACGGTGGGCTGGATCGTCACGACCTGGATACGGGCGCGGCACGGCTATCCGCTGGACAGCGAATTTGGTGGCAAGGTGATTAGTAAGGCGGACGACGCTGAAACCGGCCGCACCATCAGCCTGCTGTCGAACGAAAACCAGCGTCTGACCGGCCAGATCAGCCGCCTGGAAGAGCGGATCGCGGTGCTCGAACGGATCGCCACCGACCCCGCAGACCGCATCGCCCGCGATATCGACGCGCTGCGTTAATCGGCTGATCCACTTCACCCCGAAACCAAGGTCAATATGATGAGCTTTTTTCCTTTCCTCATCCCGCTGTTCGCATTGTCGATCCCCATCGTCGCGATCATCGCCAAGCAGATGGTTCAACCCTGGCTCGCGCTGCGCGAAAAGCAGATTGAAACAGAGGCCAGCCTGGTCGCCGAAAAGGCCGCGCAATATGCGGCCCAAACCGAACGGCTGGAACAGCGCGTCCGCGTGCTGGAACGGATTACCACCGATCGCGGCATCGACATTGCCGATGAAATTGAAAAGCTGCGCGACGCGCCGCTCAACTAGAATAATCGCCTACAGGGAGTGACTTAAATGAGTTTTTGGTCCGCCGCCGTTCTAATCGTTCTGGTCATGGCCGGTGCCCGCGTCTTGCGCGCCCGGTACGAGGCTCAGGGCACCGCCCCCACCATCGCCCGTGACCCCGATGCCCGCCGCCTGCGCGACGAGGTGAATATGCTGAAAGACCGGATCGCCGTGCTGGAACGCCTTGCGACCGATGACAACAACGCCGCGCGCCTTGATCGTGAGATCGAGAAGCTGCGCGATAACCGCTAGGAGCAACGACAATGGATCCGACTATCTATGTGACGCTGTCCACAGCAGCACTTGCGGGACTGGCCATGATCACCTTCTCCGCGCTGGCCGGCTGGCGCGGCTGGCTCTCGCTGAAGCAGCAAGAGCTGGTCCGCGGTGAGCATCAGGCGCTGCCCGCGATATCGGGTGGCAGCGCGAGTTCGCGGATTGAGATTGCCGATCTGAAAGAACGCATCCGCAAGCTTGAAGCAATTGCCGCCGGGGTGGACCTGTAAGGTCCATCCCGCTAGCGGGACAGGCATGACCAGCCTGACTGAACTCCACGAAGAATATGAATTTCTGGATGCCGATGATCGGTATCGCCTGTTGATCGATCTGGGCCGCACGCTGGAACCCATGCCCGATCCGCTGAAGACCGAAGCAACGTTGGTGCGGGGCTGCTCTGCCTCGGTATGGGTTTACCCGATGCGGCGTGATGATGGCGCGCTGCATTTTCTGGCGGATAGCAATGCCGCCATTACCAAGGGTATCATCGCGCTGGTGCTCCAAACAGTGCAGGATCAGTCGCCCGAGGCGATCAGCGATACCGATATTGAGGGTGCGCTGACGCCGTTTGATTTGAAGGCACAGCTCAGCTCCAACCGGACGCAGGGTATCCCCAACATGATCGCGCTGATCCGCGAAACGGCCGCGCGCTACGCCGCTGGCTGATCGTTCTGGATCGGCTCTGCCAGCCCCAGCGTATCGACCAGCGCCGCGAGATCGGCCCCCGCAGGCACCAGACGCCAATTGCCCGGATCTCGCGCGTCAACCATCGTCACGGCGTGGCGCGGGCAAACCCCCAGGCATTTCACCTCGACAATCCCGACCGGGCTTTTGCGAAATCGTTTGATGCCCAGCGTCTTGCGCAGCGCCTTGGCCAGTGATTGCTTGCCCTTTTTGCCGAACCCACCGTCAAGTCGTTTGGAGCAGGTTGCGCATACCAAAATCGCGGTCGTCCAGTTGGACCGCACCATTTGCTTCATTCGCTGGGCTGCTTCACGCGGTGGGCCGCCATTGCCGGTTTTCCTCGGCGACGCGCAGCACATCATAGGCGGCCTGGATCGCCTGGAACCGAGCCGCTGCATCCTTGTCGCCGGGGCGGACATCGGGATGGTTGGCCTTGGCCATTTTGCGCCACGCCACCCGCACCGCATCAAAATCGGCATCGGGATCAAGCTCAAACAAGTCGAGCGCGCGCATTTCATCGCGCGATCGGCTGCCATCGCCCGGCCCGGCCCAGCTATTATGGCGCGATTCGGCATAGCCCGATGTGTCCCGCGCCTCCTCCGCCTCACGCGCGGCGGCTTCCTCGGCGGTCAGGCCTTCAAAGTAATTCCAGCCGCGGTTATATTCGCCGGCATGAACCTGGCAGAAATACCAGCGTTCGGGGCTGTTGGGAGATTTGGGCGCGGGGCAATTGCCCGGTTCGGCACAGCCATGCCGATCACAGAGCCGCACCTGCGTCGCCTCGCGCCCGCTGCCATAGCCGCGCCAGCGAGGGAAACCCCAATCTACAGAACGTGTCGGTCGCGTCATAACTGATCACTTAGGCAATAACCGTTCAAATTGCCATGACCGCGATCGGCAATTCAAACGACGGCAATCTGTTGCGATCGGCACCAGCCAGCCAAACGTAAAATTGCCACGATTGCGAAACCGCACAGCAATAATTTGTAACATTTTTTACCCACGAAGCCGTGAACTAGCAGGCTATACCGTCGTTACATCAGCAACAAAAAACAGCCGTTGATGACCTGGGAGTTTGAATGACGAAAGCCACCTCTGCATTGGGCAATTGGCGGGCCGACCTGCCCGCCTCGATTGTAGTTTCACTGGTCGCGTTGCCGCTTTGCCTGGGGATCGCGTTAGCCTCTGGCGCGCCCCTGTTTTCCGGTGTCATCGCTGGCATCGTTGGCGGTATCGTGGTTGGCTTGCTCTCCCGCTCGCCGCTATCAGTCAGCGGCCCGGCAGCCGGGCTTACCGTGATCGTCCTTGATGCCATTCAGAGCTTGCCAAGCTATCAGGTATTCTTGGCCGCGGTGGTGATCGCCGGTATCATCCAAATCGTCTTTTCGGTTTCGCGCGCAGGCTTGCTGAGCGAGTTCGTGCCGTCATCGGTGATTACCGGCATGCTTGCCGCGATCGGATTGATCCTGATCCTGAAGCAAATCCCCTATGCCGTTGGTTACGAGAAAGATTTTGAGGGAAGCGAGAACTTTTTCGATGCCGAGGGTGGCAATACCTTGTCGACGCTGTGGACCAGCTTGACTGAAAGATTGACCCCGGGGGCCGCGATCATCGGCATCACCTGCATCGCCTTTCTGTTCTTGTGGGACAAGGTGAAGCCAAAACAGGGCCCGCTCAAGCTGCTGCCCGGCCCACTTGTCGTGGTGCTGATGGGCGTCATCGGTAATGCCCTGTTGGCGGTGCTACGCCCCGAATGGGCCCTTGAGGCCAAGCAGCTAGTGCAAGTGTCGATCGCGGATGGTTTCAATGGTTTCGTCGGCCTGTTCACCTTCCCCGATTTCTCGGCAATCGGCACGACTATCGTGTGGACCACTGCATTGACGCTGGCGATTGTCGCCAGCCTTGAATCACTGCTGAGCGTGAAGGCGGTCGACGAACTTGATCCACGCCGCCGCACCACTGACAAGAATTGGGAACTGCTCGCCCAGGGTGGGGGCAACATCGTGTCGGGCATGATTGGCGGCTTGCCGGTCACCTCGGTGATCGTTCGGTCATCAGCCAATGTGCTGGCGGGGGCTGAAAGCAAAGCGTCGGCAGTGATGCACGGCGTGTGGCTGTTGCTGTCGGTGGCATTGATTCCCGCCGTGCTGAATCTGATTCCGTTGTCCGCGCTGGCCGCTGTGCTGATCCACACCGGGTACAAGCTGACCAACCCTGCGCTTTTCATTGAGCGCTATCGCCAGGGGCTGACGCAGTTCATTCCCTTTATCGTCACGGTGGGTGCCATCCTGTTCACGGATTTGCTGATCGGCATTCTGGTGGGCCTGGTGGTCGGGTTCGCGTTTGTGATTGCCCGCAATTTCCGCCCGGCAATCACCTTCGCGGTGGACGGCGAGGATTGCCTGTTGCGCGCGCGCCGCAACCTGTATTTCATCCATAAATATGAACTTCAACAGGCGCTTAACCGGGTTCCAGACGCAGCGGTGCTGGTGATCGACCTGTCATCAACCAACTATGTCGACCTCGACAATATCGACATCATCAACGCCTTCATCAAAAGCGCGGTGTTTCGTAAAATTGATGTTCATGTTCGCGGCGACGTTGCCGAACGAACCGCGCCGATGATCAATGCACCTTCATATGGAGTTCGCTTCGCATGAGACATTATAAGCAATTGCTGCTGGCGAATAAGGCCTGGGCGAGCGAATTGACCGATGAAAATCCGGACTTTTTCAAGCGCCAGATCACCGGCCAGAAACCCGACTTTTTGTGGATCGGTTGTTCAGACAGCCGGGTAAGCCCCGAACAGATGACGATGACGCCGCCGGGCGGCATGTTCATCCACCGCAATGTCGCCAATCTGGTCAACGAAGCTGATCTAAACCTCATGTCAGTGCTGCAATATGCCACTGATGTCTTGAAGGTCAGGCACATCATCGTGTGCGGTCATTATGCCTGTGGCGGATTGCAGGCCACCTTGGCTGGTGGCACCGATGGTGCGGTTGACGCGTGGCTGGATAGCGCGCGTGACGTGCTCCACGCGCATGAGGATGAAGTGATCGGCCAGCCCGATGATGAAACGCGCGTCAATCGTCTGGTGGAAGTGAATGTGCGCGACCAGCTGATCAAGCTTGCCCGCACGCAGTTGATCCAGGCAGCGTGGGCGCGTGATCAGGAAGTGTTCCTGCACGGCTGGGTGTATGACATTCGCGACGGCCACATAAAGCCGCTGCTGGAAATCGACGCGACGACACCGCTGGATGAGGTGGGCCGGCCCGACAAGGTGCTCCACGCCAGTTCCTGACAGCGATCGGCCCGGCAGTGTTTCTGGTGGGCGCGGAAAAATGTCAGAGGGTCTGTAAGCCGGGTTCTGTCCACCCTGCCCTTTCAGCCAAGGATAGGCGACCATTCCTCTAGGCCCCGGATTGCTCCGGGGCTCAAGCAACCAACCCGGGCGGCGGGCCGGAACAATGCCCTGAGGTCGAAACCTCGCGCCACCCCTATTCGGTCTTGCTCCCGGTGGGGTTTGCCATGCCGCTTCCGTTACCGGCCGCGCGGTGCGCTCTTACCGCACCCTTTCACCCTTGCCTGTCTTGCCCAAAGGCAAGCATCGGCGGTCTGCTCTCTGTGGCACTTTCCCTGACCCTGGCCTGCGACCGAAGTCAAAGCCCGGGCCGCCGGACGTTATCCGGCACCGTCGTTTCCGTGGAGCCCGGACTTTCCTCGCGTGTTTGCACACCCGCGGCCGCCCGACCCTCTGACGGCGTTGCGCATAGCGCAACTTTTGCGTCCGGCAAAGCGGCACCAGCCCGCTCCCCCACCCGGCCGCCCATTCAGAATACGCTGTGGGCGGTCGGGTGGGGGAGCGGGCCGGTGCCGTCATCAATCAGTCGTCGCCCTGTGGTTTTGGCAACAGCAGCGCGAGCAGGATCATGCGGCATTCGGCATCTACTTCACCGTCGATCATCTCGGGCCGGAAACGGCGCTGGAACGCCATGATCGCGGCCATCGGATCGACAACTTCATAGCCGAACCGCTCCAACGCGAGCAAAAACCCGGCTTGTGTCCAATTCGGATCCATCAAATTCTTGGTCGGGCGTGGCAACGCGAGCCGCAAGCGGGCGAGCTTTCCCCAAGGGAACAGCTCACCAGGATCACGCTTGCGTGCAGGGGCGATATCAGAATGGCCAACAATGTTGCCGCGCGTAATCTCGTACCGATCCTTGATCTGCATGACGAGCTGGATCACCGAGGCGATCTGTTCATCGGGGAAAGGGCGATAGCCAAATTCATGCCCTGGATTGACGATCTCAATCCCAACCGATGCGCTGTTGATATCGGCATGAATATCGCGCCAGCGCGAAACGCCGGCGTGCCAGGCGCGCTTTGCCTCGTCGACCAGCCGCAGCACCGTGCCATCCTCTGCGACCACATAATGCGCGGACACGCGCGGCTTGGCATCGGGATCGCGCAGCCGCGCAATCGCTGAATCGGCGTCCTGCATCCCAGTGTAGTGCAGGACGATCATCGTGATCGGCAGGGCGCGTTCGTCAAAGTTGGGAGAAGGCGCGTCGATGATCGTCATAATGCGGGTGCCCGTGCAGTTCGTATCGTGACAATTGCTACGCCCAGCATCGCCAATGCCCCCCCGATCAGCATAATCGCCGTCACCGGCGTGTTGAAATACCACGAAGCGGTAAAGACCGAAATCACCGGTGCTGCAAGCGTCAGTGGCGTTACCACCCCCACCGCATGACGCTGTAACAGCCACGTCATCGCGCCGTGAGCCATCACGGTCGATCCAATCGCCGAAAAAGCAATCCAGGCCAGCGTATGGAGCGGAATATCAGGAATGGCGGCAACCGCAGCCGGTTCAAACGCCCAGGCTGCCAGCCCAAGGGTGACGCTGCCCCACAGCCCAATCCAAGCATAAATGGTCAGGATGCGAACACCGGTCAGCTTACGCTGAATCAGCGATCCGATCGCCCAAAAAAGGCTGCCCAGCGCGGTAAGGCCAAGGCCGAGCAGTTCCTTGCCCGCCGCCGGATCAAACACCAAAATGCCAACCCCCAGCAGCGACAGGGCAATCCCGGTCATTCGCGGCCAGTGAATGCGTTCCTTGAAAATCGCGATTGATAGCAGCAGCGCAAAGGGCACCCCCAATTGGCCGGCAATCGCCAACGCGCCCACATTGGTCGACACTGCCAGCGACAGGTTGAGCGCAAGATAAAAGGCCCCGCCCGACAGCAGCCCTAGCGCCGTCAACGCGCGCATTTTGCCCGGCACAATCCGCAGCGCGCTGGCACAAACGAGCAGGACGATGGTCTGGCGGAGAAAAGCGGCCGTCATCGGCGATACCGCATCGACCGATACCTCTACCGCGACGACATTCAGCCCCCAGAGCACGTTCATCGCAACAACGGCGATCAGATCTTGCGGCCCGAAGATTGGCTTTTGGATGGGTGTGGCAAGGTCCATCATCGCCGCTTGGCGCGGCGGGCCGCCAAAGTAAACCGCGCAGCCTTCAGGCAGCGACCGACGAAAGCTGAATGGCGGGCGCTGCCAAACGTTCATACAGGCTGCGATACTCAGCACTCGGTGCAAATGCATCGGTCTGACCGGTTACCGTTTCGCCCGCACCCAGCACCAGCAACCCACCGGGCCGGATCACTTCCGCCAGCAAGTCGAACACGCGTTTGCGCAGCGTTGGCGACAGATAGAACAGCACATTACGGCACAACACCACGTCAAACCGCCCCGCCGGGGCCGGATCACCGACCAGATTGTGGCGGCGAAAGTTGATTTTACGCACCAGTTCAGGGCTGGCCAGCCAATCTGATCCGTCGGCCTCAAACCATTTGATCATCTGGCGCACCGGCAGCCCGCGCTGAATTTCGAACTGCGAAAATCGCGCCGCACGGGCCCGCTGAATCGCGGCGTCAGATACATCGGTGGCCAAAATCTCGGGTTCGGCCTGGCCGGTTTTTTCGAACCGATCAGCAAACAACATCGCAAGTGATAATGGTTCCTGGCCGGTCGAACAGGCCGCAGACCATATCCGGGGTCGGCGCCCACCAGGCTGCTGGCGTGCATCAATCGCCGAAACGACGGTGTCAAACACGCTGGCGTCGCGAAAAAACGAGCTTTCCTGGTTCAATAGCGCGTCAACGACCATATCGGCGATGATCCCACTGTGATCATCGAGCAATTCGGCCACGAGTTGATCCAGCGTCTCATGCCCCCGAATTTTCAACACGGGTTTCAGCGCGGTTTCAATCCGCCATGCGCGATTTGCAGCAATCTGTTGCCCGGTACGCGCTTCGAGCAGCGACGCCAGCACGGTCATCGCGCCCGTTTGGGCGGTGGGTTGACGGTTGAAAATCATCGCGCAGGCCTGCGCTGTTGGGCGACCAAGCGGCCAATTTCCCCTGGTTGCAGGATAGCATCGGCAATCCCGGCGCCAGCAACCGAGCCGGGCATGCCCCACACGACCGAACTAGCCTGGTCCTGCACCACTACAGCGCCCCCGGTGTTTTTTATGTGCCGTGCACCATCAGTGCCGTCACGGCCCATGCCGCTAAGCACAATGGCCAGCGCGCGCGCGCCGTACACATCGGCAACCGTCTGAAACATCGGGTCAACCGACGGCATACACCCAGTGCTCGATTTTTCTGTCGTCAGCCTGATCGACACGCCATCGCCGTAACTGACGCACCGCATATGAGATTCGCCCGGCGCAATGATAATCCGCCCGCGTTCGATGCGCATATGATCGGTTGCGACAACACACGGCCTGCCGGCCAGTACTGCAACCTGCGCCGCGAAATACGGCATGAAGGATGGCGGCAAATGCTGGGTAATCAGGATGGGGAGCTGGCATGAAGCCGGCAACGCCCGCAGCAACATGCTGAGCGCGTGGATGCCCCCGGTCGACGCGCCGATGGCAACGATATCGAAATCATCGGCAATGGCGGTTGAATGAACATAGGGGGTTATCGCGCACGGCACCCGATCGCCACCGTCGAGCAGGCGCGCCAGCTTTTCCTCCAGAATATCGCCGAATTTGCCCACCAGATTGCCGACGCTTGGCTTGACCAGGGTATCAGCGGCACCCAGCGTCAACGCCTGGATAGTGGCGGCAGCCCCTTCGGCACAGGATGACGACACGATCAGAACGCGCGCACCCTGGCCCGCGACGATGATGTCGGGCAGCGCGGTCAACCCATCGACACCTGGCATTTCGATATCGAGCAGGATGATATCGACGCGGTTTTTTTCAAGAAAAGCGAGGGCAGCGCGGGCGTCCGCAACAGCGCCTGCCACCATGAACCGGTCAGTCGCATCCAGCATACGCGCGATTACGGCGCGCGCGACCACCGAATCATCGACGATCAGCACGCGCGCAATGCCCGCATCCGATATCGTTGTCAGGGGGTTCAAGGTGGCAGGGCGCACCGGCTTTACTCCGATCAGGCCACGCCGACGATCTGAAGTTTGCTTTCCAGCGTCTCGCGGTCAAACGGCTTCATGACATATTCGTCTGCCCCCGCTTCGATCGCGGCGCGGATATAGGCCATGCCGTTTTCCGTTGTGCAAAACACCACTTTGGGACGGCGCGTGACAGCGCTTTCACGCAGCGCGCGAAGGAAATCCATTCCGCCCATGACGGGCATGTTCCAATCAAGCAGGATCACGTCCGGCGCGGATTTAAGGCAACTTTCCAGCGCCTCACGGCCATCGCCTGCTTCGCTGACCTCAAAATTCAGCGTTTCCAGAATGTGCCGCGCAACCTTGCGGATCACCTTTGAATCGTCGACCACCAAACAAGTCTTCATGT
>JBBSCC010000019.1:0-23975 GCA_038250735.1 Sphingomonadales bacterium | reverse complement strand
TCGGCGAATGCGATCATTGGCACCGCGTTCGGCCAATCCGGCAGCCACACACAGCGTTACGGCCAGCGCCACGCCCGTCCCCGTTCCTTCAGCCACACTATTGGCGAACCCCAGCATCATCGCGGTTGCCGCCGCCCCACCGGCAATTGCACCGCGCAGCAGCCGGGCCTGAAACGGATCGTCGCGCATCCACGCCAGCACCGCGCCAATCGACAGGCCAAGCATCGATGGCAGCACGGCCAGCAATCCAAAAAATGGCCAGCCCCAGCCGATCAGCCCCAGCCCGGCGGCCAGCACCCCGGCGGACACCCCGCCAACCGCCAATGCCGGGGTCGCGCGCGCAATCAGCGGCCGCAGCGCCCGGCGTGCAATCGGCGCGATCACATAACGGTCAACCCAGGCAATGCGGTTTGAAACAAACGCGGCGACGACGCTGTCGTTGCGCAATTGCAGCCGCGCAGCATCGCGCTCTATGCCGTGCCCGTCACGCGTTTCACCGCTGGGCAGTAACAGATGATCGGCACCGGCCTGCGCCGTGACCCGCAACAGCGTTGATTCAAAATCATAATCGCGCGGCAAAGCGGCGACATCGGCAATCCGCTGCGCCTCTACGCGCGCCAGACCGGCCCAGATCGCATTCGCGCCCACCCGCTCAAGCCCTGGCAGCGCATCGGCATCGGTGGTCACCAGCAGGGTATCACTCCCCTCCCCGCTCAACAGCGCGATCACCGGTTCGGTTGTCACCAGCCCGTCTGCGACCACCAGCACACGGGCGAGCGGATGGAGTTTTTCCTCCGCCTCGCGCGCGGATCGCACGACATCCACCGCAATCCCGCGCCGCTTCATGCGCGCCACGGCACCAACCAGTTCGGGGCTTAACCGGGTAACGACGATGATAAGCTGCCCAGCGCCGGCCCCCATCAGCAACCGCGCCTGAAACTCAATCAGCGTCGCGCCGCCGAATGGCAGCGTTGCCGCCAGCATATCGGGCCGGTCATTGGCGTCGTCGGTTGCGAAAATCAGCCCTGCAAGCATCCGGGGCGCTTACGGCCTCTGATGCGGCTTGGCAAAGGGGCTAAATGCGTTCCACGGCGCGGCGCACGCGTTGCAGCATCTGGGGTGCATGCGGCAAGCTTTCGCTCGCCTCGGTCGCGATGGCGAGCAGGCGGACCGCACCAAAACTGGCCGCCAGCCCTTTAAGGCGCAGTGCAGCTGCGCGCCACTCGCTGGGTGCAACCGCTGATTCCATTGATTTCACAGCACGATAAGCACTGTCGACAAATGCCTCACGCAGTTCAGCGATTAACGCAGGCTCATCACCCACCGCTGCCGCCAAGGTCGCATCAATTGCACCGGGATCATAAGCCATAGTCTGAAAGATAGGCCGCAACCCTTAAGGCAAGGTTTATGCAATTTACTTTGCGCGACGCAAAATCATGGTAAACGAGGGGGATGAATGTGGGTTCGCGGATCATCGACTTGCGGTTGAACGTTGCCGGTGCAGCGTCAGATAGGGATATCGTGGTGACCAATGTTTCGCCCGAACCAATGCTGCCCTCCACGCCGCCAGCAGCCCAGCCGGAAATATCGCCCACGACACCGCCAGACTCGGCATTGGATGCGCCGGATGTGGGACCCCCGCAAACGGGTGGATTCACGCGCATTGTGGGGCCAGCGATAGCTATTCTGGCGATCGTCGGTTGGCTGGCATCGATGCTATGGCTCAGTTGGCCGCGGCTGGAATTGGGACTGGCGCCCATTGAACTGGTCCAGTTTGTCGCGAGCTTGTGCGTTCCGCCTGCCCTGGTGGGTATTTTGTGGCTGCTGGCGATGCGATCAAGCACTGCCGAAGCGCATCGTTTTGGCGCAACCGCCCGGCAAATGCGGGCTGAAGCAGCAGCGCTGGAACGCACCATCGCCATCGTATCCCGCCAGATTGACGCCAATCGCGATGCGCTGGCCCGCCAGACCAATGATCTGATGAAAATGGGCGACGGCGCGAGCGAAAGGCTGGCCGCGATCAGCAACGGCATGGGGCACGAAATCGCCACGGCTGATGATCAGGCCCGCAAGCTGGCTGACGCGATCACCATCGCCCAGAATAATCTGTCCACGTTGCTGGCGTCGCTGCCTAAGGCGCACGGCGAAACCGCCGGCATGGCGAAAACGCTGGAAGCAACGGCGCTGGTGGCGAGCGAACATACCGCTGCGCTTGATGCCCAGATGAGCGCGCTACAGGAACGGGGCCGCGAAGCCAATGCAATGGCCGGCATGGCCGCCCAAAAACTGGCCTCCCACATCGCCCGCATGGAAACCACCAGCGAAACCGCTGGTGCCAGGCTGGAAAGCGTTACCGCTGAAATGTCTGACGCGGTCGACGGACTGCTGTCGCGCACCGCCGATGCTGTTGACGAGGCGCGCAAGGGCATTGCCGCGCAGGGCGATGCAATGCTGGCGATGGTCGAGGTGAATCAGGCATCGCTGCATAATGCAGGCAAAGAAGCGGTTGAGGCGCTTTCGGGCCGCATCAGCGCTATTGAAACGATGATCGACCGGATCGCCGCGCGGCTGGACGAACAGCGGATCGCCAGCGAGGTGCTGGTCAACAACGCCGATGCTGGCTTCACCCAGGTCGAGCAAAAGGTCGCTGCTTTCCACAGCAGGGGTATTGAACGCACCCAGATGCTCGCTGCATCGATCAGCGCGCTCGGGGGATCAACCGAAGCGATGACCGAAACGCTGCGGGTCGGCGATGATATGGCGATGAAGGTGATCGGCACTGCCGAAGACCTGCTAACCGCCTTGGACGCAGCCGCCCGCGAAATTGACGAAACCTTGCCAGAGGCGCTCGCCAGGCTTGATGCGCGCATCGCCAGCAGCCGCAATGTGGTGGCAGGTGCCAAGCCCGAACTGCTTTCATTGGTGACAGCGGCGGAAAGCACGCATGATGCGATTGAGGCGATCGCCCAGGTCATCCAAACGCAGCGCCATACGCTCGATCAGCTATCAGGGCTGCTGCTCCAGACGCTGGAAGACGGTCGCGACAAGGCCGGGGCGATTGGCGGCACGCTGGACGAGGCGATCAGCCGCACGCATGACTTTGCCGAACAGGCCGCCCCGCGCCTGATTGAAGCGTTGATCCGTGTTCGTGATACCGCCAGCACCGCTGCAGACCGCGCGCGCGAAACGCTGTCGACAGTAATCCCCGAAGCTGCCCGCTCGCTCGAACTCGCCAGCGCACAGGCAATGCAGCGCGCGGTGGGCAATGCGGTGGAACGCCAGGTCAACGCCATTGCCGAAGCCGCAGACAATGCGGTTAACGCCGCCGGGCGCGCATCTGAACGATTGACGCGCCAGATGCTGACGATTGCAGAAACGACATCGCTGGTGGAAAACCGCATCGAAGATGCCCGCGCCGAACGAGAAAAGGCCGAGAGCGACAGCTTTGCAAGGCGCGCATCGCTGTTGATCGAATCGCTCAATTCCGGCGCAATCGACATCGCCAAAAGCTTTTCAACCGAAGTATCCGACAGCGCCTGGTCTGCCTATCTGAAGGGCGATCGCGGCGTCTTCACCCGCCGTGCCGTCCGCCTGCTTGATACGGGCGAAGCGCGCGATGTGGCGCGGTTGTACGACGATGAGGGCCCGTTCCGCGAACAAGTGAACCGCTATATTCACGATTTCGAGGCAATGCTCCGCACCGTCCTGGCCCAACGCGACGGATCACCCATGGGAGTGACGTTGTTGTCGTCAGACATGGGCAAGCTCTATGTGGCCCTTGCCCAGGCGATTGAGCGGCTGCGGACGTAGGGGGTTGCGGGCACTGGGGGGCGCTTGAGTGGCTCCACCACAGATGCCTTTGGCCGTCTGCCACCCCATAAGGACAAATCCAGACCAACCACAATTGACGCCAATCGCCAGCTTCGATAATTTTTACAAGCGTTTAGGCAGTGGGTGATTACAACCGTGTCGACCGTTCATTTTGGCCTGGCGCTCACGCTGGTGGCAGCCTCCGCCTTCGGCGAGCCACAATCGTCACAGGTCGCCGATGATGGCGGCGGAGTGGGCGATATCATTGTTCGCGCAAAGCCCGGCCCACCGCATGCGCGGCCAACCACGATCGACTATTTCCGCAAGCATTGCTTCGACCCCAATCGCCTGCACGGGGCGGCGCTATCGCCCGAAAGCGATCTCGACTGGGAGCCGACCAGCGATGACATTCGCGCCCGGTTAAAGATTACCGACCCGGCCACCGTGTCATTCATGCTAGCCGCCGATGGCGAAGGGCGGACGCTGATCTTCAAGACGGAGCAGATAAACACTGAACCCCCACACGCCAAAATCAAGTTGACGGAGGACAGGTGCACCTTCGTTGTCCTTGGTGGAAAGGCCCACAAGGAACTGCTCGATCCGATTTCAAAAATGTTTCGCGGGCCCGGCACGCAGCGCCATGTCGGATATTCGGCCGGTATTCCCAAGGCTGACGGGTGGCAGCAGTGGTTATGGTCGGTGATCCCGGCCATCGGATCGAAGAACTGGGACGTCTATCGCTCGCGAACGCGTAGAGATACATTCGTCGTCGTGACCAACTGGAACTATTATGAGCAATTTGAATATGTGTTCGGCGATCTGAAAATCCGAACTGATGCTGGCAGGATGGTTTCGATCCTCACCCTGGGCCACATCTATCGCACGCCAACGCGCAAGCGCGAAACCAATCACGTGACAGGCTTCATGCCCCCGAAAAAGTCGAACGTCTCCGCCCGCACCCAGCCAAATTCGTAGTTCAGCAGGAAAAGCACGAACATCGTCGTCGCGACAATCGTGGTGCGCAGCGCGATGCGACCAAAGCTGAACTGGTGCGGCGCGCTTTCGGCCTGGCCGGGGATGCGCTGCGTCCCCGCCTCGTCGGCCGTCCGCACGCCGAACGGCAGGACGAGGAAGATCGAAAACGCCCACATCAGAAAGTAGATGGCGAGCATTGAGGTGATCTGCATCGCGCTATGCCTCGATCAACAACACATCGACAATTGGCTTTTTACCCGTCCAGCGCGACGCAACCCGCCGCACGGCAAGACGCACCTGCTCGCGGGTTTTGTTGCGGTCCTTGCCGCCGTCACGCACGGCCTTGGCGGCGGCATCGCTTGCCTCATCCAGAAACGGATCGCGGTCTTCTTCCACGGGTACGCCCTGAATTTTGAGCTGCGGGTGGCCCATCAGCGCGCCGTTCTTGCCCACCGCGACCGCGACCGAAATCTGGCCGTTCAGCGCCAGCTTGCGTCGTTCGTTGATCGTGGTGCCATCAGCGGGCAGGATGACATCACCGTCCAGCACCAGCCGCCCGACCGGCGCATTGCCGATCTTGACCGGGGCACCCGGAGCAAGCCGCACGATATCACCATCGGACTGGACCAGCGCGCGCGGCACACCCTGTGACAAGCCAAAGCGCGCATGTTCCATCATGTGCCGCATCTCGCCGTGGACGGGCATGAGCAACTCAGGCCGAATCCAGCCATACATCGTCGCGAGTTCAGGGCGGCCGGGATGGCCAGACACATGCACATGCGCCTGCCGATCCGTGATCATAATCACGCCCTTGGCCGCCAGCGCATTCTGGATACGCCCAATTGCGACCTCATTGCCGGGGATCTGTTTTGACGAGAATACCACGGTATCGCCCGCATCGAGCGCGATCGTGTGCGACCCGAACGCCACGCGCGCGAGTGCTGCGCGTTCCTCCCCCTGCCCGCCGGTGGCGACGATCAGCACCTTGTCGCGCGGCATCCGCATCGCGGTGTCCCAATCGACGGACTCTGGGAAATCGGTGAGGTAACCGGTGGCCTGCGCCACCTTCAGAATGCGGTCGAGCGAGCGCCCGGCCACGCAAATGGCGCGATCAGTATCGCGCGCCACCTCGCCCAGCGTTTTGAGGCGCGCGGCGTTGGAGGCAAAGGTGGTGACGAGCACACGACCCTTGGCGGCGGTAACAACATCATACAGCCCCTGCCGCACACTGCTTTCAGAGCCCGATGCTTCGGGATTGAACACATTGGTTGAATCGCACACCAGCGCGAGAACGCCTTCGTCGCCAATCGCCGTCATCACCTCTGCACTGGCGGGCGCGCCGATAACGGGGCTGTCGTCCAGTTTCCAGTCGCCGGTGTGGAACACCTTACCATACGGCGTGGTGATCAGCAGCGCGTTGCCTTCCGGAATCGAATGCGCCACCGGCACAAACCGGAAACCAAACGGCCCCAGCTGGAAATCCTTGCCAGCCTTGACGATGTTCAGCTTCACCCGGTCGGCAATGCCTTCTTCGTCCAGCTTGCCGCGGATCAGCCCGGCGGTGAAGGGCGATGCGAACAACGGCACGCCCAGATCCTCCGCCAGATAGGGCAGCGCGCCGATATGATCCTCATGTCCATGCGTCAGCACGATTCCGAGCAGATCGTCGATCCGCTCTTCGATAAACGCCAGATCGGGCAGGATCACGTCGACACCAGGGTAATTGGGATCGGCAAAGGTGATGCCGCAATCCACCATCACCCATTTGCCATCGCAGCCATAAAGATTGACGTTCATGCCGATTTCGCCCGACCCGCCAAGGGCCAGGAACAGGAGTTCTTTCTTAGGGACAGTCACTAAATTCTTGTTCTTTCAATTGCGGCCACCCGCACCTGCGAACGGCCATGGTGTGCGCGGTTACGCGCGTTAATATTGCCGAGAATAGGATAGCGGCGCTGCCCGCACGGGGGCGCCGCTGCAAAACTCTACTGCGCTATATGGGCGCGATCCCACAACATCGCCAGCCCCTGAATGGTCAGATCGGGTTCGACATGGTCGAAAACATCGGTCTGTTTTTCAAACAATATGGCAAGGCCGCCAGTAGCGATCACCTTTACGGGGCGGCCAACCTCCGCTTTCATGCGGGCGACCAGGCCCTCCATCATCGCGATATAACCCCAGTAAATGCCAATATGCATCTGGCTAACGGTATCGCGTCCAATCACGCTCATATCCGCAGGTGCCTCTATCGCGATGCGCGGCAGCTTGGCGGCGGCGGTTACCAGCGCATCCAGCGACAGGTTGATGCCAGGGCAGATGATGCCACCTTTGTACGCCCCAGTGTAATCGACCAGATCAAATGTTGTCGCGGTGCCGAAATCAATGACGATTAGATCGCCGGGATACAGCGCATGCGCCGCCACGGTGTTGACGGCGCGGTCCGCCCCCAGCGATCCGGGTTCCTTCACGTCAATCTCAATGCCCCATTCCACCGGCGGCTGCCCGGCAATCAGCGGTTCGCCGCCGAAATATTTGCGGGCCAGCGTCTGCAGATTATGCAGCGCGCGCGGCACCACGGTGGCAATGATCACGCCGCTGATCTCCGCGCGGTCGTGCCCCTCCAGCTGGAGCAACTGGCTCAGCCACACCGCATATTCATCCGCCGTGCGGCGCGGATCGGTGGCGATGCGCCAGCGCGCGATGATCGCGTGGTCCTTCACCAGCGCAAACACGACATTGGTATTCCCGGCATCAATCGCGAGCAGCATCATGGACTCCTGTTATCGTCGGCACTCGCACCTCAAATCAAAAAAACATCGCCTGCGTGAATGACACGCGCAGTGCCGTCCGCCAAGCGCAGGATGAGCGCGCCGTCATTATCCAGCCGGTCGAAAATGCCGTCCAGCGCGCTGCCATCAGGCAAACGTGCCGTCAGTGCTGTACCGGGCGGGTGCGCGCGCAGCGTCCAGCGATCACGCACCGGACCCAGCCCCTCGCCGCGCCACCGGCCCACCCAACGGGCCACCGCTTCACCAAGCGTTGCGACAAAATCATCGGGGTCTGGCGTTACACCGTGCGCGGCCAAGCTGGTCGCCGGACGATCCAGATCAACCGGATGATGCGCCAGATTGACGCCGAACCCGATCACAATCGCGTCACCCGATCGTTCGAGCAATATGCCCGACAGTTTGGCCCCGCACAGCAGCAGATCATTGGGCCATTTCAGTCGCGCGTCCTGATGCCCCAGATATGCCGACACCACTTCTTCAAGCGCCACGGCAGCGACCAACGCGAGCGTGGCCGGGGGCGGATCACCGGTACGCAGCCTGACCAGCGTGCTCGCATAGAGATTACCAGGCGGCGATTGCCACGCCCGGCCCTGCCGACCGCGTCCCGCCGTCTGGCGTTCGGCGCGCAGCCACATCCCCTCATCAGCGCCCGACGCCGCAAGTGCGATCATATCGGCATTGGTCGATCCGGTTTCGGCGACCGTGCGGATTGTTACGATGGGAACAATACCTTGGCCGCCGCCATGCTCCACACGCCCATTGCCGGGATGGCCAGATAGCCCAGCGGCGACAGGAATGCGGCCGACGCGAAGATCAGCCCGCCTTCGATCCGGCTTTCCATCGGCGCAAAACCTGCGCCGTCTGGTTCATCAAAATACATCGTTTTGACCACGCGGAGGTAATAATAGGCTCCGATCACCGATGCAGCGATGCCGATGGCGGCAAAGGCGAAAAGCCCCGCCTGCACCGCGGCCCAGAACACAGCAAACTTGGCGTAAAAGCCGAACAGCGGCGGAATGCCTGCCAGGGAGAACATCATAATCGCCAGCGCTAGCGCAAGCCGCGGCTGGGTGCGCGAAAGGCCGGCCAGGCTATCCAGCGCCTCCACCGGCTGCCCGTCCAGCCCGCGCATCTGCAACACGATCAAAAAGCTGCCCAACGTCATCACCACATAGATCGTCAGATAGACGAGCACGGCGGCCACGCCCTCTGTCGATCCCGCCGCCAAGCCGACCAGCGCGAAGCCGACATTGTTGATCGACGAATAGGCGAGCAGACGCTTGATATTGGACTGCCCAATTGCCCCCGCCGCGCCGAGAACGATGGACGCGAGCGAGGCGAAGATCACAATTTGCCGCCATTCGAGTACCGCAGGTCCCATCGCCTCCACCGCGACCCGCACGGTGAGCGCAATCGCCGCCACCTTGGGCGCGCTGCCAAAAAACATGGTGACGGGGGTTGGCGCGCCTTCGTAAACGTCCGGCGTCCACATGTGGAACGGCACCGCGCTGATCTTGAACGCAAGCCCGGCAAATACGAACACCAGCCCGAAGGTGAGCCCCTTTGAATGCCCCTCAACAAACGCCGTCGCGATTGAGCTGAACAAGGTGGTGCCCGAAAAGCCGTACACCAGCGACATGCCATAGAGCAGGATGCCGCTGGCCAGCGCGCCAAGCACAAAATATTTCAGGCCAGCCTCCGCCGAACGCGCATCCTGCCGCATGAAGCTGGCCAGCACGTACGCGGCAAGGCTCTGCAGTTCGAGGCCGACATAGAGCGTCAGCAAATCGCCCGCCGACACCATCATCCCCATGCCAATCGCCGACAGCAGGATCAGAACCGGATATTCCGGCCGCAGATTATCGCCACCGGTCGAATCGAAAAAGCGCGGCGCGATGATGATCGCCACCGCGGCCGCGCCGTAAATCAGCACCTTGCAGAACGCCGCAAAGGCATCGGCCTTGTAAAGCCCGTAAAATGCCGGACCGCCATTGGATGCCGGGCCGATCAGGGCAATGGCGGCACCGATCAGCACGGCGACCGCCGCCCATGATATCGCCCGCGACGCCGCCTGCCCGCCCCATGCCGCGACCAGCATCAACGCAAGCGCGCCGAGCGACAGCACGATTTCGGGCAGGGTCATCACCAGACTGGCGGTGTAATCCATCAGTGCGCCTCCGCATGGGGCACATCGGCCAGTGGTTGGGCCGCAACCTTGCCCGGCGTTGGCAGCGAATCGCCCGCTGGCGTCGCGCGCGCTACGCGGGCGACCAATGTGGTGGCATCATCACGCATCGGGGCCAGAAAGCTCTCAGGATACACCCCCATCCACAGCACGGCGGCGGCAATTGGCACCAGCAGCGCCAGTTCGCGCGCCGACAGATCAGGCATGGCGCGCACATCTTCATGCACAATTTCGCCAAAGGCGACCCGGCGATACAGGTACAGCATATACGCCGCCCCCAAAATAATACCCGTGGTGCAGAGCAAAGTGGCGGTGGCCGACACCTGATAAGTGCCCGCCAGGCTGAGAAACTCGCCAACAAAACCGCTGGTGCCGGGCAGGCCGACTGATGCCATCGTGAACAGCAGGAACAACGCGGCATAACGCGGCATGTTGATGCTGAGGCCACCATAGCGGCTGATCTCGCGCGTGTGGAGCCGATCATAAATTACGCCAACGCACAGGAACAGTGCGGCGGAAACCAGCCCGTGGCTGAGCATCACGATCATCGCGCCCTCAATCCCCTGCTGGTTGAACGCGAACAGGCCGATCGTCACAATCGCCATATGCGCAACGCTGGAATAGGCGATCAGCTTTTTCATGTCGGACTGCACCAGCGCGACCAGCGAGGTATAAATCACCGCCACCGCTGACAGCCCCAAGATCAGCCAGGTGAGTTGCGCCGAAGCTTCCGGGAACATCGGCACCGAGAAACGCAGGAAGCCATATCCGCCCAGCTTCAGCAGCACGCCCGCCAAAATCACCGATCCCGCCGTGGGTGCCTGCACATGCGCATCGGGCAGCCAGGTATGCACCGGCCACATCGGCATCTTCACTGCAAACGATGCGAAAAACGCCAGCCACAGCCAAGTTTGGGCATAATCGGGGAAATCGGTGTTCAGCAGCGTCGGGATATCGGTGGTGCCCGCATATTGCGCCATCCACAGCATCGCGATCAGCATCAGCACCGATCCGAGCAGCGTGTAGAGGAAGAATTTATAGCTGGCATAAATGCGGTTCGCGCCGCCCCAGATGCCGATGATCAGGTACATCGGGATCAGCCCGGCTTCGAAAAAGACGTAGAACAGGAACAAGTCCTGTGCCGCAAATGTGCCGATCATCAGCATTTCTGTAACAAGAAACGCCGCCATATATTCAGGCACGCGCTTTTGAATATTGTCCCAGCTCGCGCCGATGCAGATCGGCATCAGGAACACGCTGAGCATGATCAGCATCAGCGCGAAACCATCAATCCCCAGCGCCCAGCCGAACCGACCGAACAGCGGCAATTGGGCATGTTCAACAAACTGCCACTGCGGCCCGCCAATGTCGAAATGCGCCCATAGGTAACAGCCGAGCGCGAAATCGATCAGCGTCGCGGCCAGCGCCACCCAGCGCGCATTGCTGGCGCTCAGGAACAGGCACAGCACCGCCGCGAGGGCGGGCACCGCGATCATTAGGGTGAGGATCGGAAGGCCAGTCATCGCCATCAGCTCGCAATCGCCCAGGTGACGACGGCGGTCAGCCCGATCAGCATCACAAATGCATAGGTATAAATGTACCCGGTCTGCAGCCGCCCGGCCATCCGCGCGCCAGAAGCGACAATGAACGCCGCCCCGTTTGGCCCGAACCGGTCGATCGTCTGCTCGTCCCCCCGGTGCCAGAACAGGCGGCCAATCGCGAACGCAGGCTTCACGAACAGCAGATCGTACAGCTCATCAAAATACCATTTGTGGAGCAGAAAATCATATACAACGCTGAAACTGCGCGCGATTTGCCCCGGCAATGCGGGCCGCACGATATAGGCGTAATAAGCCCCGCCCAGCCCCAGCAGCATCGCAATGCTTGCGCTGAGTTTGACGAGCAACGGCACTTCATGCGCGGCGTGCATCAGGTGTTCGCGAAACGCGATGCTGCCCTTCCAGAATTCCTCACCCGCCGCCGGTTCAATGAACGCGCCGTGAAATACATAGCCCGCTGCGATTGCGCCGACCGACAGCAGCAGCAACGGCAACCGCATCGACCAGGGGCTTTCATGCGGATGATAGCCCGCCGTGCCATCACCTGCCCCGTGCGCGTGATCATGATGGTCGTGATGGTCGTGATGGTCGTGATGGTTGTGATGGTTGTGATCATCATGGCTATGCGCGTGCATCGCGTGCTGGATATGTTCGGACTGCGCCCAGCGCGGCTTGCCGTAGAAGGTCAGGTACATCAGCCGCCACGAATAGAAACTGGTCAGCAACGCCACGATCATCCCGACAATCGACGCGCCCGACTGGCCCGATGCCCAGGCGCTTTCGATGATCGCGTCCTTGGAATGGAAACCGGCAAAGCCAATCGCGGGCAACCCATCGATCACGCCCGGAATGCCCACCCCGGTAATCGCCAGCGTGCCCATCATCATCACCCAGAAGGTGACGGGGATTGATTTACGCAGTCCGCCATAGAACCGCATATCCTGTTCATGGTGCATGGCGTGGATCACGCTGCCCGCGCCCAGGAACAGCAGCGCCTTAAAGAAGGCGTGTGTGAACAAGTGGAACATCGCCGCGCCATAAGCGCCGACGCCCGCTGCAAAAAACATATAGCCGAGCTGCGAGCAGGTCGAATAAGCGATCACGCGCTTGATATCGGTCTGCACCAGGCCGATCGTCGCCGCGAAAAGACAGGTTGCGGCACCCACCGTCGTCACCACGCCAAGCGCGAACGGGCTCGTCTCAAACATCGGCGACAGGCGGCACACCATGAACACGCCCGCCGTCACCATCGTGGCGGCATGGATCAGCGCGGAGACAGGGGTTGGCCCCTCCATCGCGTCGGGCAGCCAGGTGTGGAGGCCAAGCTGCGCCGATTTGCCCATCGCGCCCACAAACAGCAACAGGCACAGCACCGTCATCGTATCGGCACGGAACCACAGGAACCCAATTGTCGACCCCGCCATGCCGGGCGCGAGCCGCAGAATCTCATCAATCTGCACCGTGTTGAACACCAAATAGGTGCCAAAAATGCCGAGCATGAAGCCCAGATCACCCACGCGGTTGACGACGAATGCCTTGATCGCGGCAGCACTGGCGCTGGGTTTGCGGAACCAGAAACCGATCAGCAAATAACTGGCGAGGCCCACGCCTTCCCAGCCGAAAAACATCTGGACGATGTTATCGGCGGTCACCAGCATCAGCATCGCAAAGGTAAACAGCGATAGATACGCGAAAAAGCGCGGCTGATCCGGATCTTCCTCCATATAGCCCCAGCTATACAGGTGGACCAGCGCCGACACGCTGGTGATAACGACCAGCATCACCGCCGTCAGCGCATCAACGCGCAGTGCCCAGGTGATGTCGAGCGAGCCGGAGCGAATCCAGTCGAACACCGGCGTTACGCTGGGGCTGGCGGTGCCCGCCACAAAGCTGAGGAAAATGGGCCATGACAGCGCGCATGACGCGAACAGCGCGGCGGTCGTTACGATCTTGGCCGGCACATTGCCGACGGCACGGTTGCCCAGCCCGGCGATAATCGCTGCGAGCAACGGCAGGAAAACAATGAGTTGGATCACCGAATGATTACCCCTTCATCCGGTTGATATCATCGACCGCAATCGTGCCGCGGCCACGGAAATAGATGACGAGAATGGCCAGCCCAATGGCCGCCTCACCCGCCGCCACGGTCAGCACGAACATCGCAAACACCTGCCCCACCAGATCATGGAGAAAGGCGGAAAAGGCGACGAAGTTCAGGTTCACCGCCAGCAGGATCAGTTCAATCGCCATCAGGATGACGATCACGTTCTTGCGATTCAAGAAGATGCCGAGCACCCCCATGGTGAACAATATGGCGGCGACGACCAGATAATGGACAAGGCCGATCACAGCTTCACCCCTTCGCCCACCGGCGCATCGACGTTGCGCGTGGCATCCTGCGGGCGGCGCGCGACCTGGCTGGCGATGTTCTGCGGTTTCACCCCGCCGCGCTGGCGGTGGGTGAGGACAATCGCGCCGATCATTGCAACCAGCAGCACCAGCCCGGCACCTTCAAAAATATACAGATAGCGGGTGTAGAGCAGGTTCCCGATGGCTTCGATATTGGGCACATCGCCGATCATCGGCGCGATGCGCCGACCAAGGGCGATGCCACCGGATTTCCATGCGCCCAGTGCAACAAACAACTCGGCGGCCAACGCAACGGCCAACGCAAAACCGGGCCACAGATAGCGCACATATCCCTGCCGAAGTTCAGCAAAATCGATGTTCAGCATCATCACGACGAACAGGAACAACACCGATACCGCGCCGACATAAACGATCACCAGCAGCATCGCGATAAACTCTGCGCCCACCAGCAGCATCAGCCCGGCGGCGTTGAAAAACGCAAAAATCAGCCACAGCACCGAATGCACCGGGTTACGCGACGCAATCGTCATCGCGCCCGAAATCAGCACGATCGATGCAAACAGGTAAAAGGCGAAGACCTGGATCATGACGCGCCAATTCCAACCGACGTGTCGACGAATGCCGCCGCGCACGCGAACGTCCAGCAGCCGAGGTCACTACGGCAAATCAGCTGGATTCCCGCCTTCGCGGGAATGACGGGCGTCTGGTGAATCATGATGGTCCCTGAAGTCACAGGCCGCTTAACGGTACGGGGCATCGGCGGCAAGGTTCGCCGCGATCACGCGTTCCCACCGGTCGCCGTTATCGAGCAATTTCGCCTTGTCGTAGATCAGTTCCTCGCGCGTTTCGGTCGCGAATTCGAAGTTCGGGCCTTCCACTACCGCATCGACCGGGCACGCTTCTGCGCACAGCCCGCAGTAAATGCACTTGGTCATGTCAATGTCATAGCGCGTTGTGCGGCGGGAGCCGTCATCACGCGGCTCGGCTTCAATCGTGATCGCCTGCGCCGGGCAAACCGCCTCACACAGCTTGCAGGCGATGCAGCGTTCTTCACCATTGGGATAGCGGCGCAGCGCGTGCTCCCCCCGAAAGCGCGGGGAAATGGGGTTCTTTTCATAGGGGTAGTTGATCGTCGCCTTGGCCTTGAAGAAATACCGCAGCGTCAGCGCGTGCGCCTTCAGGAATTCCCAAAGCGTGAAGGCCTTGATCGTCTGGCCGATGTTCATGCCGAAACTCCCACGCGAACGAGCATCAGATACCCGCTCACCAAAAACACCCACACCAGCGATAGTGGCAGAAACACCTTCCACCCCAGCCGCATCAACTGGTCATAACGGTAACGCGGCACCGTGGCCTTCACCCAGCTGAACAGGAAGAAGAAGAAGCACATCTTCAAAAACAGCCAGATGATGCCCGGCACATAATAAAGCGGTGCCCAATCGAGCGGCGGCAGATACCCGCCCCAAAACAGCGTCGCGTTCAGCGTACACATGAGGATCACATTGGCATATTCGCCCAGCCAGTAGAGCGCGAAGGACATGCTGGAATATTCGGTCTGATAGCCCGCGACGAGCTCGCTTTCCGCCTCGGTCAGGTCGAACGGGGCCCTTTGCGTTTCGGCGAGTGACGAGATGAAGAACACCACCGCCATTGGGAACAGCAAAGGGTTGAACGCGAACCCGTTGACCGGCAACAGCGCGAAGCCCCAGACGTTCTTCTGTGCCTCAACAATCGCGGCCAGATTGAAACTGCCCGTCCACAGCACCACCGAAATCAGCACAAAGCCAATCGCGACCTCATAACTCACCATCTGCGCCGCCGCGCGGATCGCCGAGAAAAACGGGTATTTCGAGTTGGATGACCAGCCCGCCAGGATAATCCCGTACACCCCGAGCGAACTTGCCGCGAGCACGTACAGAAGACCGACGTTGATGTTCGACAGGATCAGATCAGCCTGAAACGGCACCACCGCCCACACGATCAGCGCGACTGTAAAGGTGATGATCGGCGCGAGCAGGAACAGCCCCTTGTTCGCGCTGGACGGAATAATCGTTTCCTGCAGGAAAACCTTCAATCCGTCCGCAAACGACTGAAGGATGCCAAACGGCCCGACCACATTCGGCCCGCGCCGCAGCGCCATCGACGCCCAGATCTTGCGATCAGCATAGATGATCAACGCGACCGCGAGCATCACCGGCAGCGCGATGAGCAGGATATCGATCAGCGTGGCCAGAAACCAAGCGCCACCAAACGACATGCCGAGATAAGTGAACCACCAGGTCATGCTGCACCAGCCTGCCAGCGATCGAACCGATCCAATACCAGCGCCGCGACAAACGGGAGCAAGCCGCTATTCACGCCAAAAACAAATCCCCTAATGCCACCCGACGTCAATCCCCAGATGCCGCCAAGCACCACATTGAACAGGGCAATGCACAACAAAAGGGTCGGGCCATTACGAAGGATAGTGACAAAGATCGGATGGGTCATTCCGCCGCCTCCGCAAAATCCTGTCCGTGCACCAGCTCCGCCGAGCAGCGCTGCATTGTCGGGCTGGCGCGGCAGATGGCGTTGGTCAGGTAGAAATCCTTGATGGGATAGGCGATCTCACCCTCTCCCTTGGCATCCAGCTTGGGCGGTGCCCAATCGAACGTCACCAGCCCCAATTGGCCGAGCGCGGGCACTTCGCGCGCCATCTCAGCGCGTAATTGATCGAGCGTATCAAACGGCAGCGTGTGCCCCATCACCGCCGACAGCGCGCGCAGGATCGTCCAGTCATCGCGCGCATCGCCGGGGGCGAACACCGCCTGCTCGCCGCGCTGCACACGCCCTTCCAGATTGACCCAGCTGCCCGATTTCTCGGCATAGCTCGCGCCCGGCAGCACGACATCCGCGTGCGCCGCGCCCTTGTCACCGTGATGGCCGATATAGACCTTGAAGCTGCCCGCGAAATGGCTGAAATCCACCTCGTCCGCGCCCAGAAAGAACACCAGCTTGGGCTTGGTGGCAACAATATCCGCAATGCCGCCGGGTTGCGCATAGCCGAGCATCAACCCACCCATCCGGGCCGCCGCCATGTGCACCACGTTAAAACCGTTCCACGCGCTGCCATCCTCCAGCGTGCGCACCAGTTTGTGCTTCTTGGCAAAGGCCAGCGCCGCGCCGTGCCCCGATTTCAGCGCCGCACCACCAACGATGATCATCGGCCGCTGCGCATTTTTGAACGCCTCTGCCGCCGCATCGGGAAGTTTGCTCAGCGCCGACAGGCCATTGCCCAGCCACTCCACCTTGTACGTCAGGTCCGTCTCCGGCCCGATCGCGAACACCTTTGCGCCGCGCTTGATCGCCTTGCGCACCCGCGTGTTCACCAGCGGCGCTTCCCAGCGCAAATTGGTGCCGACCAGCAGGATCGCATCGGCCCGTTCAGTGCCGGCAATCGTCGTATTGAAGTTCACCGCGGCCATCGATGTGGCGTCATAGGCCATGCCGGTCTGCCGCCCCTCCAGCATCGTGGAGCCCATTTTGGCGAGCAGCGCCTTGGCCGCATACATCGTCTCGCAATCGACCAAGTCGCCCGCAATCGCCGCCACGCTGCTGCCCGCTTTTACCGCCGCGATGGCCGCAAAAGCATCATCCCAGCTCGCCTCAACCAGCTTACCGCCCCGACGAACATAGGGCCGGTCAAGCCGCTTGCGGACCAGCCCGTCAATCGCGTGGCGCGTCTTGTCGGTCGCCCATTCCTCGTTCACGTCTTCGTTGATGCGCGGCAGGCAGCGCAGCACTTGCCGACCGCGACTATCGAGGCGAATGTTGGTGCCCACCGCGTCCATCACGTCGATGGTCAGCGTCTTTTTCAGCTCCCAGGGCCGCGCTTCGAACGCATAAGGTTTGCTGGTCAGCGCACCGACCGGGCACAGATCAACCACATTGCCCGAAAGTTCGCTGGTCACGGCATGTTCGAGATAGCTGGTGATCTGCATGTTCTCACCACGCCCGATCGCGCCGATTTCCTCGACGCCGGCGACCTCCTCGGCAAAGCGCACGCAGCGCGTACATTGGATGCAGCGCGTCATCACCGTCTTGACGATGGGGCCCATGTACTTTTCGGTCACGGCGCGCTTATTCTCGTCGTACCGGCTCCATCCGCGACCATAAGCGACCGACTGATCCTGCAAATCGCACTCGCCGCCCTGATCGCAAATCGGGCAATCAAGCGGGTGGTTGATGAGCAGAAACTCCATCACCCCTTCGCGCGCATTCTTGACCATCGGCGAATTGGTGAACACTTCCTGGTTCTCAGCAGCGGGCAGCGCGCACGAAGCCTGCGGCTTGGGCGGCCCGGGCTTCACCTCAACCAGGCACATCCGGCAATTGCCCGCGATGGACAGCCGCTCGTGGTAGCAGAAACGCGGGATCTCCTTGCCGGCGATCTCGCACGCCTGCAGCACGGTGGCGCCCGCGGGGACTTCGATCTCGATGCCGTCTACTTTGAGTTTAGGCATCGATGACCTCCATCAAAGCATCAAGCTCCGATTGCTTCTGAACGATCGATAACACCAAATCTCGGAGTTTTTCGTCATATAGCCAATGCTTGCCGTAAATACGTAGTGATTTCCAATATGGCGAAACAAGCTTTGCAATAGTCGCTTCACCGTGTGCAGCGAGGTCGCGGGCAGTCAGATTTGTATCTTTGGCCAAATCTATATCTGTGCGAGATGCATAAAAAATTTGGCTCACTATTCCGCATATTGCCTTGATGAAATCACGCCACTCTTGGTTTTGGGCTTCCAATTCAAGGCTAAGCGGCTCGCCGGCAAAAACGCCGCTGAATATGTCCACAAATGCATCACCGTCCTTGAACACATAATTGGGGTCCGGTCTTTGGTTGATTTCGCCAGAGCGGACCCTGGCCGACACCAAGGGGTATTTCAGCTCCATCTCGTAGAAAGCAGTTGCTGACTGTTCGATCACATAGTGGTGCTGCCAGTACGAAGTTTTATTAGACCAGTTCACTCCGCCGCCTCCATCTTCAGGGCTTCGCCGCCGCGCTTCTCGGCAATCCGGCGTTCCATCTCGGGGCGGAAATGCTTGATCAGGCCCTGGATCGGCCATGCCGCCGCATCGCCCAACGCGCAGATGGTGTGGCCCTCGACCTGCTTGGTCACCTGATACAGCGTGTCGATCTCGCTGATGTCCGCGTCGCCGGTGCGCATCCGTTCCATCACGCGCCACATCCAGCCGGTGCCCTCGCGGCACGGGGTGCATTGGCCGCAGCTTTCATGCTTGTAGAAATAGCTGAGGCGGCTGATCGCGCGGACGATGTCAGTCGACTTGTCCATGACGATCACGGCGGCAGTGCCAAGGCCGCTGCCCAGCGCCTTCAGCCCGTCAAAATCCATCGGCGCATCCATAATTTCGGCGGCGGGCACCAACGGCACGGAGGAGCCACCGGGAATGACCGCGAGCAGATTATCCCACCCGCCGCGAATGCCGCCGCAATGCACCTCAATCAGCTCACGAAAGCTGATGCTCATTGATTCTTCGACCACGCAGGGGCGGTTCACATGGCCGCTGATCTGAAACAGCTTGGTGCCCCGGTTATTCTCGCGCCCGAAGCTGGCGAACCATTCGGGGCTGCGGCGCAAAATGGTGGGCGCAACTGCGATCGACTCCACGTTGTTCACCGTCGTCGGGCAGCCATATAGCCCCGCACCTGCTGGAAAGGGCGGCTTCAGGCGCGGCTGGCCCTTCTTGCCCTCCAGGCTTTCGAGCATCGCGGTTTCTTCGCCGCAAATATACGCGCCCGCGCCCCGGTGGACGAACACATCGAAATCATAACCCGATCCGCACGCATTTTTGCCGATCAATCCCTTGGCATAGGCCTCTGCCACCGCCGCAAACAGCGTTTCCGCCTCACGGATATATTCACCGCGCACATAGATATAGGCGGCGCGCGCGCGCATCGCGAAACCCGCCACCAGCGCCCCCTCGATCAGCTTGTGCGGATCATGGCGGATGATCTCACGGTCCTTGCAGCTGCCCGGCTCGCTTTCATCAGCGTTGATCACCAGGAAATTGGGCCGATCCGCCTTTGGTTCCTTGGGCATGAAGCTCCATTTGGTGCCGGTGGGAAAGCCCGCCCCGCCGCGTCCGCGCAGGCCGCTCGCCTTGATCAGGTCGATAATCGTATCCGGCCCCAGCGCCAGCAACGCTTTGGTATTATCCCAATCGCCACGCTTCAGCGCCGCCTCCAGCCCCCAGGACTGGAAACCATAGACGTTGGTAAAAATGCGGTCCTTGTCAGCGAGCATTATCGCCCCTGCCCGATCAGTTTTTCGGTAACGAAATACGCCGTCACCCCGGTGCCCAGCACCAGCGCCAGCACGACCAGCCCGAACGCGAGCTTCACCAGCGCGACCAGCAGGAACAGCGCGAGCAGGGCAAAACCGATTGCGATCAAGACGTTCATGCCCATTCCCCTCGGTAATCGTGATTGTCGTCAACCATCGCCGTCAGCGATGTCGGGCCACCCTCCGGACAGCTCGTTTGGCGTCCGATCTGCGAGCCTGGTTTTGGCGCCTCTCCCCGCGCGAGTGCTTCGAGCACCTTCGTCATGCGATCATAGTCGAGATCTTCGAAATTGTCGTCGTTGATCTGCACCATCGGCGCATTGGCGCAGGTGCCCAGGCACTCCACCTCGGTCAGCGTGAACAGGCCGTCGGGGGTCGTCTTGCCCTTGATCAGCCCGTGGTTCTGGCACGCGGTAAACACATCGTCCGAACCCGCGAGCATGCACGGCGTCGTCCCGCAAACCTGCACATGATAGCGGCCAACGGGGGCCAGATTGAACATCGTGTAGAAGCTCGCGACTTCATACACCCGCATATAGGGCATGCCGAGTTCGCGCGCGACGAATTCGATCACCGGCACCGGCAGCCAGCCTTGCGTCTGCGTCGCCGCGCCCACCTGCCGCTGCGCAAGGTCAAGGAACGGCAGCGACGCGGACTGCTGGCGACCGGGCGGATAGCGGCCCACAATTTCCTTGGCCTTTACGGCGCTTTCGGGCGTCCACGCGAAATCGCCCCAGCGCGCGCGGGTTTCGGCCTCGTCGGGGATGTGGGCGTGGTCACTCATCTATATCTGCTCCGTCACCCGGGACTTGATCCGGAGTCCCGCTGCCTTTCGACGCTGCGGCAAGAAAGAAGCGGGATGCCGGATCAAGTCCGGCATGAGGGGTATTGGGGTGAGTGGCGTTCATCAAATCACCTCCAGCACTGCGCGGGTCATTTCGGACGGGTTCAGCCCGGTATTCGGCTCGCCCTCGCGATCCATCAGCAGGATGTGGCATTCGGCTTCGGCAAAGGGGCGGTGCTCAGTGCCCTTGGGCACGACGATCATCTCGCCTGCCGTCAGCCGCTTCACCCCGTCGCTAAATTCGATTCCGAGTTCGCCCGAGACGACCAGGAACAGCTCATCGGTGTCGGCGTGCGCATGCCAGGTGAAATCGCCCTGCACCTTGGCGACTCGGATTTCGTTGCCGTTATAGTTACCGACGATGCGCGGATTCCAGTGATCCGCGAACTGCGCGAGCTTCTCGGCGAGGGTGATGGTGTCAGCCATTGCCGCATCCTTTTAAGCGCTCGTTGTGATCGACGAAAACGAAGTACGGGCCTTCCCGAAAATCATAAATTTTCTCGGATTGGAACTGGACCAGCCAGTACGACGATCGCGGTTCATAACCGGCCGGAATATCTGAACCGTCCAGATCATCGGCACGCCCCTCGAACCACTGGGCGCGCCCCAGTTCAACCACGTACCAAGCGGTGCTGCGATCTCCCTTCGGCAATCGGACAGGCGCCCGATAAACTCGGGTGACCTCGAGCGCACGGGAATCGGGCTTGCCGAAAGATCGCGTCATAGACTGAATGAACGCCGTGCGTTCTTCGTAACTGACGGACCCGAGCTCATTTGTATAAAACAGCGGTGTGATGCCCATCGGTCTTTTGTTGACCATAGTCTCTACCGCTGCCTCGATGGTCGCGCATGCGAATTTGGGATCGTGTGGGCGGGCGGCGGAAATCGACAGCGCGAGCGCCAACTGTGGAAACGACGCACAGGCACAAAAGACCGCAGTAAACCCAAACCTCACCGGTCGCACTCCCCGAACACGATGTCCATCGCGCCCAGAATCGCCGTCGTATCTGCCAGCATGTGCCCCCGGCTCATGAAGTCCATCGCCTGCAAATGCGAAAACGCGGTCGGACGGATCTTGCAGCGATACGGCTTGTTCGTGCCGTCGCTAACCAGATAGACGCCGAATTCGCCCTTGGGGCTTTCGGTCGCGACGTACACTTCGCCCGCGGGGACGTGAAAACCCTCGGTGTAGAGTTTGAAATGGTGGATCAGCGCTTCCATCGATCGCTTCATCTCGGCACGCTTGGGCGGCACCACCTTGCGGTCGAGCGATGCGATCGGCCCTTCCGGCATCTCGTTCAGGCACTGCTTCATGATCCGCACCGATTGGCGGACCTCCTCCACCCGCACCATGAACCGATCATAGCAGTCACCGCGCGTGCCGACCGGGATTTCGAACTTCATCCGGTCATACACGTCATAGGGCTGCGACTTGCGCAGATCCCAGGCGATGCCCGCGCCCCGGATCATCGGGCCGGAAAAGCCCCATTTGATCGCATCCTCGCGGCTGACGATTGCGATATCCACGTTGCGCTGCTTGAAGATGCGGTTGTCCGCAACCAGCGAAATCGCATCCTCGAACAGGCGCGGCAGACGCGTGTCGAGCCAATCGGCGATGTCGCTGAGCAGCTTGAGCGGCACATCCTGATGCACCCCGCCGGGTCGGAAATAGGCCGAGTGCATCCGCGCGCCCGACACGCGTTCGAAAAAGTTCAGGCAGTCCTCGCGGATTTCGAACAGCCACAGGTTCGGCGTCATCGCGCCGACATCCATCATATGACTGCCCAGGTTGAGCATATGATTGGAAATGCGCGTCAATTCGGCGAAAAACACCCGTAAATACTGCGCGCGCAGCGGCACTTCCAGATCGAGCAATTTCTCAATCGCCAGCACATAGCTATGCTCCATGCACAGCGGCGAGCAGTAATCGAGCCGGTCGAAATAGGGCAAAGCCTGTAAGTACGTCTTGTGCTCGATCAGCTTTTCGGTGCCGCGGTGGAGCAGGCCGATATGCGGGTCCAGCCGCTCGACGATCTCGCCGTCCAGCTCCATCACCAGCCGCAACACCCCGTGCGCTGCCGGGTGCTGCGGGCCGAAATTGATCGTGTAATTCTCGATCGCCACGTCACCCGTGGTGGGGTCAGCGGCGTCAGTGATCCCGGCGAGCTTTTCCATATGATCAGCCATTGTCTGGGCTCGTTTTTTTTGCGCGGGGCTTACGCGGCTTTTTCACCACATCCGGATCGGCAGGCTTGGGGCCAGCATCCGGACCGGGCTTGCCTGCACCAGTCTGTGCTGTCGTCTCGCTCGTTTTTGGGGACGGCGGCGGTGCAGCGGGGACCGGGGCAGCAGGTGGCGGGGTGGGCGCTTTTTCGTCGCCCGGCAGGATATATTCCGCGCCCTCCCACGGGCTCATGAAATCAAAACTGCGGAAATCCTGCGCCAGCTTCACCGGCTCATACACCACGCGCTTGGCTTCCTCCGAATACCGGAGCTCGACATAGCCCGACAACGGAAAGTCCTTGCGCTGCGGGTGTCCGCGAAAGCCGTAATCGGTCAGGATTCGGCGCAGATCGGTGTTGCCGTCGAACAGCACGCCGTACATGTCGTACACTTCGCGCTCCAGCCAGCCAGCAACCGGCCAAATCGCGGTGACCGACGGCACCGGCCTTTCCTCATCGGTCGTCACGCGAACACGAATGCGGTGGTTCCGCGTCAGGCTGAGCAGGTGATAGCAAACGTCAAACCGCTCGGCTCGGTCGAGATAATCAACGCCGGCAATTTCCATCAACTGCTGATATTCCAGCCCCGGCGTATCGCGCAGCAACACCATCGCATCGATCAGGTGCAACCGATCCACCGTCAGCGTCACTTCGCCGTGCGCATCAAGCGTGTCGACGATCATCGCGCCCAGCGCCCCGCGAGCGGCATCGATAACACCGTCATTTGCGGCGTAAGCGGGAGCGGGACTACGCATAAATCCTCCCCGGCACGGGGAGGTGGCAGCGCGACGCGCTGACGGAGGGGGCGGGCCGGAAGCGTTGCGCTCGCGGCGAGGGGGGGGCGGCCGACGGGGAGGCAGGAGGACGCCAC
>JBBSCC010000018.1:0-25300 GCA_038250735.1 Sphingomonadales bacterium | reverse complement strand
TTCGAACTGGGCCGGATCAACATCGCCGGAGATGATCACCACCGTGCGTTCCGGGCGATACCAGCGGGTGTGGAATGCCTGCACGGCATCCGCCGTTGCCGCCTCAAGCGCCTTCACCGTGCCGATGGGGGATCGTTCTGCGAGTGGTTGGCCTGCAAAAAACGTCTGGCGGATTGTGTCGCCGATCCGCACCTGCGCACCGGGCTGTTCGCGCTGTTCGGCCAGCACCACAGGCCGCTCTGCATTCAGCGCCGCTGCTGACAAATTGGGCTGCGCGATCATCCCCGACAGGATCTTCACGCTTTCATCCAACCCCTCAGGCGTGGCGCTGGGCAGATCGAGCTTATAGGTGGTGCCGGTGGGCGTGGTCTGCGCATTGGTATCAGAACCAAAGGTGGTGCCCAGCCGCTGCCAGATCCGCTTTGCCTCACCATCGGGCACATAGGCGGATCCGCGAAACGTGAGATGCTCAATCAAATGCGCAAAGCCGCGCTCGCCATCGGTTTCCATCAGCGATCCGGCGTCTATCCGCACGCGCAACGCCACCTGGCCGGGTGGCACCCCATTGCGGCGAACGGCATAGCGCACGCCATTGGGCAGCGTGCCAAATGTCCAGTCACGGTCGGGCGGAATATCGCTGCCCTTGAACAGCCAGGGAATATCGTCCTTTGCCGCCGGTGCCGGTGCTGGTGCTGGCGTCGTTTTGCCGACAACGCCCTTTTTGGCGACCGCCACCGCCTGCCCCGAACGCGGAACTTTTTTGGCGGCTGCTGCATTCACCCCGTCCGTCATCGGCACGGATTGCGCGCCGATCGGCAGGGCGACTGCAAGGAGGAGACAAAGGGCGGCGGGACGCAGGAGCGTATGAACAAAACGATGCATCATCACTGTCTAGCCATGTTGATTGCGCACCGCCAGCCACGCCCCATCCCAACATGGTCAAAAATCACGACAAGCGCCCAGAATGACCGGCATATTGCCATGATTTTGTCCCGTCTGCTGCCTATCAGCCACCTGCGTAACAACCCGGCATCGGCGCCAAGGAAGGTGGCACTGGCACGTCCTGCCAGTGCCTTGCCTGCCCCGTCCATGTTGGGTGTTGCCAGTGCATTGAGCGTAAAGAGGTTTATCCAGTCGTGACTGTTCATTCAAAGATCGCCCGGCCATCAACTGACCGCCGGGCACTTGATCGCGGCGCGCAGTGCCGGGATGCAGCGGTCGCTGCGCCCGCGGGTTTGGTTGCGCACCAGCCCATCGTGGCTGCGCTGCCCGTGCCCGGCAATGATGTGATCGCCGACGCCCCGAACGGTCAGGGAACGGCACCCCGCCGCCCGATCAGCATTGCCATCGGCAAGCGACTGCGCGGCACGTTTGACCGGTTGATCGGCGCATCATCCCTGGTGCCCAATGATCCGGTGCTCGATCCAGCGCTGTTTGCCTGGACGCAGATGCTGCGCGAGCATTGGCAGGCCATTCGCGACGAGGCGGTGGCGGTGGCGTTGCACGGTAATGCCGCCCCCTCGCTCATCACCATTTCCCCCGATCATCGCGGTATTGCGGAGGTGGATAGCTGGCGATCATTCTTCCTGCACGGCTATGGCTTTCCGATTGCAGAAAATCTGGCGCGCTGCCCGCGCACGGCTGCGGCGATTGCGGGCATTCCGGGGCTGAACAGCGCGTTCTTTTCGATCCTGGCGCCAGGCACACATATTCCTGATCACCGCGGCGTTACCAAGGCGCTGATCACCTGCCATCTGGGGCTGATCGTGCCCCGGACCGGCGATGTCCGGATGCGGGTGGCCGACCAGTTCGTCCGCTGGGGAGAAGGCGAGATGCTGGTGTTCGACGATACCTATCGCCACGAAGTGTGGAACGACAGCGATGCCACCCGTGTCGTGTTGTTGCTGCACATCGAACGCCCGTTGCGCCAACCCGGCAAATGGTTTGCCGATCTGTTCATGGGTTTCATCCGCCGATCCGCTTTCGTGCAGGACGCGCGCAACAATATCCATGCGTGGAATGCGGCGATGGACCGGTTGGACGGGTGACCTAGCGCGCTGGAAATTGGCGTGGGCGATGGACTGCTCGCGCGTGCCAGCAGCCATTCCTGCCGCTCGCATCTTGATCCTGTAACGAATGCAGCCCACATGGGCGGTATGTTGATAGAAACCGAAACAACGCCGAATCCAGCCACGCTGAAATTCCTGCCCGGGCGCACGGTGATGGAGGCGGGAACCCGCGACTTCGCAAGTCCTGAGTCGGCAGAGGCATCCCCGCTGGCGGAGGCTTTATTCACGCTGGGCGACGTGACCGGCGTATTTTTTGGACGTGACTTCATTTCGGTTACCGCCGCGCCGGGTGTGTATTGGCATGCGCTGAAATCAGACGTGCTGGGCATTTTGCTGGATCATTTCGCCGGTGGCATGCCGCTGTTCCGCCCCGGTTCGGCGGCTGGCATTGCGGTGCCGATGGAAGGTGGCCATGCCGATGATCCCGCCGATGCCGATATCATCGTGCAAATTCAGGACCTGATCGAAACCCGCATCCGCCCCGCCGTGGCCAATGATGGCGGCGACATCATTTATCAGGGTTTTGACAAGGGCAAAGTCTATCTGAAGATGCAGGGGGCGTGCGCAGGCTGCCCATCTTCAACTGCCACACTGAAGAACGGTATTGAGCAGTTGCTGAAATACTATGTCCCCGAAGTAACAGAAGTGCGCGCGGTCTGATCTGCGCCGCTCGTTCATCAATCCTTCCCGCCGAAAGCCCCATTCCCATGGCAGAAAAACTGTCTGACGACGCGCTCGACACCATTTTTCGCGCCGCGCGCAGCTATAATGGCTATACTGGTCACCCCGTCACGGCTGATGACTGCCACGCCATTTGGGACGTGATGAAGTGGGGCCCCACATCTGCCAACCAGATGCCGGCCCGGCTGATCTGGTGCACCAGCGACGCCGCCAAGGCAAAGCTCGCCGCCTGCGCCAGCGGCACCAACGGCCCCAAGATTCTGGCCGCACCCGTTACCGTCATTTTCGGGAACGATGAGAATTTTCACGAAAAACTGCCTGATCTGTTCCCCCATACCAATGCCAAGGCATGGTTCGACGGGAACGAGCCGCTTCGCCAAGTGTCGGCGATGCGCAACGGCACGCTGCAGGGTGCCTATTTCATCATCGCGGCGCGCGCGCTGGGTTTTGATACTGGGCCAATGTCGGGGTTCAGCAATGAAGCAGTCGACGCCGCTTTCTTTGCCGATACACCGCACATCAAATCAAACTTCATCTCGACGTTGGGGGTGGGCGATCCGGCAACGATCTTTGGTCGCCTGCCGCGCCCGGCTTTTGACGTGTTCAACACCGTCGCCTGACGGCTGAACGCGCGGCGCCCTTTTGCAATCGGCGCGCTTGCCGCTAAGCGGGCGCCATGCGCACCCTGGTTATCGACACTGCCACTGCCGCCTGTTCCATCGCCTTGATTGAGGGTGATCGGATAATCGCCGCCACGCACGAACGGGTCGGGCGTGGGCATGCCGAACGGCTGGTTGCCATGATCGCTGATTTGCCCGGCGGCGGTCGCGCTGACCAGATCGCCGTGGATTGTGGCCCCGGCAGCTTTACCGGCATTCGCGTTGGGATTGCCGCTGCGCGCGGGCTGGGGCTTGGCTGGGGTATCAAAGTGCATGGGTATTCTTCGTTACCAGTGATGGCCGCGGCGCATTTGGCCGCCAATCCAGCCTGCCGCGCCGTTGCGATCATTATTGAAGGCGGGCACGGCGAAGTGTTCATGCAGGGGTTCACCGCCGACCCGCTGACCGCAACTGCGCCGATGCGCTCGCTAAAGCCAGCCGATGCCATCGCCGCGCTGGGGGATCGCGAGGGGGTGGGCAGCGGCGTGCGGATGCTGGCCGCGATCAATCCCGCGCTGCCGTTGATTGATGCCCTGCCCAATGCCGCTGACGCGCGGTTACTGCCGCCTGTATTTGCGACGCTGGACCCGCGCCCAATCTATGGGCGCGCGCCAGACGCCATCATCCCCGGATCGGGTATCGCGCCATGAGCACAACGTTAAACTTGATTGCATTACGCCCTGGCGCTCCGGCTGATCTTGGGACGATTGATCTGATCATGCAGCGCGCCTTTGATCCGCGCTTTGGGGAGGCGTGGACCAGGGGCCAGTGCTTGGGAATACTGGCGATGCCGGGTGTTTGGCTGACGATGGCGGAACTGAATGGTGTGGATGCGGGTTTCGCTATGGCACGGGTTGCTGCGAACGAAGCAGAGCTATTATTGCTCGCTTGTGTACCCGAGGTGCGGCGCAGAGGCGTTGGTGGTGCCTTATTGCGCTCAGTGATAAACGATGCACAAGATCGGGCTGCAACAAAGGTTTACCTTGAAGTACGTCGCGGTAATGAGGCGCTGTCACTGTACCGATCAACAGGGTTTTTGCAGGTCGGGGAGCGCCGCGCTTACTACCGTGGCAAGGGCAATGAATCTTTCGATGCTTTGACGTTTGAACGTCGACTAGTGTGAAAACCGCAGTTTACGTAAATTGTTGCTTGCACTTTGCTGATGTGCGGACGATAGGCGGAAGCTGAAGCCTTTGTATGGCCTCCAACCAGTACCGAAAGGACGAATATGGATACCCACACCGAAGTTCAGGAAACCCTGATCACGCTGACCGCAGACATCGTTGCAGCACATGTCAGCAACAACAGCGTCGCCGTTTCCGATCTACCGGTTCTTATCGCCAATGTGCACAGCGCGCTTGCTGGCCTGGGCGGCCCGATTGTCGAGCCTGAAGTAAAGCAGGAACCGGCTGTATCGATCCGCGCGTCGATCAAGCCTGATTACATCGTGTGCTTGGAAGATGGCAAAAAGCTGAAAATGCTGAAGCGCCACCTGATGACGCATTATCAGATGACGCCAGACCAGTACCGCACCAAGTGGAACCTGGCCGCCGATTATCCGATGGTCGCGCCAAACTATGCCGAACAGCGTCGCACGCTCGCCAAGAAGATTGGCCTGGGCACCAAGCGCCGCAAGCTGGTTCGCTAAAACCAACCACTCTCCTTCCCGCCCCCATATCACTTTGGGGGCGGGACAGGCCCTTTCGCCCCGGCCCCGTTGCCGCTACACAGATGATGCACGACGGCAATTGACGGGCGGACGGGAATAATGGCGCGCACGATCGATCTGGAGGCGCTGTGCAACGAAAAGGGCCTGCGCATCACTGAGCAGCGCCGCGTTATCGCACGCGTGTTATCCGACGCCGAAGACCATCCCGACGTCGAAAAAGTATATGAGCGGGCATCCGCCATTGATCCGGGTATTTCAATCGCCACCGTCTATCGCACGGTGCGGCTGTTTGAAGAGGCTGGGATTCTGGACCGGCATGATTTCGGCGATGGCCGATCGCGCTATGAACCGGCACCTGAATCACATCATGACCATTTGATTGATGTTGAAACCGGCAAGGTGATCGAATTCGTCGATCCAGAGCTTGAACAGCTTCAAAAACAAATCGCCGAACGGCTGGGCTTTCGCCTGGTCGATCACCGGATGGAGCTTTACGGCGTCGCGATCGATCGCAAGGCCTAAGGCTGGTCGTTGTCGAACGAAGCGCTGCCCGCCGAATACCCCATCGGCTCCCCCGCCCGCGAGGCGGCTGCGGCGGGCATCGCGGCCCCTGTGCCCCTGATTGGCTGGATGCGGCTGGGCTGGCGGGTGCTGGGGCTGGCGCTGATCGCCGGCATATCCGTACCAGCGCATTATCTGTTCCAGCTGCTCCGCCTTTCATCGCCCTGGCCGCGACTGTTCATGCGCATATCAGCGCGGATTTGCGGTGCGCGCGTGGGGGTGAAGGGCGTGCCATTGCGGCGCGACGTGTTCTACATCGCCAATCATGTCAGCTGGGTGGATATATTGGCCATCGCCAGCGCCAGCGGCACCGCCTTTGTCGCCAAGGCAGAGCTTGCCAAGGCACCGATTGTCGGCAGGCTCGCCAAAATGAACCGCACCGTGTTTGTCGAACGCGAAGACCGGCTGGGCGTGGCAGACCAGATCAATCGGCTGCGCGATGCGCTGGCGGATAACTGGTCGATCACGGTATTTCCTGAAGGCACGACCACCGACGGATCGTCGCTGCTGCCGTTCAAGACGCCAATGCTGAAAGTGCTGGAGCCGCCACCGCCCGGCGTGATGGTGCAGCCCGTGCTGCTCTGGTACGGGCGCGACACGGGCTATGAAATCGGCTGGCTTGGCGTTGAAAGCGGGCAGGATAATGCGACGCGAATCCTATCACGGAACGGCAGTTTCAAGGTGATGGTCGAATTCCTCGAACCGTTTCACCCGCGCGACTATCCGGGACGCAAGGCAATCGCCGCCGAAAGCCGCCGCCGGATTGAGGAGGCGCTTGCGGTAGAAGTTGGCGCGCCGCTGGTCCCGTTTCGGGGGCATGATTGGTGGGAGCCAAAGCCGGTGGAAGCACCATTGAATTGAATGACAAGCGTCTTTAGCGCGCACTTCATCCACCGCAGACCGAAACAACAGCGCAGCATTTGTCGCGCCCGTCCCGCCCCGCTATAGCGCGGCGCATGAAACCCGCGCCCAAAACCTATCACGTCAAATCATCCGGCTGTCAGATGAACGTTTATGATGGCGACCGCATGGGCGAATTGATGGCGGCGCAGGGGATGACCGCGACCGATGATCAGTTCGCCGCCGACCTTGTCATCCTGAACACCTGCCACATCCGTGAACGCGCCACCGACAAGGTGTATTCGGAGATTGGCCGCCTGCGCAAACAGGCTGGCAAACGAGGCGAAAACCCCATCATCGCGGTCGCAGGCTGTGTCGCGCAGGCTGAGGGGGAGGAGATTATCCGCCGTACCAAGGTGGACGTGGTCGTCGGCCCACAAGCCTATCACAACCTGCCCGATCTGGTCGCGCGCGCGGTACGGGGAGAGGCGGCGGTGGACATCGACATGCCCGTCGACATGAAGTTCGGCCACCTGCCTGCCCGCCGCCGCGTGCCGCCCAGCGCTTTCCTGACGGTGCAGGAGGGGTGCGACAAATTCTGCACCTATTGCGTGGTGCCCTATACCCGCGGTGCCGAAGTCAGCCGACCGTTCGCGCAGATCGTCGATGAGGCAAAGGCGCTGGTTGATGCAGGTGCCAAGGAAATCACGCTGCTGGGGCAGAATGTAAATGCGTGGGATAGCGAAGGTTTCGGTCTGCACGACCTGATCGCCGCGCTGGACAAACTGCCCGGCCTTGCCCGCATCCGCTATACGACAAGCCACCCCAACGACATGGCCGACGGGCTGGTCGCCGCGCACCGTGACGTGCAAAAGCTGATGCCGTTTCTGCATTTGCCGGTGCAATCCGGCAGCGACCGCATCTTAAAGGCGATGAACCGCAGCCACACTCGCGACGGTTATCTGCGGTTGCTGGAAAGGGTGCGCAAAGCCCGCCCCGATATCGCGCTGTCAGGCGATTTCATCGTCGGCTTTCCCGGCGAAACCGAAGCCGATTTCGCCGAAACACTCAGCCTGGTGGACGCGGTCGGATATGCGCAAGCATACAGCTTCAAATACTCCCCCCGCCCCGGCACCCCGGCGGCGACAATGACCGATCAGATCGCGCCAGAGGTAATGGATGACCGCCTGCAACGCCTGCAAGCCGCCCTCAACCGCGACCAGGCGGCCTTCAACGCGGCAAGCGTTGGGCGGCGCTGCACGGTGCTGCTTGAACGCAAGGGCAAGCTTGAGGGACAGCTGATCGGGAAGAGCCCGTGGCTGCAATCGGTGCATCTGGTGGGCGACCACGCGATCGGCGATTTGGTCGATGTGGAGATTGTGGAGGCAGGTGCGAATTCGGTGATGGGGGTCGCCGCCGATATTCAAGCAGACAAAATCACCTCATAATCCCGTGCGCTGTGCAAAATATGAAGGATAACGATCTGCATTGTGTCACCCGATAAAATAGCGCGTAATTCCCTGACACCCGTCGGCGCACCCCGATCGCTTCAAAACTGGGGACAAGCGGGAAGCGTTCTGGGTAATCGGCCAGCGTAAGACACAACCCGCGCAGTTCACGGGTGAAGCTTATCGCACGCGCCGGGTTGTCCGCCGCAATATAGTCACCAATCGCCTCCAACTCGCGTTCGGCCTGACCGGAGAGGACGACGATCATTCAGCGGCGTCGGCTAAGCCGCGATACTTTGCTTCAAGCCGACCAAACACCTCATCGGCACCTCGCACCCGCCCGGCGGCTGCATCTTCTAATCCGCGTTCAATTGACGCATCAAGGGCAGCTAACCGCGCCTCGCGTTCCTGCACCAATCGAACGCCTTCGCGCAGCACTTCACTCTTTGAATTATAGCGGCCAGTTGAAACCAGCTTTGTCACGACGCTCTCAAGTTGCTGGCCTAGATCGGCGCTGATCATCGTGTGGTTCCCCTCTTTTCAGCCCCTATCAGGACGTCAACCGAATTTGATTTATGTGCAGCGGATTCTAGCGGTTTATCAACTATTATCAATCGATTTCCCGCACTTTCCCCCTGTCCCCCGCCCCGCACATCTGCCAAACTCCGGGACGGATGCAGCAGCCCCGCCCCTTCCGCGCGACCCCCGGCGATTCGTGCCGTGCTGGTCCCGTCTGCGCTGCACGTGCCACCCGCCCCCGCCTCATTTCTGATGAAGGAACCGCATGAGCCGCAAGCCTGTCCCCGCGCAATCCGGTGAACGCAGCCGCGCCGAGCTGACTTTTGATAAGCCGCAATTGATGGCGCAGCTGTTCGGGGAGTTCGACAAGAACCTGTTGCTGATCGAAAACCGGCTGGGGGTGTACATCACCGCGCGCGGCAACAAGGTGGGGCTGGAGGGCGCGGCAGAGGCGGTTGCGGCCACGCGCGATGTGCTGAACGGGCTGTATAACCGCATCATTCGCGGTGAGAGTATCGATACCGGGTTAATTGAGGCGGTGATCACCATGTCCGCCGAGCCGACGCTGCACGGCATCATTAGCGCGGAAGCCTCCGCCCCGCCCTCCATCATGATCCGCACGCGCAAGAAAACCATCGTGCCCCGCACCATGGCGCAGGCGCATTATATGCGCGAACTGCTCAATAACGACATCATCTTTGCGCTGGGGCCAGCGGGCACGGGCAAAACCTATATCGCGGTGGCGCAAGCCGTGGCGCAGTTGATCACCGGCAGCATCCAGCGGCTAATCCTGTCGCGCCCAGCGGTGGAGGCGGGCGAAAAGCTCGGCTTCCTGCCCGGCGACATGAAGGAGAAGGTCGATCCCTATCTGCGGCCGCTATATGATGCGCTGAACGATTGCCTGCCCGCCGAACAGGTCGAACGGCGCATTGCATCGGGCGAAATCGAGATTGCCCCCATCGCCTTTATGCGCGGACGCACCCTGGCCGATGCGTTCATCATCTTGGACGAAGCACAGAACACCACGCCTGCGCAGATGAAGATGTTCCTGACGCGCTTTGGCGAAAACAGCCGCATGGTGGTGTGCGGTGACCCCAAACAAACCGATCTGCCCGGCGGCATGAACGCCAGCGGCCTGAACGACGCAGTCGGGCGGCTGGACGGCGTCGACGGCCTGTCGATCTGCCGCTTTGGCGCGGGCGATGTGGTGCGCCACCCGATCGTGGGGCGCATTGTTGAGGCGTATGAGGGGAAGGATGCTTGAAATCGCCCTGTCCGCGGAGTCTTACTGGCCCGGCGGCACCGACTGGGAGGCGCTCGCCACCAGCGCGGCGACTGCTGCGCTGAGGGCCACGCCCTATGGGGCGGTGGCTACGGCGGATGCCACGGTCGAAATATCGGTGCGGCTTACCGATGATGCCGAGGTGCAGGTGCTGAACCGTGATTATCGGCACAAGGACAAGCCGACCAACGTTTTGTCCTTCCCCATGATCGCGCCCGATCTGCTCGATACAGTTGCGAACACCGATGATGGCGAAGTGTTGCTCGGCGATATCGTGCTTGCGCACGAAACCTGCGCTCGCGAGGCGGACGACAAGGGCATTGCCCTGCCCGCCCATGTTACGCATTTGATCGTGCATGGTACGCTGCATCTGCTAGGCTATGATCATCAGGGGCAGGCGGAGGCCGAGGCGATGGAGCAGATCGAACGCGATGTGTTTGCCACGCTTGGCATCGCCGATCCCTATCTGGACGATTATCATAACGAGGACTGAAGCACTCCAATGGCCGACGGCCCCAGTACCGAGACCGGCCATGCCGGCCCCCAGGAAGGCAGCTTATGGCGCTCTTTCCGCAAATTCATCTTCGGTGAACCCGCTGATGATTCGCTCCGCGCGCAGCTTGAAGAAGCGATTGACGCCCATGAGGATGATCCCGCCCCCGACGCGCGCGGTGATCTTTCCCCGCTCGAACGGCAGATGGTGCGCAACCTGCTCCATTTCGGCGAGCGCGACGCAGGCGATGTCGGCGTGCCGCGCGCAGACATTATCGCGGTGGAGGAAACGACCAGCTTTGCCGATCTGGTAACGTTATTTGCCGATGCCGGGCACAGCCGCCTGCCGGTGTACCGCGAGAAACTCGATACGATTATCGGGATGGTCCATATCAAGGATGTGTTCCACATTCTGGCCACGGGTGCCGCTCACCCCAAAACGATCAACGACCTGATTCGCCAGCCATTATTTGTGCCGATGTCGCGCGGGACGCTCGATGTTCTGGCCGATATGCGCCAGAAACGCGTGCATCTGGCGATTGTGCTCGACGAATATTTCGGCACCGAAGGGCTGGTGACGATCGAGGATCTGATCGAGGAAATCGTTGGCGATATCGAGGATGAGCATGATGAGGCACCGCAGCAATTGCTGGTGCCCATTGATGGCGGCGCGTGGGACGCCGATGGCCGCGCCGAGCTGGAGGATGTGGCCGAAGCCATCGATCCGCGCCTGGCCGAAACCGATGATGATATCGATACGATTGGCGGGCTGGCTGCCGTGCTGATCGGTCATGTGCCCGAAGCGGGGGTGTGCATCGATCACCCCAGCGGCTGGCGGCTGGAAGTGATTGCGGCGGACACCAAGCGCATCCAGCAACTGCGCCTGCACCCGCCCCGCAATGACGCCCCCGGCGATGACTGACCGGCGATAACCCCACCGGCATACGCATCAGCCCGCCGGTGGCGATGAACAGGCGCTGCCCGGTGCGTTAAACCCGCAAGTAGCGGAAGTACCAGACCTCATGCCCCTTGGCTCGGGCTTTGCGTTCGTAGCGGGTTTGGAGCCAATCGGCTGGGCGGGTGAGAAAATCAGCCGCGTTGTTTGCCTGCCAGTCGAAATCGGCCCGCGCGTTCATGATCATCATCGACCAGCGGCAATAGGTGGGATCATCGGTGCCCAACCGAAATTCGCCGCCGGGCTTCAGCTTGGCGTGGATCAGGTCGAGCGGGCCGTGGTTGACCATGCGGCGTTTGGCATGACGCGCCTTTCGCCACGGATCGGGGTGGAGCAGATACACACGTTCCAGCGATGCATCGGGCAGCCGTTCAATCACCTCCAGCGCATCGCCCATGTGCAACCGCACATTGCCCAGCGCCCCATCACGAATATGCGCAAGCGCGCCGACCACACCGTTCAAAAACGGCTCGCAGCCGATAAACCCGCTGCCCGGCCGCATCGCCGCCTGCCCGGCAAGGTGCTCGCCAGAGCCAAAGCCGATCTCCACTTCCAGCGGGCGATCATCGCCAAACAGTGCGGCGGCATCAATCGGCCCGGTTTCGGGGATGGAAACTTGGGGCAGCAGCTCCTCAATCAGCGCGGACTGGCCCTGACGGAGTTTGTGCCCGGCGCGGCGGCCATAAAGGCGGCGAATGGTGGTCGGATCGCTCATCGTGATCCCCTAGCGCCGGGGACGGGCGGAGCAAAGTGGCGTGATAGCTGTTTCAACACGGTAACCTTATCGGGAGCTGAACGTGGCCGACAACCAGAGCGTGATCGATGTTGAAGACCTGAAGGCCGCCAATGCGCGTGAACTGCACCGCGCCGTGAGCGAAGAAGGCGTGGCCGAAATGAACCGGTCCACCCGGGCGCTGTTCTGGTCCGGCCTTGCAGGCGGCCTCGCCATTACCGCATCGCTGATTGCCGAAGGATCGCTGGCGAGCAGGCTGCCGCCGTCCGACACGCGGGACTTGATCATCGCGTTTGGGTATCCGATCGGGTTTCTGATCGTCGTCCTGGGGCGGATGCAGCTGTTCACTGAAAGCACCGTCACCGCGATGTTGCCATTGGTCAGCAAGCCTTCATGGTCGTCGTCGTTGCGGACGCTTCGGCTGTGGGGAATCGTTCTGGGCAGTAACATGACGGGTACGGCGATCACGGCGGCGTTGTTCGCCTTTGTGCCGATCGGCGATCCAGGTCTTCGTGACGGGATGCTGGAGGTATCCGCAAAAATCGCTGAACACGGGCCGGTGTTCACCTTTGTGAACGCAATTCCGGCGGGCTTTTTTATCGCAATCCTTGCGTGGACGCTGCCCAATGCCCGTGATCAGGCGTTTCTGGTGATCTCTGCCATCACCTATTTGCTGGCTATTGGTGGGTTCAGCCACTCGGTGGTTGGGTCCAACGAGACGTTTCTGCTGCTTTTCGCAGGAAAAATTGATGTCGTCCCCGCGATTTTCGGCTTTTTGTTGCCAGCCATTTGCGGGAATTTGTTCGGCGGGGCTGGGCTTTTCGCCGTGCTCGCCCACGCGCAGGTTAGCGACGAAATGGCAGCCGAACGGCTGCCAAAGCCGCGCCGCCGCGCATGGGCCCAAACAAATTCCCGAAAAGGTTAAGCCACCGCTGCCTTCAGCGCGTCGACCAGATCGGTCTTTTCCCAGGTGAAGCTGTCGCCCTGTGGCTTGCGGCCGAAATGGCCGTAAGCGGCGGTTTGCTGATAGATGGGGGCGTTGAGCTTCAGGTGTTCGCGGATGCCCTTCGGCGTCAGGCGGACAAGCTTTGGCAGCACTTCTTCCAGCTTGGCTTCGGAAACGGTGCCAGTGCCGTGCGTGTCGACATAGACGCTCAACGGCTCGGCAATGCCGATGGCGTATGAAAGCTGGATGGTCACGCGCTTGGCCAGCCCGGCGGCGACGACATTCTTCGCCATATAACGCGCGACATAAGCGGCTGAACGATCAACCTTGGTAGGATCCTTGCCACTGAAGGCACCGCCGCCGTGCGGGGCCGCACCACCATAGGTATCGACGATGATCTTGCGCCCGGTAACGCCCGCATCGCCATCTGGACCGCCAATTTCGAATCGACCGGTTGGGTTGACGTAAATCTTTGTTTCATCGGTGATGAAGCCATCGGGCAGGACATTATGGAACACGCCGATCACATAGTCGCGCAGTTCCTGATATTTGGCGGCATCGCTGCCTTCGCTGCCATCGTCATAATAGCCGAGCGCATGCTGCGTTGAGACGACGAGCGCGGTTGCACGAACGGGCACTTCGTTTTCATACTGCAACGTCACCTGGCTCTTCGCGTCGGGCTCAAGGAAGGGGACAACCTTGTTGTGCCGGTCCTGCGCCATCTGTTCCAAGATGCGGTGCGAATAATAGAGCGTGGCGGGCAGCAGATCGGGCGTCTCGTCGGTCGCATAGCCAAACATGATGCCCTGATCGCCAGCGCCTTCATCCTTGTTGCCGCTTTCGTCCACGCCCTGCGCGATGTGCGCAGATTGGCCGTGAAGGTGATTTTCAAACGAGAAGGTTTTCCAGTGGAAACCATCCTGTTCATAGCCGATCCGCTTTACAGTGGCGCGCACGGCGGCCTCGATTTCCTCTGGCACGCCGGGTGCCCAGCCGGTGACTTCGTCGTAAATGCCCTTGCCGCGAATTTCGCCTGCCAGCACGACGCGGTTGGTGGTCGTCAGCGTTTCGCACGCCACGCGCGCATACGGATCCTTCGACAGGAACAGATCAACGACCGCGTCGGAGATCTGATCGGCGACCTTGTCAGGATGGCCTTCGGAAACGGATTCGGACGTGAAGAGAAATGATTCGCGCATTGAAATCCCTCTAACTGGGCAAGATTGAGCCACAAACTGGCCGCGAAAATGGCCGCGAAATTGGTTGGCCAACGGCATATAAAGCTTTTGTTATATGCGCCCTATCGCGGTCGCTGGCGAATGGCAACTGCCAGCGCGAGCATCGCCCCGGCGACAAGGGCGGCCATCCAATTGCCCAGCATTGCGAACAGGGTGGGCGGGTGTGCCGGCGGAATGGGCAGCTCAATCGCCCCCTCGCGGTCAGCAGGGATGCTGGCGAGCACACGGCCATCGGCATCAATGATGGCAGAGACACCGGTGGGGGTTGCGCGGATGATTGGCAGCCCCTCCTCAATCGCACGCAGCCGCGCCATGGCGAGGTGTTCAACCGGGCCCCACACGCCATACCAGCTGTCATTTGACGGGTTGAAGATGAAGCGCGGGCGTTGCGCGCGGTTCACGGTTTCGCCCGAAAAGATAATCTCATAGCAAATCTGAAAACCCACCAACCCGAAACCGGGCAAGTTCAGCCCCGCTGGGCCGGGGCCGGGACGGATATCGACATCACCGGGCACCAGCCGGGCCAGGCCAATGGCCGACATGATCGGGCGCGCGGGCAGATATTCGCCCCAGGGCACCAAATGCGCCTTGTCATATCGGCCAAGAAGTTCCGCATTGGCATCAATCGCCAGTACCGAATTGCTGACCGCGCTTAATTGCCCGCGATCATCGAACTGCAGGCCGTTGCCGCCCGCCAGCACGATATCGCGCGGGCCAAGCATTGCGGCGATACGCGCCCGCACCAATTCGGGCTGGCCGCGCCAGTAATATTCGGGCGGATAGCCATTTTCGACGAACAGCCGCAGTGCGCCTTCGGGCCAAACGATCAGGCGTGGGGCGGGACCGGCATTGCCCATATGGCGCGCGATGACGGCCAGATTGGCCTCTGCATAATCGTCACGCGGGCGTTCTTCCTGATCCAGATTGGGCTGGATGACGCGAATACGCGGCGCGTTCGGGGAGGGCGGCGGCGCGCTATCCGCACTGAACAGGCCGGTTATGGCCAACAGCGCGACCGCGCCCAGCACTGGCCCGGCCAGTCGCCAATCGCGCTGCGCCGTCAACATCAGCGCGCCCGCCACGAGCACCGCAACGCCGCCAAGCGCATAGGTGCCGATGACCGATGCGGCAAAAGCCACCCCCGGCAATGGCAGCCAGATCACCGCCAGCGGGTTCCACGGATACCCCGTCAGCATCGTGCCGCGCAGCCACTCGGTCGCGATCCATGCAGCGCTTGCCACCAGCACAAAACTTGCGCCCGGCGGGGTGGTGCCGTCGCCAGTTGCGCGCGGGCTGGCCAGTCGCCACATCAGCCCAGCCGCCAGCATCGGGTAAATGGCAAGATACAGCGCCAATATCGTCACGGCGGGATAGCCAAGCCAGGCCGGCATCGCATCTTGCAGCGTGAACGCGCGCGCGATCCAGTTATTGCCGATCGTGAAATGCGCCACGCCAAACAGCCAGCCACGCCACAATACAGCGCGAAGATCGGGCGATTCATGGACGATCCACAGCCAGGCCGCTAAGCAACCCAGCGCGACGGGCCACAGGTTCAACGGGGCAAAGCCCGTTGCGGCCACCCCGCCAAGGATCAGCGACAGCAAGGCGGGGCGTTTCATCACGTCGCGGCTATCGCGTGGTTCGCCGGGATTTGCTAGCAGCTTTGCATGATCCGCCCATTCCACCTCGCCTTTCCTGTCCATGACCTTGCCGCCGCACGCACCTTTTACGGTGGCGTATTGGGCTGTGCGGAGGGACGCAACGCTGCGCACTGGATTGATTTCGACCTGTTCGGGCATCAGATCGTCGCGCATTTTGATCCCGCAGCAAAGCCCGTCGCGGTCGCCAATGCGGTGGATGGCCATGACGTGCCGGTGCCGCATTTCGGCGTGGTGCTGACAATGGCTGATTGGCAGGCGCTGGCGGACCGGGTGGCGGCGGCTGGCATCAGCTTTGGCATCGCCCCGCACATCCGGTTTCAGGGGCAACCGGGTGAACAGGCGACGATGTTTTTCTACGATCCCAGCGGTAATGCGCTCGAATTCAAAGCATTTGCCGACGATTCGATGTTATTTGCGACGTAACTGATGGCGACAGGCAGCGATTTAGAGCGATCAGCGTAATTCGCCCAGTTGCTTCCGACCTCATCAATCGTCGTGAATCTCGATCACACCGATGCGGGCAAGTTGCTCTGCTGTTTTGGTGAATTCGGCGAGAATCGGTTCCAGCATCGGTTCCAGGCCCAGCATGTCGATCACACCGGGCGGCGGGGTTACGCCGCCGCGATCATCCTCCACCAACAATCCCCGCTTGATCATATTTTCCACCTGCCGACGCACGGTTTCGCGCGGCAACCCGGTCGCCGACGCAATGGCGTTGCGCGAAATCGGGATCACCCAACTGCGCGGCAGGATGGCGGTGGCAGAAAACTGGTCGGGAACTGCGCGCTCACGCATCAGCTTTTGAACATTGGCCACACAGACCGTCAGGTAAATGAGCAGTTCGGTGGGGCTGATCGCGACGTTGCCGGATGAGAATGCACGCTGCGTTGCCAGAAACATGTTGGCGACCCCGAACATGGCGACTCGCCAGTTTGACACCATTTTTTCAGGGTTGGTCGCGATCCGGACGGCCATACTGCTTCATTCCCCAACCCGCCGCACCCCAAAATCGTTGTTCGGATCACTACCCAAAGCGGGTACGGCAGTTGGTACGTAGTCCAACTCGGGTGATTTCGGCAATGGGTATGACAATAGTTTAGGGCGTTTTTTTACAAAAACCGTAGCGTCACCGCCGCGTGCTGCTGACCCGCCAGATGACATTTCCGACATCGTCTGCCACCAACAAGCTGCCCGTCTTGTCGAGCGTGACGCCAACGGGCCTTCCCTGCGCATCGCTATTCTTGTCGAGAAAACCGGACAGCACATCGAGCGCCTTCACACCCTTTGTCGGGAAACCATCCGGCGCGAACGGCACATAGATAACCTTATAGCCAGATACCGGCGTGCGGTTCCATGATCCGTGCTGGCCGATAAACGCCCCGTTGGTGAACGGCCCGCCCAGCGTCGCGCCCTTGGCAAAGGACAGCCCGAGCGAGGCGGTGTGTGGCCCCAAAGCGTAATCGGGGCGCTTGGAATATTCCAGCAGATCGGGCCGTTCGGGCTGGACGCGCTTGTCCACATATCCGCCCCAATAGCTATACGGCCAGCCAAAGAAATCGCCCAAGCCCACCGCCGTCATATAATCAGGGGCGAGATCAGAGCCGAGCATGTCGCGTTCGTTGACGGTGGTCCATAACCGATCCGTCTGCGGTTCGAACGCCAGCCCCTGCGGGTTGCGCAGGCCCGCGGCAAAGACGCGGAACGATTTGGCGACGGGGTCGACTTCCAGAATGTTGGCGCGGTTCACCTCCACATCCAGACCGTTTTCGGCGATGTTGGATGATGATCCGACTGCGACATACAGCGTCTTGCCGTCCGCACTCGCCACCACATTGCGCGCCCAGTGGTTGCCGCCACCGGGATAGCGGATGACGGTTTCGGGCTTGGCCGTGATTTTCGTAGCACCAACGCTAAACGGCACGCGGACGAGTGCGTCGGTATTGGCGATGTACAGTTGGTCACCCACCAGCACCATGCCCATCGGCGAGTTAAGCCCCGCGATCAGGACGGAGCGTGTTTCCGCCACCCCGTCGCCATTCGCGTCGCGGAGCAGCGTGATTCGGTTTGCAGATGGCACCCCGGCCCCCGCCTTTGACATCAACGCCTTCATCACTACGCCCGTGATGCTGAAGCCCGCTTTACGCGGCGGCGAGTTGGTTTCGGCGACCAGGATATCGCCATTAGGAAGCTGATACATCCAGCGCGGATGATCGAGCCCGGTGGCAAAGGGCGCCACTTGCAGCCCGGCGGCGGGCACCGGTTTTGCCCCGTTTTGCCAGCCCACCACATTGGCGACCTTGATCGTCGGGATTGTCTGCACGCGCGGCGCCGTGATCTTGGGGCGCGGGCCCATCACCGCTTCGAGTGACAGGCGCGCCTGATCAGGCTGGCTGACCCAAAACCAGGCGCCAGCGGCGAGCACGACCAAAATGGCGACGAAAATAAGGATATGTTTGCGCATGCCCTATGAGTACGGCGCAATGCGGTGCGGGGAAAGGCCAAAAGAAACGGCCGCCGGCACAGGGGTTATGCCGACGGCCGCACAGACCGGATCAGTCCCGCCAGGGGACAAGCAAGGGGGGGCGCTTATCCGGGGGGTAAGGCAGGGAGGCTGCCGATCTTTCGCCTCTCAGCGAACTGCGGCTTTACTAACAGCGCCCGATATCTGGGCAAAACAGATTAAATCGCACTCTGTGATCGATTTAATGAATATTAGGCGTTAATTGCAAAATCTACTGCGGAGAAAACACCGCATCTTTGCAGGTGTGACCAAAGCTGGCCATATTTCATGCGCGATATTTCAAAACCTTCGCGTCGGGCGATAGAAAATCCCAAACTGGTGCCAAATTGGACCCAAACGTGAAAAGCGATTTGCCAACGGCCACCCGCCCCTATTCGTGGCGTAGCGCATCAATCGGGTTCAGCGCTGCAGCCCGGCGCGCCGGAAAATAGCCAAATACCACGCCGATCAGCGCCGAAATTCCAAAGGCGATGATGTTGATCTGCGGATCGAACATCCACGACACTTTAAGCACCGGCACCAGCAGCGCGATTACGCCTTGCGCCACCACGAGCCCGATCAATCCCCCCAGGCAGGATAGCGCAATCGCCTCAATCAAAAACTGCATCAACACTTCGCGCGCAACCGCGCCAATTGCCAGTCGAATGCCAATCTCCCGCGTCCGCTCTGTGACGGAGACGAGCATGATGTTCATGATGCCGATGCCGCCAACGATCAGACTGATCGACGCAACCGCCGTGACGATTCCTGTCAACAAGCCGGTCGTCGTCGCAACGGTATCGTTGATCTGCTTGGTATCGAACACGAAGAAATCGTCATCCTTGCCGGGCGTGATGCCGCGGCGTTCCTTCAACAGATCAGTCAGCGCCGATTGCACGCGCGTTGTGGAATAGGCCTGATCAACCCCAACCAGCATCAGCCGCACATCGCGATTACCGGTCAGCCGACGTTGCACGGTCCTTAGCGGCATCAACACAATGTCATCTTGATCGCCGCCAAAACCCGCCTGCCCGCGCGCTGACAGCACCCCGATAACATCGCAACTAATGCCCGCAATCCGCATCCGCGTGCCCAGCGGATCGGCCTGCCGGTACAGATTATTCTTCACCGTATTGCCCAGCATACAGACGGATTTGCCCGCCTGCTCCTCCTGCGGCGTAAAGCTGCGGCCCGACATCAAAGGCCAGGGCTGGACGCGGAAATAGGCATTGTCGGTGCCATTGATCGTGGTCGACCAGTTCGCGCCTTCGTAAATCGCGGTGCCGGCGGATTGGGCCTGCGCAGCAACGGCGGTGACACCGGCGACTTGCTGGCGAATCGCGATGACATCGCCCGGCTTGAAATCAGGCGGCCGTGGCCCGCCGCCGCCACGGCCAAAACCCTGGCCGGGGCGCACTTGCAAAATATTGGTGCCCAGCGACGCAATCGATGCCTGCACCGCTGCCGTCGTGGCACGCCCCAACGTGACCATCGTCACTACCGCTGCAACGCCGATGATGATGCCCAGCGTCGTCAGGAAGGAACGCAGCTTGTGCCGGGCGATGGAGCGAAGCGCGAGTTGGACGGTGGTGAAAAACATCAGGCCCGCACCGGCGCTGTTCGCTTGCCCGTTTCAATCCGCTCAACCAGCCCATCCTTGAAATGGATGATCGTGTTGGCATAGGCCGCCATCTCGCCCTCGTGCGTTACCATCAGCACGGTGATGCCGGTTTTGCGGTTCAAATCGGTGAGCAATTCCATAATTTCGAGCGATCGTTCCGAATCGAGGTTGCCGGTCGGCTCATCAGCCAGCAGCACATCAGGGTTGGTCACCAGCGCGCGCGCAATCGCCACACGTTGCTGCTGCCCGCCGGAAAGCTCCGCCGGGGTGTGGTCCCACCACGGTGCCAGCCCGACCTTGTCGAGTGCTGCCATCGCCGAATCATGCCGATCTTTGCGCGCATCGCCCCGATACAGCAGCGGCAGTTCAACATTTTCCAGCGCAGTGGTGCGCGCGAGCAGGTTGAACCCCTGAAACACAAAACCCAGATAGCGGCGGCGCAGCAGCGCGCGTTCATCCCGATCAAGCGCCTCGACGCGGTGGCCCTTGAACAAAAAACTGCCCGCTGTCGGCACATCAAGGCAGCCCAGGATATTCATCGTCGTCGATTTGCCAGAGCCTGACGGCCCCATCACCGCGACGAAATCCCCCGCGGCGATATCAAGATCAACACCCTTCAGCGCCTGAAACGCGGTTGGCCCGGTGCCGTAGACTTTGGTCACGCCGCGCAACGAAATCAGGGCGCGCGGATCGGCTGCTCCGGCTATCGCCGATGAGATTGGGGCGGGGGCGTTACTGGCCACTGCCCGTTCCGCTGCCCGCGCCGTTCCGGGGGCGTCCACTGGAGCGGGCAGCGCCAGCAGGCGCACTTGCCCCTGCCGCAAGCTGCCCGGTCACGACCTTCATGCCGACCTTTAACTGGCCACCGGTTATCTCGGTCATCGATCCGTTGGTGTCGCCGGTCACAACCGATACCGATTTCAAGCTGCCATCGGCCTGCAGAACCGACACGTTCTGGGTGGATCCCTTGCCAATCGTTGCCGTGCGTTCCGCGCTACCGCGGCGCAGCCGCGGCGGGCCAAAGGCGCTGGCGATGCCGCCCGCTTGCGCGGGGGCTGCCCCTTCACCGGGGCGAAACCGCAGCGCCGCGTTGGGGATCAGCAGAACGCCGTTTTTCTCCGTCGTGGTAATGTCAGCCGTCGCCGTCATCCCCGGCCGCAACCGGATTTGCGGGTTAGACACTGCCAATGTCGCGCTATAGCTGACAACCTGGTTCGCCGTCGCTGTGGTCGTCGCCGTTTGAGCCGACAGATTCGAACCCAGGTTCACCCGCGTAATGGTTGCCGGGAAGCTTTCGCCAGGAAACGCATCGACGGCAAAGGCCGCCTTCTGCCCGGCCTGCACCTCACCCACATCAGCTTCATCAATCGCGACTTCAAGCTTCATCTGCGTCAAATCTTCGGCGATGACGAACAAGGTTGGCGTGTTGAACGATGCCGCTACCGTCTGGCCCGGCTCAACCTGTCGCGCGAGGATAACGCCGTTGACGGGCGAACGGATAACAGCGCGCACCAGATTATACTGGTTGGACGACAAGGTCGCCCGCGCCGCGCCGACATTGGCCTGGGTTACGCGCACATTGGCAACCGCCCGGGCACGATCGGCAATCGCCTGCTCCATTTCGGTCTTGGAAGGAACGCGCCCGTCCGACAACCGGCTGACTTCCTGCAATCGCGCCAATTGCGCGCTCGATTGCGCCAGCGTTGCCTGGGCCTGCGCCACCGATGCAATCGTTGAGCTCAATTGCGCACCGCTTTGGTTTACCGAATCCTGAAACCGGGTGGGATCGATGATCGCAATCGGCTGGCCCTTTGCCACCCGGTCATTCACGTCAACCAGCACCCTGGACACTAAGCCGGACACTTCGGAACCGACATCAACCTGATTGGTCGGCGCAAGCTTGCCCGTCGCCGATACCGACACGACCAGCGCACCCTTTTCGGCCGTTTCCGTCGCGTAATTGGGCTTTGGCGCAGGCGCGAACAGCCGCATTGCCAGCAGGATCAGCAGCAGCACGCCAATCGCGACGAATACCCATTTGACGATTTTGCGCCAGGCCGGCACCTCGCGCTTGCCGAGAAAATCGTTGAGATCAGTGGTGGTTGCGTCGGCCATGTCGTTTCCTGCGGCTATTTTGCGGGCGCGGTAAGGGACGAAATCGATGGCGGGTCAGCGCTGTCCCACCCGCCGCCCAGCGCCAGATAAAGTTGCACCAGCGCCTGCGCCCGGTCTGCGCGCACATTGCTCAACCCGTTTTGGGCGGTGAACAGCGCGCTTTCGCTGGTGTTGAGCCGGGTGATATCGGTAAGCCCGGCACGATACTGGCTGCGGGCAAGCACGGCGGCGTTGGTGGATGCATCCAGTGCCGTTGCAAAATCCTGCTCGCGCGCGGTGGCGGTTTGCAGCGCGGTCAGCGCGTTTTCCACATCCTCCAGCGCGCGCAGCACGCTTTGCTTATACGCCGCAAACGCCCCTTCGGCAGCGGCACGGCGCGACCGGACGATCGAACGGTTTCGGCCGGCATCAAAAATCGTCTGGGCAATGCTGCCAAACACCCGGCCTGTGATGATGTCCGTCAGGCGATCGATCATGCCGGCATTGGTGCTGATGCTCGTCGTCAGGTTCAGCACGGGATAAAGCTGCGCCTTGGCAACGCCGATCTGCGCGGTCGCCGCCGCCAGGTTACGTTCGGCGACCAGCACATCAGGGCGCAGCCGGATGATGTCGGCAGGAATGCCCACCGGCACGCTATCTGGCCCGCGCGGGATCGGCTGGGTCGCGGCGAGTTCAGCCTTCAGCGCGCCCGGGGCCTGCCCCGTCAACACGCCAAGCCGGTTGGCCGCCTGCTGAAAGCTTTGTTCAAGCAGCGGCACTTGCGTCGCGGTTTGCGCGCGTTGCGAGCGGGTTTGTTCGGTATCAAAAGACGATACCAGCCCGGCCTGCATGCGAAAGCCGACAATCTCCAGATTATCATCCTGAATGGCCAGCGACCCGCGCGTTATCGCCAGATTGGCCTGCGCTGCGCGGGCGATGATATAGTTGCGGGCCACTTCTGACGCGGTCGAATTACGCACCTGCGCCACGCTGTACGCGCTCGACGCCTGGCTGGCGCGACTTGCCTCTATCCCGCGCCGCACGCCGCCGAACAGATCCACCTGGTACGACGCATCCGTGCTGAGCGCGTAATTTTCGTTGGTGATGCCGGCATCGGTAATGTTGCCGAAGCTTTGCCCGCGAATATTGATGTTGCGCGAATAGCTGGTCGAGCCGCGCACCGTGGGAAACAACCCGGCATTGGACTGTACCAAAGCCTCCCGCGCCTGGCGCAACCGCGCCACTGCCTGATCGATATCGAGATTTTGTTTCAGCGCGAGTTCGATGATCGCGGTCAGTTGCGGATCGTTGAAGCTGGTCCACCAGCGTTGGCCATCCCCCACCGCCCCCGGCGCTGCGGGCGTTGAATAGCTTTGCGGCACAGCCAGTTTTTCGGGGCTGGGCGGCGCATAATTGGGGCCAACCGCACACGCGCTGAGCGACAGGGCCAATAGCGCGATGGGGATAAATTTCAGGCGAACCATGACGGCGGCGTATCGACGTAACTGATCACCGTCCAACGGAAAGTTGTCGCAACTTGTACGGGATCGCAGGATCGTTCGGTTATCATTGCGACCGTGTAGCGGTTGACGTTGCGGCAAGCGCAAGCCCTTTATTCGATCTCCAGAATTACAGCATCCACCGCCAGGCTGTCCCCCGGCGCGGCGCTGACCGATTTGACGATCCCGGCCTTTTCGGCGCGCAGGATGTTTTCCATCTTCATCGCCTCCACCACCGCCAGTGGCTGGCCAAGCTCCACCTTGTCACCCGCCGCTACATCCAGCCGCATCAGCAAGCCCGGCATCGGGCACAACAGGAACCTCGACAGATCGGGCGGAATTTTCTCGATCAGGTGGCGGGCATAGGGGGCGACATGCGCGGGCAGCACGCGCACGACATGGCTCGCGCCGCGCGTGGTGAGCTTGAAACCGGTCCGCGTGCGGGCAAGCCGCACGATCAACGGATCGCCGTCTATTTCGGCTTCCACCACGCGGTCGCCCGGTGTGTATTCCATCGCCAGATCTAGCGGGGTGCCGTCGACGGTAATCTCGTCCTCATCAAGTTCGATATTGTGATCGACGCCGCCAATGCGCACCGTCCAGTCAGCGGGTGGCTGCAGCCGGTCGCCCAATTGACCGTCGGTGCGCCGCGCACGATCCGCCTCTGCGGTGGCGGCAAAGGCGGCGATGGCCGCGAGTGCGCGCAACAGATCGGGGCTTGCAGGCGCGCCGTGGAAGCCGTCGGGATATTCCTCGGCAATAAAGCCCGTGGTGATGTTGCCCGAACGGAAGCGCGGGTGCTGCATCAGCGCCGACAGGAAATCGAGGTTGTTGCCCGGCCCCTCAATCTCAAACGCATCCAGCGCGTCGATCTGCGCGTCAATCGCTTCCTCGCGCGTTGGTGCCCAGGTGATCAGCTTGGCGATCATCGGATCATAGAAAATGCTGACCTCGCCGCCCTCCTGCACGCCATCATCGACGCGGGTATAGGGTAAACTTGCGTCTGACATTTCCTCGTCACCCCCGCGAAGGCGGGGGGCCAGCTGCCTTGCCCCGTCTTGCGAGGAAGAAGCGGGATCCCCGCCTTCGCGGGGATGACGGCCCAGTTGAGCATAAGGCGTGCCCACACTCTCCGGCGGGGCATAGCGCACCAGCCGCCCGGTGCTAGGCAGGAACCCGCGATACGGATCCTCCGCATAAACGCGGTTCTCGATCGACCAGCCGTTGATGCCAATATCGGCCTGCTTGAACGGCAACGCCTCGCCCGCTGCAACGCGGATCATCTGTTCGACCAGATCGATGCCGGTGATCGCCTCGGTGACGGGATGCTCGACTTGCAGCCGGGTATTCATTTCGAGGAAGTAAAACCCCTCCCCCGTCGCATCCGCGCCCGACACGATCAGCTCGACCGTACCAGCGCTGTAATACCCCACCGCGCGGGCGAGCGCGACCGCCTGCTCGCCCATCGCCTTACGCATCTTGGGCGTGACGAAGGGCGACGGCGCTTCCTCCACCACCTTCTGGTGGCGGCGCTGAATGCTGCATTCGCGTTCGTTGAGGTACAAGATGTTGCCCTGCTGATCGCCGAGTATCTGAATTTCGATGTGGCGCGGGCTTTCGATGAATTTTTCGATGAACACGCGGTCGTCGCCAAAGCTGGCGAGCCCCTCACGCTTGGTCGCCTCAAAGCCTTCGCGCACGTCCTGCTCGGAATAGGCGAGCCGCATCCCCTTGCCGCCACCGCCCGCCGACGCCTTCATCATCACCGGATAGCCGATGTCGCTGGCGATCCGCACGGCCTCATCGGTATCGGCGATCTCCCCCAGAAAACCA
>JBBSCC010000017.1:0-26357 GCA_038250735.1 Sphingomonadales bacterium | reverse complement strand
CGTAAAATCTGAATCGTCATTGCGAGCGCAGCGAAGCAAACCAGCCTTATAAAGCGCGGCACGCTGGATTGCTTGGCGGCGCACGCAATGACGGAAGTGATGCAGAACGAACGCGCGATTGTCTAGGGTGGGGCGCTCGCGTGTCGTCACCCCCGCGCAGGCGGGGCCCCATCGCCAACTGGCAGGAGCTTGATCCCTGCCTGCGCGGGGATGACGATTTATGTTTTCAGCGCGGCGCTCCAAGCGCCGCTCAACCTGCCCGCAAAATCTGCCCAATCCGGGGGAAATGCACCGCGACCGTGCCCACTCGCGGATCGTCGCGCAGCAGCACGATGTCGCAGGCGGTGCAGCGCAGCAGCGTGCCGGTGACGGTGTCTGCGCCAGGGTCTTCGGTGCGGATGGCCACGGGCTGGCCGGCTTCAAAACCGCATCCGTCATCAATTTGCGCGGTGGCGATTGGCGTGGCGGCCAGGGCGATGTCCAGCGCTGCCTGCGCCGTCATGTCGACACGCTCACCGTGGCCGATGGCGTCGCAGCGCGCGATCCAGGCAGCGACATGGGGGAAGGGGGCCAGGCGTGCCGCTTGCAGCCCAAACCCGGCCTGAAACCACACATTCATCCCCACCGCGCAATCGGCATAGCCTGGCGCGTCACCGCCCAGAAACGCCCGGCCATCCGCCAGCGCATCCTCTAATCGGGCGAGCCAACCGTTGAACTGCGCGGTCTGGTGCGGTGCTGCTTTTTTCATGCGGTCGCGGTCCATGCCGAACAGCGCCTTGCGATCCTCGAAAAACGCATCGTCAATCTGGTCGGCGACAACGGCCATCGCGGAGCCGACGGCATGGCTGAACGTGACCCCGCCAGCCTGCATCGCCACCAGCGCCCCCAGCCGACCCAGCGGTTCGGGGAACAGCGTTGGCGTTGGCTGGTGCGCTTCAATCGCATCGATGGCGATGGCGGTGTCGCAGTAAATATCTGCGCCAATCTGCACCACCGGCGTTTTGCGATAACCGCCGGTCAGCGGCGTCAGTTCGGGCTTGGGCGCCATGTTGGGGATGATCACCGAATGCCAGCGTGCGTCCTTGATGCCCAGCGCGCGGCGGACCAACTCGGCATAGGGCGAGCGGGGATAATGATGGAGAATGATATCAGCCATGTCGGCTCCTGTTCATAGTCACGTAAGGGGAATCATCACCTGGGCGGCAAATGCAGGGCGGCTGGTAAGACGGTGATACCAGTCCTCCACCGCCGCCAATGGTGGCCGATCAATCGCCAGGCTGAACCATGTATGGGCATAGATGCCCATCGGGATATCGCCGATGCCAAAGGCGGCACCCGATAGCCACGGCGATTGCTGCAAGGCTGCATCAAGGATGGCCATTTGCGCGGCACATTGTTCCGCCGATTTTGCGACTGCGGCGGGATCACGGTCCGCTGCTGATCGCCGCACCAGATTGACGAAAGCACCGCGCTGCGCATCGGCATAGCCAAACTGCCAGTCCATCCAGCGGTCAGCCAGCGCTCTGGCGGCGGGGTCTTCTGGCCAGAAACGGTCACCGCCATGCCGCGCCGCCAGATAGCGCAGGATTGCATTGGATTCCCACAGTACAAAGCCGTCATCGTCGATGGTGGGGATCAGCGCATTGGGGTTCAGCGCGCGATAGGCCGCCGTCATGCCAAACGCGCCACCAACATCATGGCGCTCCGATGCAATCCCCAGCTCATCGGCGAACCACGCCACCTTTTTTACATTATGCGAATTCAGCCGGCCCCAGATGGTGAGCATCGCGTTCAGCTCCGGTAATCGGCGTTGATGGAGATATAGCCATGCGTCAGATCACAGGTCCACACCGTCGCGCGACCGGTGCCCAGCCCGATATCGACGCCAATGTCGATATTCTGCCCCTTCAGGTGGGCAGCCACAGGGGCTTCGTCATACCCCTCCACCGCCAGCCCTTCGCGCGCGACTTGGGTGGTGCCAAAGCGGATTGACAGCAGGTCGCGGTCTGCGGGTTCACCCGCTTTGCCCACCGCCATGACGACCCGGCCCCAATTGGCGTCCTCCCCCGCAATGGCGGTTTTGACGAGCGGGGAATTGGCGATAGACAGGGCGATCCGGTGTGCGCTGCGGTCGCTTTCGGCACCTGTAACATCGATGGTGATGAACTTTGTCGCGCCCTCGCCGTCACGCACGACCAAATGCGCCAATTTCAGGCATAAATCGTGCAAAGCCGCGCAAAATGCGTCCGATCCTGGCGAATTTGCGTCAATTATCGGCGCATTTCTTGCCATTCCTGTCGCAAAAGCGAGCACTGTGTCGCTTGTGGAGGTGTCACTATCGACCGTAATGCACGAAAAGCTGCGCCGGTTCGCATCGCTCAGCGCGGCCTGTAAAAAGGCCGGTGCCACCGCTGCGTCGGTAAAAATGAACCCCAGCATGGTCGCCATATCGGGGGCAATCATCCCCGATCCCTTGATGATTCCCACCAGCGTCACGGTGCGCCCATCGACGATGGCGGTGGTCACCGCGCCCTTGGCAAAGGTATCGGTGGTGCCGATGGTGTTCGCGGCATCTTCCCAACTGCATGGGGCAGCGGCGAGCGCTGCATCCAGCCCAGCCTCTGCCTTGTCGATGGGCAAGGGCACGCCGATAACGCCGGTTGATGCTACAAAAACCTCGGATTTCTGGCAACTTAGCGCGGCGGCAACGCGCGCGCTGATCGCCTCCACGGCAGCGCGGCCCCGGTTGCCGGTAAAGGCATTGGCATTGCCCGCATTCACCACCAGCGCACGTGCGGACCCCAAAGTCAGCGCGGCGCGGCACCATTCTACCTCGGGAGAGGGGCATTTGCTGGTGGTCGTCACCCCGGCAACGCTCGTCCCCGGATCCAACGTGATCAGCGTCAGGTCGCATCTGTCCCACGCCTTGTATCCAGCCCGTGCCATGCGCGGCGTAACGCCTGCAATTACCGGCAAATCGGGGAAACAATCGGGGGCCAGCGGGGAACGGGATGACATGGGGTAACTCTATGCCTAGAATGGTTAGCTGATGCAGGGGGTGTTAAAGTGCGTACAATCGAAGGCAAGGCTTCAATCGTTCGGCCAGTGCTGCTCGCGGCGCTGCTCGCAACCGGACTCTCCACCGGATTTGCAGGCGGCTCGGCGCAAGCCGGGCAACCCGCGACGAAAAGCCGGCCCAAAGCAGCTGCCGCTCCAGCCCCAGCGCCCGTGGCGACGGACGGTATTGCGACTGGCGTGAAGCCGATTGGCAGTCCCGGCGATTGGTTTCCGATCGATTCCTACCCGCCAGAGGCCCGTGCAGCGTCGCAGGAAGGCCGAACGCAATTCTCGCTCGATATTGATGCAGCGGGGCGGATAACCGGGTGCAACATTGTCGAATCAAGCGGTTCCGAGCTGCTGGATTCGACCACCTGCAGCCAGCTGATCCTCAACGGTCAGTTCACGCCAGCACTCGACATCAGTGGAAAGCCAATGCGCGGCACCTGGAAATCGGCGATGCGCTGGCAGTTAGCTGATGTCGACGCGGCCAAGGAATAGCCCGCACTTCGCCGCCACCGTTTTGGGGCGATGATGCGACTTTCATCAAAGATGGACGTTGGGCATACGACTCACTATGTGCGATGTCGTTACGCTCGCTGCTCTTAAGATGGACGTATTGCTTGGAACTTCTGCTCATCCTTTCTGCATTGCTGAGTGCCCTGACGGGCGCGGTGGCGAGCGGTCGGGCGCCAGAGGTGCGATTGCACCAGGCAGCAGCCAGCACGTGGCTGGAATCTGTCGACGATAGCATAACAACTAGTCGTAAGAGTCATTACGCGGCACCAGCACTAATCGAGCGTCGTCATGTTGCGGCAGCGCCGGTTCTCGCCGCCGTTGACGTGCCGGTACAGTCGCCGCTCTACATGGCGCGCCGCCGCGAATAGAGCGCAGCCCGGTCGACTTAGCACGTCGGTGTCGGCCCCATATTTAAAACCCAATTTTCTGCGTGATGACCGGATCGGTTAGCCACGAGATTCCCAAAATACAGGATTGAATCATGCTCGGTGGCCTCGCCAAATCCATTTTCGGATCGTCAAACGATCGTTACGTCAAATCGCTTGGCGGGATCGTCGCCAAGATCAATGCGTTTGAGCCGCAAATTTCTGCGCTGAGCGACGATGGCTTGTCAGCGCAAACGGCGGTGTTCCGCGAGCGGCTGGCCAAAGGCGCGACGCTGGACGATCTGCTGCCCGAAGCCTTTGCCACAGTGCGTGAAGCGGCCAAGCGGACGCTGGGCCAGCGCCATTATGATGTGCAGTTGATCGGCGGTATTGTGCTCCACCGCGGCGAAATCGCCGAAATGCGCACGGGTGAGGGCAAGACGTTGGTCGCCACCCTCGCAAGCTATTTGAACGCGCTGCCTGGCACGGGCGTTCATGTGGTGACCGTGAATGACTATCTCGCCGCGCGCGACGCCGAATGGATGAGTAACGTTTACCGCTTTTTGGGGATGACGACCGGGGTTATCGTGCCCAACATCACCGATCAGCAGCGCCGTGACGCCTATAACGCCGACATAACCTATGCGACCAACAATGAGCTCGGCTTTGATTATCTGCGCGACAATATGAAATATGATCGCGAATCGATGGTGCAGCGCAAGTTCAACTTCGCCATCGTCGATGAAGTCGATTCGATCCTGATCGACGAAGCGCGCACCCCGCTGATCATTTCCGGCCCGACCGACGACAAGACCGACCTTTATCTGCGCGTCGATGCCATCGTGAAGCAGCTCGATGAAACGACCTATGAGCTGGATGAAAAGCAGAAGTCGATCATCCTGACCGAGTCGGGCACCGAACGGACCGAGCGGATGCTGGAAGAGGCCGGGCTGCTAGAAGGCAGCAACCTGTATGATTTCGAAAACACCCAGGTTGTCCACCACGTCAACCAGTCGCTGCGGGCGAACAAGATGTTTAAGCTCGACACTGATTACATCGTCAAAGACGACAAGGTGATCATTATCGATGAATTTACTGGCCGGATGATGGATGGTCGGCGCTGGTCTGATGGGCTTCATCAGGCAGTGGAAGCCAAGGAAGGCGTGCCGATTGAGCCAGAGAACCAGACGATGGCGTCGATCACCTTCCAGAATTATTTCCGTATGTATCCCGTGCTGAGCGGCATGACCGGCACGGCATCGACTGAGGCAGCCGAGTTTTTCGACATCTACAAGATGAACGTTGTCACCATCCCCACCAACGTGGCCATCAAGCGCGTTGATGAGGAGGATGAGTTCTACAAGAACACACAGGACAAGTTTCAGGCGATCGCCAAGAAGATCAAGCATCATGCGGAAGGGGGCCAGCCCGTGCTGGTCGGCACCGTCTCAATTGAGAAGTCCGAATTGTTGAGCGACTTTCTGGTCAAGGAAGGCGTGGTGCATGAAGTGCTGAACGCCCGCCAGCATGAGCGCGAGGCGCATATCGTGGCGCAGGCGGGTCGCAAAAGCGTGGTGACGATTGCCACCAACATGGCCGGTCGCGGCACTGATATTCAGCTGGGCGGAAACGTGGAATTCCGCATCAATGATGAGCTTGCCGGGCTGGCCGAGGGGCCGGAGCGGGATGCGGCGATTGCTGGGATCAAGGCAGAGGTTGCCGCCGAAAAGGCTGAAGTGCTCGCGGCGGGCGGGCTGTTCGTGTTGGGCACCGAGCGTCACGAAAGTCGGCGTATCGACAATCAGTTGCGCGGCCGTTCGGGTCGTCAGGGCGATCCGGGGCTGAGTCGTTTCTATCTCTCGCTTGACGATGATTTGCTGCGTATTTTTGGCCCCGACACGATGTTTGCCAAAATGATGCGATCAAACATCGCCGATGGTGAGGCGATCGGATCGAAATGGCTCAGCAAGGCCATCGAAACCGCCCAGCGCAAGGTGGAAGCGCGCAATTATGACCAGCGCAAACAGGTCGTCGAATATGATGACGTGATGAATGATCAGCGCAAGGTGATCTATGAACAGCGCAGCGACATCATGGACGCCGATACCGTCGGTGATGTTGTGTCAGACATGCGATCGGAAACCGTGAACACGCTGGTCGGCTCCGCTTGTCCGCCCAACAGCTATCCTGAGCAATGGGATATTGAAGGGTTGCGGGCAGGGGTGCAGGATATGCTGGGCATCGATCCGCCGTTCGACGCCTGGCTGGCGGAAGAGGCGATTGACCCGGAATTGGTTGAGGAGCGCGTTCGCGAGGCCGCTGATGCGCATGTTGCTGCGAAGGCTGCATCGCTTGATCCTGAAACCTGGACGCAGGTCGAAAAATCCATTCTGCTCCAGAATCTGGATCACCACTGGAAAGAACATCTGTCGACGCTTGATGCGCTGCGCCAGGTTGTCCATCTGCGCGCATATGCCCAGAAAACGCCGATTAACGAGTATAAGCAGGAAGCGTTTGCGTTGTTCGAGCGGATGTTGGGCACCATCCGCGAGGATGTAACCAAAACGATCTCGCACGCGCAATTCCAGTTGGAACAGCCGCAGGGCCTGCCTGATCTGCCCGATTTCATCACGTCGCATTTTGATCCGTTCACCGGACTGGACGATAGCAACGATTTTGGCAGCGGCAATGATCTGGGGCTGGTCACCACGCGGATCGCGCCGTTGACGCTGCCACGCCTTGATGGCGGCGAATTCGGCAATGATCCCGCGCAATGGGAAGGCCGAGTGAGCCGCAACGCGCCGTGCCCCTGTGGGTCCGGCAAGAAGTATAAGCAGTGCCACGGGGCGCTTTGATGACACCTATTGTCGCAGACACGATCGCACGCTTGCCCCGGCGTGCATCGCTGCTATAGACCTTCGCCGACCGATAGTGTCCCAAAGACATCGGGGCGGGCGTGGCGGAACTGGTAGACGCAGCAGGTTTAGGTCCTGCCATCGCAAGATGTGGGGGTTCGAGTCCCTTCGCCCGCACCAGTCTCGCCGCTCTGGCACCGGGACTGACCTTTCTACGAATTAGCTGACGAAAAGAGCCAAAATGCAGACTGTTGAGACGTTGAACGAAGGCCTGAAGCGCGCTTATTCGCTCAAGATCACCGCCAAGGATATCGAATCGCGGGTTGAAGCGGAGATCAAAAAGGTCGCCCCTCAAATCCGTATGCCCGGTTTCCGTCCCGGCAAAGTGCCCGCCAACCTGGTCCGCAAAATGCACGGCCCGGCGTTGACGCAAGATGCGCTGAACACCTCGATTCAGGCCGGCATCCAGCAGCTGATCAGCGAGAAGCAGCTTCGCCCGGCGATGCAGCCTTCGGTCGCGCTCGATGATGGCTATGAAATCGGCAAGGACGCCGACATCACCGTCACGCTTGAAGTGCTCCCCGACGTGCCAACGCCGGCAATTGATGCGCTGACGCTCGAACGGCTGATCATTCCTGTTGATGAGGCCGCTGTTGAAGCGCAGCTCCAGCGCTTTGCCGATCAGCAAAAGCGGTTTGACGATGCGCCTAAGGCGCACAAGGCTAAAACTGGCGATCTTGTCGTGATGGATTTTGTCGGCAAGGTAGACGGCGTGCCGTTTGATGGCGGCACGGGCGAGGACATGTCGGTCGAGATTGGCACCGGTCGCTTGATTCCAGGTTTTGAAGATCAGCTGATCGGCGTAAAAAATGGCGCGGCGCTGACAATTAACGTCACTTTCCCTGATGACTATGCTGCTGAGAACCTAAAGGGGGCAGCCGCAACCTTTGATCTGTTGATCAAGGACGTTCGCGTGGCCAAGGAAGCGGCGATTGACGAGGAACTCGCTACCTCGCTCGGCCTGGAAAGCCTGGAACAATTGCGCGGCCTGCTGAAAGGGCAGATCGAGCAGGAGCATAACGGCCTGACGCGGACGCACATGAAGCGCAAACTGCTTGATCAACTCGCGGTTGGCCATGATTTCGAGGTGCCGCCATCGATGGTGGAGGCCGAATTCCAGCAGATATGGGCGCAATTGCAGCAGGAAGCTGGGCAGGAAGCCGATCCGGCTGCCGCGCTTGCCGAGATGGAGGCCGAGCGGGCCGATTATCTGGCCATTGCTGAGCGCCGGGTTCGCCTGGGGCTGCTCCTGTCCGAAATCGGCCAGAAGAACGGCGTTGAGGTAACCCAGCAGGAAATGAACCGGCTGATCGCCCAGGCAGCGCAACAGTACAGCCCTGAAGAGCGCACGCGCTTCATCGAATATGTCCGCCAGGAGCCAATGGCCGCGGCCCAGCTCCGTGCGCCGCTATATGAGGACAAGGTGGTCGACTGGCTGTTCGAACAGGCCGCGATCACCGAGCGTGAAGTGACGCGCGAGGAAATCGAAGCGGCTATTGAGAGCGACGATAGCCATGTTCATGGCCCAGGGTGTGGCCATGATCACGACCATGATCACAAGCCCGCTGCAAAGACCAAAAAGGCAGTGCCGAAAAAAGCTGTCGCTGCGGATGCACCAGAACCGGCGGCCGAAGCGGCTGCGAAGCCTGCTGTGAAAAAGGCAAAAAAGGCCGTTGAAGCTGCAGAAGAACCGGCAGCAAAGCCAAAGCCTGCGAAAAAGCCGGCCGCCAAAAAGGCCGCTGCAAAAAAGGCTGATGACTGATCACCACTTATTCGTCTTTCCCGCCTATTGCCGATCAATCATGATCGGGATGGGCGGGAATGAACGAATTGGTATCGGAATCGGTGCTGCGTGAAGCGGGCAGGGCATTGGGGGCGGCGATGACGGACCAACCGGTAATCGCGGTTCTGCTACCCTGTTATAACGAAGAAGCGGCAATCGCACAGACCGTCGCTGGTTTTCGCGCGGCGCTGCCCGATGCGACGATCTATGTGTACGATAATAACAGCAGTGACCGCACGATGGACGTCGCGCGCGCTGCCGGGGCGGTGGTGCGCAGCGAACGCATGCAGGGCAAGGGCAATGTCGTCCGCCGCATGTTCGCAGATATTGATGCCGATATTTATGTGATGGCAGACGGCGACGCGACCTATGACGCGCCATCTGCGCCCGCGCTGGTTGCTCGCATGGTCGAAGAACAGCTGGATATGGTGGTCGGTGCGCGCGTTACGCAGGCAGAGGCGGCATATCGCGCCGGTCATCAGCTGGGCAATGCGGTGTTGACGGGCATGTTGACTCAGCTTTTTGGCCGAAGTTTTACTGATATTTTATCTGGTTACCGGGTGTTTTCTCGACGGTTTGTGAAAAGCTTCCCCGTGTTGACCGGCGGTTTTGAAATCGAAACCGAGATCAGCGTCCACGCACTGGAGCTGAAAATGCCGGTCGCAGAAATCGCGACCCCCTATTTTGCGCGTCCCGAGGGATCGACGTCAAAGCTCAGCACCTATCGCGACGGCTTCCGCATCCTGCGCACGATCATGACCTTGTACCGCATCGAACGGCCAATGTTGTTCTTCGGTGCCATCGGGGCGCTGCTGGCGTTGGGGAGCGTGGTGCTCAGTATTCCGCTGGTATCCACCTATCTTCAAACCGGCCTGGTTCCGCGCCTGCCGACGGCTGTTCTGGTGACAGGGTTGATGATTTTGGCTGCATTGTGCGGCTTTACCGGGCTGATCCTGGATACAGTGGTGCGCGGACGGCGCGAAGTGCGGCGGTTGGCCTATCTTGCATTTGCCGCGCCGGGCCGGTCAGGACGCAACAGCGTTTGACGGCCGTTTGCTCGCGGGCAAGTGATCGCTTTGCGAAGGGCCTTGAACTCGCTGCGCAAAGGGCCTTGAACTCGCTGCGCTCAAGGCCGATGTAGGCAGTTCAGCGGACAAGGACCAGCGAGACCCCCATGCACAATCCATTCGAAACCGGCAGCTTCACCAACCCACAGACCGGCGGCCTGGTCCCCATCGTCATCGAACAATCCAATCGGGGTGAACGCAGCTTTGACATTTATTCGCGATTGCTGCGCGAGCGCATCATCTTTGTAACCGGTCAGGTGGAGGATCACATGGCATCGGTGATCACCGCCCAGTTGCTGTTCCTTGAATCGGAAAATCCGAAGAAGGACATTTACATGTACATCAACTCGCCCGGCGGTGTCGTTACTGCAGGCATGGCGATCCATGATACGATGCAATATATTCGGCCACGCGTGGGCACGTTCTGCATTGGGCAGGCCGCATCAATGGGCAGCTTCCTGCTATCGGCTGGCGAACCCGGCATGCGGGTTGCGCTTACCAATGCGCGTATCATGATTCACCAGCCATCGGGCGGTGCCCAGGGCATGGCGACCGATATCGAGATTCAGGCCAAAGAAATTCTGCGGATCCGGCATAATCTTAACCAGCTTTATGCAAAATACACCGGTCAGCCACTTGATGCTATCGAACATGCGATGGACCGCGATAAATTTCTGAGTGCTGAGGAAGCAAAGGCGTTTGGTCTGATTGACGAAGTGATTGAAAAGCGGCCTATGCCGACCGAGGATGCATCGACGGTTGCCGCCTGAGACACCAAATCCTAACGTGATTTTGGTGATTGTACGATTGAAGCGGGCCGGTCTAGTATGATTGTCCCACGAGTGCGCGCGCATGGCGCGAAGGATGGAATGAATGACGAAGCTTAGCGGCGGCGATTCGAAGAGTACGCTCTATTGCTCGTTCTGCGGAAAATCGCAGCACGAGGTGAGGAAGCTGATCGCTGGCCCCACGGTGTTCATCTGCGATGAATGCGTGGAACTGTGCAACGACATCATCCGTGAGGAAACCAAGTCGGCGCTCGTCAGCAAGAAGGATGGGGGCGTGCCGACGCCGCAGGAAATCTGTGACGTGCTCGACGATTATGTGATCGGTCAAAAACGCGCCAAGCGTGTGCTGTCGGTCGCGGTCCATAATCACTACAAGCGCTTGAACCACGGCCAGAAGGGCGCCGATGTCGAGCTTGCCAAGTCGAACATCCTGCTCGTTGGGCCCACCGGCTGCGGCAAGACGCTGTTGGCCCAAACGCTTGCGCGCATCCTCGACGTGCCGTTCACGATGGCCGATGCGACCACGCTGACCGAAGCGGGCTATGTTGGTGAGGATGTAGAAAACATCATCCTCAAGCTGCTCCAGGCATCTGATTACAATGTCGAGCGGGCGCAGCGCGGCATCGTCTATATCGACGAAATCGACAAGATCAGCCGCAAGGCCGAAAATCCCTCCATCACCCGCGACGTGAGCGGCGAAGGCGTACAGCAGGCGTTGCTGAAGCTGATGGAAGGCACCACCGCCAGCGTACCGCCCCAGGGCGGTCGCAAGCACCCGCAGCAGGAGTTCTTGCAGGTTGATACCACGAACATCCTGTTCATCTGTGGCGGGGCGTTTTCGGGGCTGGAAAAGATCATCGGCGATCGCTTGCAGGGCAAGTCGATCGGCTTTGGTGCCTATGTTGCGGCGTCAGAAGAACGCCGCACGGGTGAAGTGCTGAAGTCGGTCGAGCCCGAGGATTTGCTGAAGTTCGGGCTGATCCCTGAATTCGTCGGTCGCTTGCCCGTTATCGCGACGCTTGAAGATCTGGACGTCCCAGCGCTCGTGACGATCCTGACTGAGCCGAAAAATGCGCTGGTGAAGCAGTATCAAAAGCTGTTCGATATGGAAAATGTCCAACTCGATTTCACCGATGATGCGCTTGTAACGGTGGCCCGCAAGGCCATTGATCGCAAAACTGGCGCCCGCGGGCTCAGGTCCATTCTAGAGGGCATATTGCTCGATACGATGTTCGATCTTCCCGGCATGGACGGTGTCGATGAAGTGATGATCGACAAGGACGTGATCGAGGGCCGCAAGGAGCCGATCCGCGTGTACACCAAGAAAGAAAAAACCGGCGACGCTGCCTGATCATCGCCGCCGAGCGAAGAAGGCGGCGATGATGTTCCCATCCGATGAACCATTAGCCCCGCTGATCGGCTATCGGCCCCTCGCTGCGGGTGATCTGGGCGGTGTCGCGAGGGTTTGGCTCGATGGTTGGCTGTCGACCGGCATTCCGCTCGCCGAGCAGCCGACCTATCCGGTGCTACGTGCCCGCATCGAACGCGAAATCGAGGCTGGCGGTTGGCAGGTCATGGTCGCGGTGGTTGACGATAACATTGCCGGGTTCGTGGCAATCAACCCTGCGGCAGCGGTGATCGAGCAGCTATTCGTGGCTCCCGAACATCACCGTCGTGGGATTGGCCTTGCGCTTCTAAAGCTTGCCAGTGACCAGATGCCCGATGGATTGTCGCTATGGACCCACGGCGATAACTCGGGTGCGGCGGCATTCTATACAAAGGCGGGCATGATCCTTGTCGGACCCGGCATCCACCCCAAACAGGGCCATCCGATTTTGACCTTCGCCTTTGAGCCGGTTGACGCATGAACATTCATCTCGCCCGCAAAGATCAGCGCAGGACAATCGCGGCGATGCTGGCGCGTGCTTTTTTTGATGATCCGGCGATTAGCTGGATTTTTCCTGATCGGCTGGAACGGTCGAAACGGCTGCCCAAGTTGTTCATGCTGCTGTTCGATTCGGATGCAGATAAGGGCATGCGGCTCGTAGCTGAGCGGGGTGAGGCGGCAACCTTCTGGCGCGCGCCGGGGCAGGCGCAGACCGGGCTGTTCGAAACGCTGACCTATTTGCTGCCGATGCTAAATTGTTTCGGCACTGCGATCGGTCGGGGCATGGCGGTTGGCGATGCAATCGAAGCGCATATGCCTGCAGGCGATTTCTGGTATCTCCATATCGCCGGGTGCGATCCGATACACCAGGGCAAGGGTATCGGCGGGGCGGCGGTGCGGGCCGGGCTGGAACGCGCGGTCGATGGCCGCTTTCCGGCTTATCTCGAGACGCCACTGGAGAAGAATATCAGCTTTTACCAGTCAATGGGCTTTGCGGTAACGGATGAATGGACAGTACCGCGCGGCGGGCCGCGCTTTTGGTCAATGTGGCGACCGGATTAGCGGGCGCCTAAGGCCCCACGCATTCGAATAGCCGGATGTCGTTTGCGGATGCGCGCTCATTCCACGCGATGCGCGCGGCGGCGGCATCGCCGAATTGCGGGTTGACATAGGCGAGCAGGATTGGGCGGGATCGATCACGCGCCTTTGCCGCCTCAAGTTGATCAAGGCATCCGGCCAAAATCTCTTCGCCGAAGGAGTTATAGAGGTAACAGAATAACGGCCCGGCGGGCGGCACATAGTCCGCGGCATTGCCCTGCCAAAACTCCGGCGTCACCTTGGCGCCGCCGCGCTCCGTAAAGCTCATGCTGTTGGTCTGGGCAATGGATGTGAGCAGCGCTGAATATTCTACGCCGATGGCGCGAGCAAAGGGCTTTGCGGCGGCCAGCAGGACGACGCGGCCCTTGCCACAGCCATAATCGATGAAGACATGCTTGGCCGGGCTGATCGCGGCCAGCGCTATCGCTTCATCCAGAATGTGCGCGCCACTGGGCTGATAATGAAAGCTGCCTTTTTTGAGCGATGTCGGGAAATCGAGCGCGTTCATGCCGATCTGGCGGCTGGTATCTGTACCCCATTGCCGATCAAAGGCCTGGTCCGCCCGCAGTGCCACGCGCGCGTTCGGCATCGCCTGCTTGATGATAGCGGTGAGCGTTTTGACGCTGGCGTGCATCAATTGCGCAGGAGAGCGCCCTGCGATCCCTTGCCTGACCCTGGCAAGGGCAGATGGTGAGGGTGTTGTATTCATGGACAAACCGAGCTCATTGCTAAAATGCGAAGAATGATCTTCGTTATTAAGGCAACGCAGGTTGCATTAAGCTTAACTCGCCGCGCTGAACATTGAAAGCGCCCGAAGTTTTGAGGTCATCTGGTCCGGTTATTCTAAGCGTAAAATTAGGGTGTGCCACAACTGATGTGGTCGCCCGTCCGTAGCTAGACGGCGCAAATAATATTGGTCTGTGAGGTGGCTCGTTGGCTGATCCCCCATCATGATCCAGTTAAAGCGTTGCCTCAATCGCGCGCGCGGCTAGATCAGGGTCTACTGCGGCGGTAATTGGCCGACCGATTACGAGGATTGATGCGCCGGCATCCAGCGCAGCGCGGGGCGTAACAACGCGCTTCTGGTCGCCTGCAACGCCATCCGCAAGGCGCACCCCCGGCACCACAAGGAAACCACGCGGCCATTTTTTGTGCACAGCACCAACTTCTGCGCCAGAGCAGACGATTCCATCCACCCCCGCCGCCATGGCCAGGTCGGTTAAGCGCATCACCTGATCATGCGGGCTGCCGTCAACGCCGATCGACGCCAGGTCTTCGCTGTCAAGGCTGGTAAGCGTTGTGACAGCGACAACCTTCGTTCCCGCAGGTGCAGCAGCCTTGGCATCTTCAAGCATAGCACGACCACCGGCTGCATGAACGGTCAGAATCGCTGGCTCCAGCCCGGCAAGTGCCTGAATTGCCTTGGCGACTGTGTTCGGTATGTCGTGCAGCTTTAAATCTAGGAAGATCGGCAGGCCAAAATCGGCCATATCCCGCACACCGTGGCGGCCATTGGCAACGAAGAATTCCAGACCCAGCTTGATACCGCCAACATGGTGCCTAACCTTTGCCACCAGCGCCCGAGCGCGATCAACATCCGGGGTATCAAGGGCGACATAGACCTTGGTTCTCACAGGGCCCTCCTCATCAGGCCGGATCGCGCGGGATTAATGTTGCGTCCGGAGTTGCCAAGGGCGCTGGCGCGGGCGGGAGTGGCGCCTGAGCCGCCGCACGCAGATCAGCGACGGCGCGCTCTGCGGTCGACAGCTTTTGGCTCATCCGCCACTTTACCGCATGATGGTACAGCAGGACCGGGAACAGCCCGGTCAGAAACGTCAGCACAAGCAGAAGTGGCAGGTTCACTTCGGCGATCAATCCAGCCCACAGCTTGATCGGCACCGTCGTCCAGTTGCCAATCGAGAATACCGCGACGGAAACCGCGAGCAAAAACCAGAAGAGCGTTTTCAAAAACTGCATTGGATGCTCCGTTCCACCAAGCAGCTGTGTAGGACGATGATCATGCTTTTGCCAGCCTGCCCGGTTTTTCCAACCAACTGCCTTACCCAATCTCGGTGCGCAACGACGCGATGAGCGCGGCGATCTGGGTCAGCTTTGGCTCTTCCTCATCCAGAATCGCGATAAAGGCATCACGCTTGATCGTGGCGATCCGACCGGGTTTCATTCGCATCGTGGGGGGCAGTGCAGACACGACGATGTCGATCAGGCGTTCCGCCCCATGCAGCCGCCCCCATAAATAATCATTTTCACGGTAAGCACGGCTGAAGAATGCGCCGAAACTATTGAACTGAATTCCTTTCAGCGTTGCCTCTGCGCCGCCCGCCCGGATTGATCTCGCGTCATCGGGCGCAATCCGGTCGACTTTGATCGCGTCAAATTCATCAATTCCTTCGCCTTGCAACAGCGGCAAGGTGGCGACATCGAAATAGGGAAAGCCCAGATAAGCAAGAAGCATGGGACGCCGAACATCCCGCGACGAGAGCGCGAGCGCGGCAGAAAGGCGCACTTCTGTTTCGTCATCAAGCGGCTTCAGATTTAGCGTTTCAGCCAATCGTTCGAGCAATGGCCCGGCATTGCTGCGCAGCGCCAGCACATCGCGCTGCAATGCCAGATGCGGCTCGGAACGCTTGCACTCGATATAGGTGGCGAGCGAGGTGTAGATTGCCCCGCGCAGCGCCGCGAGATCATCTTCCTCAAATCCGCTCTCTACCTCACCCAAACGGCGTGCCATCATGCGCAATCGACGGATGCGAAACCCCAGATCATAAGAACGCAAAAACGCGATCATCGCCGGATTGGCACCTCCTGCAAAAGTTGGCCCCATATCGTCCATGCCCTGCGCCCTTACAGTTGCGGCAACATGGCGACGTATTTGATCCAGCCGGTCCTGGCCGGGTTCTCCGCCAACGCTGTGCAGCAATTGGGAAATATGTTCGATCACCCCGGCAAGCTTCAAATGGCCGTAAGCCGCATAGCCATAGCCAGCCTTGGTTGCCGCCGAGACCTGTGCTCGCCGACGCCAGGTGCCCAGCCGCGCGACGGTCGGCCGATCAAGGAACAAGGTGTAGCCGAATAGCGCTTCAACCTGCTTTTCAACTTCGGGACGAATCCCCGCAATAATGTCACTCATCCGCTCAATCCGGTGGGACCGATCGGCAATAGCCTCAAGATTGTCGCGAATTGGCTGTTGTCGCGGCAGTTCTGATACCGCGCCGATGATGGTCTGGAAAAAGCCGGGCACGCCGCCTTTGCGGCCACCAAGGTTGAGCTTTGCGCCGGGGAATGGATCAATATAAACGAACCGTCGATCCACCTGCCGCCGCGCCGGGCGTTCGCGCAGCGCCTCAATCGCCGGCCGAAAAGGTGCATTGGCGAGGACCGATCCGTCGATCAGCACCGCTTGATCGGCACAATTGGCGGCATATTGGCGGGGCAGGTTGCGGCTCAAGAAATCCTCGCGCTCCGGCCACGATACGTCACGCGCGGCCAACACCTTGTCAATCTCGCCAACGGTGCAGGGGGGGAATGCTCCTGGAAAGCTTGATGTGGCGCGTGCTGCAAAGGTGAGTTCGCCAGGATGGGCCAGTGTTTCGGTGGCTTGACCGTGATCTGAAAAGGAAAAGATCAGTCGGTGTTCGGTTTCAATGACTTCGGGGGGGGAATTCAGCGCCAGCAATTCGGGGTGGCCGGCGAAATCAGTGACGGTGACGAACAGGTCGAGCGGCTGTTCCTTTGGCAGAAGCCGCGGCCCTTTCGGTGCCTTTGCCATTGCGTCAAACGCATCAAGCATCAAATGGCTGAACATTTCACCGCCAAAGGGCGGTTCAAACCACCGGGATCGCACAAATCGCGACAATTTGGCCCGTACTTCGTTGCGCGCACCGGCTTCTACCAGCGCGTCGACGCTATCACCGGACCGGCGCTGCGCCAGCCACACCAGCGGCACTGCCCATATCTTGGCCAGCCGGTGTTTAGGGCCTTGTTTGGGATCGATCAGCGCCTCGATATCGGCGCTGTTCAGCCATAGGTCAGTCAGCGGTTCGAGCGATTGTCCGGTCGAAATGGCCTGCCCCAAAAACACGCCATTGATGCCGCCCGCACTTGCACCGGCAATAATGTCCACCAGCACACGCAGGCGCAGCCCGTGTTCTTTTTCAATCTCCTGCAACAGCGCGCGGTACACGCCCTCGCTACCGCTGACCGGGACTTGCCCCTCCAGAAACGCACAGCTTGCCCGGGCCAGCCGCCAGATTTCCTTGGAAATGCCGTGCATATAGACCGCCAGGCTGATGCCCCCATAGCAAACCAGCGCCAGCCTCAGCTCTTTCTCGCGGATCATGCCACCCCCTCTATGCGCGCCCAGACCGGTAGGTGATCGGATGCCCGTCGTGCGAGCGGGCTGGCGTGAACGCCGCATGCCACCACCCGCAGGTCGCGCGTCATCATGATCCGGTCAAGCCGCGCGATGGGTGCGCGGGCGGGGAAACTCGCTGGCGTTTCGGCGATGCGGAATGGTCGGGCAAATTCATGCAGGCACCCCATGGTCGCGCTCCATTCGTTCAGGTCGCCCATCAACAGGGTGGGCAAGGCCGGTCGCGCGCCCTGCGCCTCCGCAATGATCGCCAACGCCTGTTTTCGCCTGCGAAGGCCGGAAAGATCAAGATGCATGCCGAAAATGCGCAGCGCTAGTCCATCCGGCATCTGGATATCGGCCATGACCGCGCCACGCGGCTCCAGCCGGGGCAAGTCAATGCTGCTTGCGTCCAGCACAGATGCGCCGTGACGGATCAGGATCATGTTGCCATGCCACCCCATGCTTTTGATGCGCACGCCAAAGGTGATGGGGTGCCAGCCAGCGCGGTGGAGCATCGCGTGGGGCAATACTGCTGCCCGCGCGCCAAACCGTCGGTCAGCCTCCTGCAGCGTGACGATATCGGCGCCGATTTCTGCCAGCACGCCCAAAATTCGGTCGGGATTACGCTGCCGATCAGCGCCGATTGCTTTATGAATGTTATAGCTGGCAACGGTAATCATCTCGGCCCTTATCGGCGGCACGGACGCGCCTGTGCAAGCGGATTGCGATTCGGCTGGAATACGGGCGGGAAGGGGATGGTGCCGGCTGCAGGAATCGAACCCGCGACATCCAGTTTACAAAACTGGCGCTCTACCAACTGAGCTAAGCCGGCATCCAATTTCGCTCCTTGCGTCAGACGACGCCGAAGGTCCAGCCCTCGGTTGCAGCAATTTCGTGGTTTAGCGCTTTTGGGGCCCATATGGACACATCGCCTGCAGTGGCGCGCAACCAGGCTGCGGTCAGGATCGCGTCGGTGGCGTGATCGTCATACCGTGCAAGCGGTACGTGCGGGCGACTGCCAATCGCAGGGTGGGTAAGCGCTGCATCCAGCGCGAGCGGACCGCGCATTTTGCTGATGCCCTTGCGTATCCCGGCTGCCCGTGCAGCGATTGTCGTGTAAATTTCCACGACCAGTGCACCCGTGCCTGGCACTGGATCGATCGGCCAAACGGGCACGTCGCCCCCGAGATGGTGGAGTAGGCGCATGCCCGCAAAGCTTGCCTTGGCCACCTGCGCCGCGCCGATTGCATCATAAACTGTGGATGGCTTGCCCCCGCCGCTTTCGTTGAAATGCGCTTCGCACCGGCGGAAATGCATAAAATTTGCCTTGGGGCCATCGGCCGCACCCAGATAAAAATGACGGCCGCGTCGGGATTCCAGAAATGATGCTGCCCCCAAATCGGGATCGCTGCACGCCGCATCGACATACGCCCAAAACGGGCGGGCGTTATTGGGCGTTGGCTCTCCCGGCAAATAGGCGCCGCGTTGAACGAACGGTGGCGCAAAGCTGAAATCGAACCCAACGAGCAACCGATCACTTTTGCGCGCGCGCAGCCAATCGAGGATCGCCGTGCGTGACCAGAACCCGGATGGGGGATCAATCAGCCGAGGCGCGGTATCGCCTGCATCACACATGGCGAGCGCAATACCCCGGTGACGGCTGCCCTTTGCGCCTGACCAGTCGATTGCAGCGAACTGCGTGAATCGGGTCACTTCTTCTTGCGAGGCCGGGCAGCGGGGCGGCTCGCCGCCTGATCGCGAGCGCGCTCAATCATCGCCTTCACCCGATAAAGGTCGGGGCTTTCATAGCGGACGAGGACTGCACCATAGCCGTTATAGTGCGGCGTCTGAAAAAAGCTGTCCGGATCGGTCTCGATCAGCATTGCGACGGTATCGATATCGATCTGAACGCAAAAACTCGTCGCCGGTTCGTTGCCAGGTGACAGAAACGCCCGGCCATTGCTGGCAACTCGAACGGCAGGCTTGCCGTAAAACAAAGCCATTTCGCAACCGGGCAAAGTTAGCGCGTGGGCGACTGCCGCGTCCCAATCCATCATTTAACCGCCGCAAGCACGTCTGCCGTAAATTTGGCGATATCAAAGCTGGCATTGCCCGGATCTTCGCCGCGTCGGACGATCACGATGCCCCGGCTGGGCACCACCACCACATATTGCCCGCGGCTGCCATTGGCGGAAAAGGTGTCGGCGGGAACGCCCGGCGATTTGTTGATCAGCCAGAATGTTGCGCCATAACCAAAGGCGCCGGGAGGTTGCGGGCCGCTAGGCGTCGTTAAATACTTCACCCAACCGGTGGGTAGCAGCCGTTCGCCGTTCCAGACGCCATCGTTAAGGTAAAACTGCCCGAATCGGGCCAGATCACGCGCCGTGGTCCACATCCGGCTGGACAGGATATAATCACCCCGCCAATCGGCCTCAGCCACGCTGTGCCGCATCCCCAGCTTCGCAAATAGCGCGGTTTGCGGAAATAGGCGGTAGCGCGCCTCGCCTAGGCCGGTGCGAAGCGACATCATCGCGAGCAGAATATCGTTGTTGGCATAGCGGAACCGGGTGCCGGGCCGTGCCTCCAGCGGCCATTGCGCCACGTTTTCCTGCACGCCGCTGCCACCAAAATAAATCGCGTCGGTGCGGTTGCCTGCTGTGTCGCTGTGCAAGCCGCTTGCCATGCGGAGCAGATTGTCGAGCGTGATCGCATGGCGCGGATCTCGTGGATCGGCCCAGGCGGTAATTTGGGCGGGTTGATCGACCTTAACCGCGCCTGCCTTTACCGCCATGCCGGCCAATGTGCCGGTAATGCTTTTGGCTACCGACCAGGTTCGATTTGCAATAAACGGCCCAAATCCGGGGGCATATTGCTCTGCGATAATCTGGTTGGCTTTAACCACCACAACACCCGTCGTTTTGGTGGCTTTACCGTAACTGTTTGGATCGAAAGCGCGACCGACGGGTTCAAGCGCCTGAATCGCTTTTGGTGCCACCGTATCGCCGCGCGGCCATGCGCCCTTTGCCGGTCCGGCAGGGCCGGTGGTTCCAGTGACCGTTGCCGGGATCAGCTGCGTCGATGCGCCGACGGGCAGGGTGGTGCAGCCGGTTTCTGGCGACCATAAGGCGATGCGCGGTGGCAGGTCGGCGGCAAATGACACCGTTACTGCCTTGGCGCGCTGATCGATCGTTGCGGCCAATTTGGAGACGGAAGAGTCGAATTCTGGGTAAATGCCATAAAGTTCATCTGCTGCAATCTGCGCTTCTGTCCTTCCGGCAATAAACACCGCGCCGCAGGTAATTGTTGCCTTGTATCCCGCGGCGAGCGCAAGTTCATAGGCGGTTGATTGACGCGCCTGCTGCGCGCTCACCGGCAGCGCGGTGGCGCACAGGGCCATCCACACAAAACTATGCGTCAGCCGCATGTTTCAACCCTTCCCAATAGGCAATGCGCTCAGCAATGCGCTTTTCAAAACCTCGGTCGCCGGGGCGATAAAATTCCTGCGCCGTCATTTCCGCTGGCCAGTAATTCGCGCCTGAAAAGCCCGCATCCGTATCATGATCATAGGCATAATCCTTTCCATAGCCGATATCCTTCATCAGCTTGGTTGGTGCGTTCAAGATGTTTGGGGGGGGCATTAACGATCCGGTCTCGCGCGCTGATTTCCAGGCCGCCTTTTGTGCTTTGTAAACTGCATTCGATTTGGGCGCGGTGGCGCAGTAGAGGCAGGCTTGCGCAATTGCCAGTTCCCCCTCCGGGGATCCCAAAAAATCATAGGCGTCTTTGGCGGCCAGGCACTGCACCAGCGCCTGTGGATCGGCCAGGCCAATATCCTCGCTGGCAAAACGCGTGATCCGTCGCAAAACGTAGAGCGGCTCCTCACCCGCCGTCAGCATTCTGGCGAGGTAATACAGCGCTGCTTGCGCATCGGACCCGCGCATTGATTTGTGGAGGGCGGAAATGAGATTGTAATGCCCCTCGCGATCCTTGTCGTACACCGCCATTCTGCGTTGCAGGAACGTGGAAAGCGCAGACGGATCGAGCAATTCGGGCAGGTCGACGCCAAATAGTGTTTCAGCCTGATTGAGCAGGAACCTCCCATCGCCGTCGGCCCCGGCAGTTAATGCCGCGCGCGCATCGGGGGTGAGCGGGAGAGGGCGCCCCTCGATCCTCGTTGCCCGATCGAGAAGCTGGCCAAGGGCGTCGGGATCAAGCCGGTTAAGCACTAGTACCTGCGCCCGGCTCAGCAGCGCCGCGTTCAGCTCGAACGATGGATTTTCGGTCGTGGCACCGACCAGAATAACCGTGCCATCCTCCACATAGGGCAGAAAACTATCCTGCTGCGCGCGATTGAAGCGGTGAATTTCATCCACAAACAACAAAGTGCGCTTGCCGATCCGTGCATGCTCGCGCGCTTCGGCGAAAATCCGCTTCAGGTCAGCCACGCCTGAGAAAACCGCGGAGATAACCGCAAATCGAAGCCCAACGGCATCGGCGAGTAAACGCGCAATGGTGGTTTTGCCCGTACCCGGCGGTCCCCAAAGGATGATTGACGACAACCTTCCTGCCGCCACCATCCGGCCAATCGCTCCCTCAGGCCCGGTCAGGTGATCTTGCCCCACCACATCCTCTAGCCGCGCTGGGCGCAGGCGATCTGCCAGCGGCGCATCGGCAGGCGTCGCTGGAAGTGGTTGGTCGGCGGGGGGGAAAAGGTCAGCCATGCCGACCAAGATAGACGCGTGAAAATAATTTGCAGCAACCCTTGTTTAAGCTCGCTCAAGATATATCTTAGATGTAACTTGAATTGTAAAAAGGATTGAAAATGTTTCACATGCACGGAAATCGCCACTGCGGGCCGCGTGGATCACGTCGCTGGGGGCCGTTTGCGGTCACTTGGGAGGTCGATAGCGCCGAAATGGGCGGCAGTGGACGCGGTCGTCGCGGCCGGATGTTTGATGGCAGCGAGTTGCGCCTCATCCTGCTGAAACTAATCGCCGATCAGCCGCGCCACGGCTATGATCTGATCCGCGAGATCGAAGAGCTGACCGGTGGTGCCTATGCGCCAAGCCCTGGCGTCGTTTACCCCACCATCACGCTGCTCGACGATATGGGGTTGATTGAGGAGCAAAAGGCGGAAGGCGCGAAAAAGCAGTTCGCTGTGACGGAGGCGGGCAGGGTTCACCTTGCTGAGCGGGCAGAAGAAATCGCCGCGCTGTTTGCCCGCCTCACCGACCTGGGCGCTGAGCGAACGCGTACCGACAGCGCATCAATTCGGCGGGCAATGGGCAATTTGCGGTCAGTGCTGATGCATCGCTTCTCGCGCGGCGAGATGAATGCCGAAACGCTGCATAAAATCGTCGCGATGATTGACGAAACCGCACAGAAGATTGAACGGCTTGATTGATGAGTACGGCGGCGGGGTGCGTTACCGCCCCCGCCGCGCCAATACCGCCAGATATTTGTCGACAACCTTTTGGTTGATCGCATCCCAGCCATAAGCGGCGCTGAGCGATTCGCCGGCCAGCCCCTGATCATCGGCCAGGTCACGGTCTTGCGCATAAGCCTGGAGCGCATCGGCATAGCCCGCGATGTTACTCGGGTCGACGAGTCGTCCGTTGACGCCGTCTTCGATCAGGCTCGTCGCCCCCGTGGCAATCGCCGCCACCACGGGAACCGCGCAGGCCATCGCCTCCAGCGTTACATTGCCAAACGTCTCGGTGACGCTCGGGTTAAACAGCACGTCCATTGAGGCCACTGCGCGGCCAAGGTCGCCGCCCTCCTGAAAGCCGCCAAACACTGCTGTCGGCACCTGGCTTGCAAACCAGCCACGCGCTGGGCCTTCGCCGATCACCAACACCCGGTGGGCGACGCCGCGCCGTTCAAGCTCGGCGATGACCGACGCAAACACGTCAAGACCCTTTTCAAGCACCAGGCGCCCCAGAAAGCCGATGACCAATTCGGTGTCACCAATACCCAGGTCGCGCCGCCACGCCATGTCGCGGGCGGCAGGCGTAAAGATTGTGCGATCTACGCCACGTGACCAGATGCCGATATCATCATTCATCCGCTGCTCACGCAGCAAATCCACCATCGACTGTGATGGCGGCAGGATGGCGTCACAGCGTCGATAAAAGCGCCGAAGGATTGCGACAGCCGCAGGCTCCAGAAAAGCACCGCCATAATAACGCAGATAGGTTTCAAACCGGGTGTGTACCGACGCAACGACGGGTAAGTCATTGTTGCGCGCCCAGGTGACGGCGCGGTGACCCAGAAAATCGGGGGCCGACACATGCACAAGATTGGGCGCAAACTCCGCAAGGTCGCGCCGCAACACACCCGGCAGGCCCATGGCGACCCGGTATTCGCTGCGACCGGGCAGCGCAAACGAAGGCGCGCTCACCAGATCGCCCGTCGGGGCAAAGGCTGGGTTTGCCACCGTCGGCGCATAGACGCGCACCGCAGCACCCTGCGCCAAAAGATAACCGACAAGGCGGTTTAGCGCCTGTGTCGGTCCGTCGCGCACATAGTTATAGTTGCCGCTGAACAGGGCAATGCGGAGATCGGTCGCTTTCATCGACCGCTGCCATAGCGCGCGCGCCGGGGCGTGACTATCTCTGCGCATCACCAATTCTTCTACCTGCATTTTTTTGGGAGCATCCCGATGGCCGATCTTTCTGCATTCCCGATTAGCGCGCGCTGGCCTGCACAGCATCCTGACCGGCTTCAGCTCTATTCGTTCCCCACGCCCAATGGCGTGAAGATATCGATCATGCTGGAAGAACTGGGCCTGCCCTATGAACCACATATGATCGACATCATGGCCGGGGACAGCCAATCTGATCCCTTCCGCAGCTTAAATCCCAATGGCAAAATTCCCGCGATCATTGATCCAGAGGGGCCGGGCGGCGTGCCGTTCGCGCTGTTCGAAAGTGGTGCGATTTTGATCTATTTAGCCGAAAAGACCGGCCGTTTGCTGCCGAGTGATCCGGTTGCAAGATACCAGGCGATCCAATGGGTGATGTTCCAGATGGGCGGGCTGGGGCCGATGACCGGGCAGATGGGGTTTTTCGTCAAGTTTGCGGGCAAAGATTGGGAGGATAAGCGCCCGCGTGACCGTTTTATCGCCGAAGTGCGCCGCATTTTGACCGTAATGGACAGTTTTCTCGCTGAAAAGGACTGGTTTTTGGGCGAAATGTACACAATCGCCGATATCGCAATGATCGGCTGGATCAACGCCATTCCCAATTTCTACGGTGCCGCCGAGCTCGTCGGGTTTGATGATTTTACACATGTGAATGCCTGGCTTGGCCGTGCACTGGCGCGCCCAGCCGTTCAGCGAGGTTTGACCATTCCGGCGCGTGGCTAGCACCCGACCAAAGGCCGTATCGACATTGAACTGTCATCCCGAATTGACACTTTGATGTGTTAAGCTAGGGTTACACTAATACGAGACGAGTCGGCTGCGTCCGGTGCCGGTGTTATTGGCTAAGGTGTTGTCTCGATACTCGTGTTGAACGCGAGAGGGTCCGCCGAGGGGGTGGGTCTGTCGTGCCATGTCATCCGGGCAAGAGGAGGGCATGGCAACGGACGCGAGTGTCGAAAGGAGAAGTGTTTTGGCTGATGATACTCAGGTTTACCCATCCGGGTTGACCCTGGAACAGGCGAACGAAATCCAGCAGGGCCTCATGTGGGGTACCCGAATTTATGCTGGAATCGCTGTATGCGCGCACGTGCTTGCGTTCATGCTGACGCCGTGGCTGCATTCGTAGGAAAGGGCTAGATCATGAACGAAGGACGTATCTGGCTTTACGTAAAGCCAACGGTCGGTGTCCCGATCTTTTTCTTAGCATTTATTACAGCAGCTTTGCTGGTTCATGCTTCGATTTTGTACAACACCACCTGGTTCGCTGCTTATTGGCAGGGTGGCGCGACGATGGAAAAGGCCGCACCTGCAGCCGCTCCGGCAGCTGCAATGGAGGCTGCACCAGCGATGGCGGCAGACGCTGCACCAGCGATGGAAACCAACACCACGCCTTAGTTATCCGCCCGGTTAGCCTTAGCGGCGTGATCGATGTGAAAACTAATTCGGGGTCGAGCCTATCCGGTTCGGCCCCTTTTTTTCGTCCTGCGGTTTTCGATGGCCGGACCGGCATGTCGCAGCGCGGACGATCAGGAGCCTGCCAATGAAGCGCACTGTAGCAGGATGACTTTAGGTTTACTCACCATGCAAACTGTTCGGGTCTAGCGCATCGACTGGCTGGCAAGCCAGCCGCTCCGGACAGGCGTCGGCCTTAAAGCCGAAGTCGAGACAAACCGCGCAGCGCTCATGGCATATTTCTGGACTTCGCTCGAAACGAACGGGTCAAGGTAAAGTCGTCAGACTCCAAATGGGGGCTATTGCAGATCCGACTGCTTCAGGCAGCCTGACCCTCCATTCGCTTGCGCAGCAGCGGTACCATCGTCACGATTGTTGCAACCAGCAACGCCACTTCAAGACCGTATACCGCAATATACCCAGATGCCTGAGGCTGCCACGGCCCAGTAATGGCCGCGCGCGATACCAAATCACGGATCACGCCGCCCATCGCTGCGCCAAGGCCCGCCGCAGTTGCCTGCACCGCACCCCAGCTACCCAGCGCGAGCCCAATCTGATTCTTTGGCGCAAATTGCATGGTCGCGGTCAAGGTGCCGTGGCTGAACAGGCCGGCCCCGAACCCAATCATCGTGACGCCAACCGTGAACAGCTCAACCGAGCGGATCGGCGCGGCGCCAATGACCATCAGGAACGCCGGTATCCCCACCAGCGCACCAATGCTTGCCATACGAAACGGATCAGCCCCCCGGCTCAGCACGCGCGAGGCGAGAGCAAACCCGATCAGACTGCCCCCGGCAAATGCCGCGGTCAGCTTTGTCGTCGCGCCAACGCCCAGCGCAAGCACCTGGCCGCCATATGGTTCTAACAGGATATCCTCCATGCTGAACGCTAGCGTCCCAAAGCCCACGGCG
>JBBSCC010000016.1:0-27770 GCA_038250735.1 Sphingomonadales bacterium | reverse complement strand
TTAATCGCACTATTGGTGCGCCCCTGTGGCGAATCCGCAACAGATTGTGTCGCGGTTGCATGCGGCGCTGCAGCGCCGTAGAGGGTGATTGGCCCAATTCCGGGCGGGGGCCTGGGACCGAATTCTATGCTCCTTTCGCGCTATGAACGGATGATCGCGCGCCGTTACCTCCTGCCAGGCAGGGGTGAGGGCTTTATCTTTCTGGTTGCTGGAATCAGCCTGGCCGCTGTGATGCTGGGCGTTGCCGCGCTGGTGATTGTGATGAGCGTGATGAACGGTTTTCGCGCCGAGCTGTTCGACAAGATCGTCGGCCTGAATGGCCATGCCGTGATCCAGGGCTATGGCGGGCGGTTGCCGGATTGGCGTGATATCGTGGCGGAAGCACGCGCGACCCCTGGCATTACCGAAGCGACTCCACTGATCGAACAGCCGCTGATGTCGAGCTATAACGGCAGGGTAGAGGCTGTGCTGGTGCGGGGTATGCGCATCGCCGATATTCGCAGCAACCCGTCGCTGAAGGGCAAGGAGCTAAGCGGATCGCTTGCCAGCCTGACCGTTGGCAGCGGCAGGATTGGCATCGGGTCGCGCTTGGCGGAGGCGCTGGGCGCGCAGGTAGGCAGCCAGGTGTCGCTGCTCAGCCCGCAAGGACAGACCACCCCGTTTGGCACCGTGCCCCGCATCGTTTCATACACCGTCGGCGCGATCTTTGAGATTGGGGTGTATGATTATGACAAGGCCTATGTGCTGATGCCGCTGGAAGACGCGCAGACGCTGTTGCTGATGGGCGATGCGGTTGGCGTGGTGGAGCTGAACACGGTGAATGCGGACCAGGTTGGCGGCATCGTGTCCCCCCTGGCGGCCAAAATCGGCAGTCGCGGCGTAGTGGCTGATTGGCGGCAGCTGAACGCGCAGCTGTTTGAAGCGCTGGAGGTTGAGCGGATCGCGATGTTCACCGTCCTGTCGATCATCATTCTGGTCGCAGTGTTCAACATCTTGTCGTCGCTGATCATGCTGGTGCGCGCCAAAACGCGCGACATCGCGATTTTGCGGACGATGGGCGCGACGCGCGGCGGGCTGATCAAGATTTTCATGGTGGTGGGCACGACAATCGGCGCGCTGGGGATGGTTGCCGGGTTGCTGCTTGGCTTCATCTTCCTGTTCTACCGGCAAAGCGTGGTGAACTTCATCCAGCTCGTTACCGGGCAGAATTTGTGGGACCCATCGATCCGGTTCCTCACCGAATTGCCGTCAAAGCCCAATCCGGTGGAGATTGTGGTGATCGCGGTGATGGCGCTGGTGCTTAGCTTCCTCGCGACGCTCTACCCTGCGTTCAAAGCAGCGAATACCGATCCCGTGCAGGTGCTGCGTTATGAATGAGCCAGTCGTGCAAATGACGGGGCTGACGCGCAGCTTCGTCCAGGGTGAAGACACAATCCACGTCTTGCGCGGCGTCGACCTGACAATTGGAAAGGGCGAGATTGTCGGGCTGCTCGGGCCGTCCGGGTCCGGCAAATCGACGTTGTTGCAGGCCGTTGGACTGTTGGAGGGCGGATTCGGCGGATCAATCCGGATTGCGGGCACAGAGGCCGCGCGGCTCGACAGCCACGGCCGCACACTTATTCGCCGGGATTATCTGGGATTTGTGTATCAATTCCATCACTTACTGCCAGACTTTAACGCAACTGAAAACGTGGTGTTACCACTACTGATTCACGGCAGTACCCGGCCAGAAGCAGAAGAGCGGGCGAAGACGCTGCTCACCACCCTGGGCCTTGGCCACCGGCTAACCCATCGGCCAAGCCAGCTATCGGGCGGCGAGCAGCAACGCGTGGCGGTGGCGCGCGCGCTGGCCAATAAGCCCGCGCTGGTGCTCGCCGATGAGCCGACCGGCAATTTGGATGAGGCAACCGCCGGCATCGTGCTCGCCGAATTGTTGCGGCTGGTCCGCGAAGAAGGCTCCTCCGCGCTGATTGCCACGCATAATGAGCGGCTGGCGGCCCAAATGGATCGCGTCGTGCGGCTCGATCAAGGGCGGCTGGCATAACGATGGTGCCAAACGCCTGGACCGATCAGCCAATATTGGCCGGCAGGCACGCCACGCTGCGCCCGCTGGTGAAAGACGACCGCGACGCGCTGGTTGCCGCTGCTGCGGATGGCGCCATTACCGAATTGTTCTTCACCAATGTAGCAAACCTGCGCGACCCCGATGCCTATATGGCGGCAATATTTGTTGAACGCGATTTCGGGCGGGCGATGCCTTTTGCGGTGGAGACGCCCGACGGCAAGCTCGTCGGGATGACACGGTACATGCGGATGAATGCAGCGCACCGCCGGCTTGAAATTGGCGGCACTTTTTATGCGCAGTCGGTCCAGCGTTCGGGCGTGAATACCGAAGCGAAACTGCTGCTGCTGACGCACGCTTTTGAGGCGATGGACTGCAATGTCGTCCAGATCCGAACAGACTGGTTCAACAAGAAATCGCAGACGGCGATTGAACGGCTGGGTGCCAAGCGCGACGGCGTTTTGCGCAACCACCAAACCATGGATGGCCGCATCCGCGATCTCGTCGTCTATTCGATCATCGCCAGCGAATGGGCGGGCGTGAAGACCAATATACACTATCTGTTGCAACGCCATGAGGGGGGAACATGACCGCAATTACCGATTTCCAGGTCAAGGGTGCCGATGGCAAGTCCGTCGATCTGTCCAGCTATGCCGGCAAAGTGCTGCTGATCGTCAACACCGCATCGAAATGCGGATTTACCCCGCAATATAAGGGGCTGGAGGCGCTGCACCGCGACTATGCCGCGCAAGGTTTTGAAGTGCTGGGCTTCCCCTGCAACCAGTTCGGATCGCAAGAACCGGGTGACGCAGAAGAAATCGCAACCTTCTGCACGATCAATTACGACGTGACCTTCCCGATGTTCGCCAAGATTGAGGTCAACGGATCGGGCGCCGACCCGCTGTTTGATCGGTTGAAGGATGCCGCCCCGGGCCTGATGGGATCGCGCGGAATAAAGTGGAACTTCACAAAGTTCCTGGTGGATCGCACCGGCGAAAAGGTAACGCGCTACGGCCCGCAAACCACCCCCGCCGAAATCGCCAAGGATATCGAGAAGCTGCTGGCGGCCTGATTGCGGTTATCCACCGCAAATCTGATTGATGACAGTTTCGCGAATCGCCTGAACCCCGCATAGTCGCGCGCATGGCTCATTCCGGTTTCGTCCCGTTACGCATTTTCTCGTCGTTCACGATGCTCGATGGCGCGATTGAGCCGAAAGCGATTGCAAAACGTGCACAGGAGCTGGGGTTCCCCGCGGCGGCGCTCACGGATCGCAACGGGCTATATGCCGCCATGGCCTATGCAGAGGCGGCGCGCGCGGCGGGGGTGCAACCGATCATCGGCGCGATGCTGGGCGTTGCGCGGCCCGATATGCCCGAAGGCGTTGCCACGCCGCTCGACTGGCTGGCGCTCTATGCGCAGGATGAAGACGGCTATCAGAATTTATGCGCGCTGGTGTCGGCAGCGCATCTGGCGCGCCCGCTTGAACTGGCCCCGCATGTCGATTTTACGACGCTGGCGGCGCATGCGGGCGGCTTGATCGCGCTGACGGCGGGGCGTGAGGGCGCGTTGGCGCGGCTGTTTGCCGAGGATCAGCCAGATGCCGCGCTGGCCTATGCTGATCGGTTGCAGGCGCTGTTCGCTGACCGGCTGTATATCGAACTCACCCGGCGGCTTGATGAAGTTGAGGGGCGGGCGGAATCGGCCTTGCTCGATCTGGCCTATGATCGCGACCTGCCGATCGTGGCGACCAACCCGTGCTGCTATGCCGAGCAAAGCTTTGGCGCGGCGCATGATGCCATGCTGTGCATCGCTAATTCGACCTACATCGCCAGCGACGATCGCCCCAAAAGCAGCCCTGACGCGTGGATGAAACCCGCCAAGGACATGCGCCTGCTGTTCGATGACCTGCCAGAGGCGATTGCCAATACGCTGGTGGTCGCGCAGCGCTGCGCCATCGCCGCGCCGAAGCGCAAACCGATATTGCCCAGCCTGGCGGGCGACCGTGATGCCGAATCAGAAGCGCTGCGGGTTGATGCGCGTGCGGGGCTGGAACGGCGGCTGGAACGGATCAAGGGATCGGGCGACAACTGGCAGACCCCCTATCGCGAACGCCTTGAATTTGAGCTCGACGTCATCATCCAGATGGGTTTCCCCGGTTATTTCCTGATCGTCGCTGATTTCATCAAATGGGCGAAAGACAATGATATCCCGGTGGGGCCGGGCCGTGGATCGGGTGCGGGTTCGGTGGTCGCGTGGTCGCTGACGATTACCGATCTGGACCCGATGAAGCTGGGGCTGCTGTTCGAACGTTTCCTGAACCCCGAACGCGTGTCGATGCCCGATTTCGACATCGATTTCTGCGAAACCCGCCGCGAAGAGGTGATCCGCTACGTCCAGGCCAAATACGGCGTGGATCATGTCGCGCAGATCATCACCTTTGGGCGGCTAAAGGCGCGCGCGGTGTTGAAGGATACCGGGCGCGTGCTCCAGATGAGCTATGGCCATATTGATCGGCTCGCCAAGCTGGTGCCCAACCACCCGACCGATCCGTGGACGCTTGATCGCGCGCTGAACGGCGTTTCGGAACTGGCGGCGGAATATCGCACGGATAGCGGGGTCAAGCATCTTCTCGATCTGGCGATGAAGCTGGAGGGGCTGCCGCGCCACTCCTCCACCCATGCCGCTGGCGTGGTGATTGGCGATCGACCGCTGGCGGCGCTGGTGCCGCTGTACCGCGATCCCCGATCCGATATGCCCGTCACCCAATTCGACATGAAATATGTCGAGGCCGCAGGGCTGGTGAAGTTCGATTTTCTTGGTCTGAAAACACTGTCGGTGCTGAAAAAGGCGCAGCAGATGCTGGCGGCGCGCGGCATCATCGTCGATCTTGATGTGCTCGAATGGGATGACGAGGCGGTCTATAAACTGCTGCAAAAGGGCGACACGGTGGGCGTGTTCCAGCTCGAATCTGAAGGGATGAGGCGCACGCTTTCCGCCGTTCGCCCGTCCAATTTCGGCGACATCATTGCGCTCGTCTCGCTCTATCGACCGGGGCCAATGGATAACATTCCCAGCTTTGGCAGGCGTAAAAACGGCACTGAGGCGATTGATTATCCCCACCCGCTGCTCGAACAGATCCTAGCCGAAACTTACGGCATCTTCGTCTATCAAGAACAGGTGATGCAGGCCGCACAGGTGCTCGCCGGTTACTCGCTGGGCGGTGCGGATCTATTGCGGCGCGCAATGGGCAAGAAGAACCAGGCGGAAATGGACGCGCAACGCGCCACCTTTGTTGAGGGCTGCCTGAATGTGAACGGCATTCCAGCGGCCAAGGCCAATGAGCTGTTCGATTTGATCGATAAGTTTGCCGGTTACGGATTCAACAAATCGCACGCCGCGGCTTACGCGCTGCTCGCCTATCAAACCGCGTGGCTGAAGGCGCATTATCCGGAGGATTTCTTCGCCGCATCGATGTGTTTCGACATGACGCTGACCGACAAACTGGGCGTCTTTACCGATGATATGCGGCGGATGGGCGTCGCCATTTTGCCGCCGTGCATCAACGCCAGCGCCGCCGAATTTGCCGTTGAGGAAACGGCAGATGGGCTGGCCGTGCGCTATGCGCTCGCCGCGTTGAAATCGGTCGGGGAGGGCGCGATGGAGCGGCTGGTGGTGGAGCGCGAGGAGAATGGCGCGTTTGCCTCGCTTGATGATCTGGCCACACGCGTTGATCCGCGCCTGCTGAACAAGCGCCAGTTGGAAACGCTGGCAGCGGCGGGGGCATTTGATGCCATAGACCCCAATCGCGCGGGCATTTTCGCCGCAGCCGAAACGGTGCTGGCCGTCGCCGCGCGGCTGCATGATCAGCGCACCAGCGGGCAGGGCGGGCTGTTCGGCGAGAGCGAGCCATCATCGGGTGCGTCAATCCAGCTGCCCCTGTCTGCACGGTGGACGCTGGCGCAGCGGATGGATCAGGAGAAAGAGGCGTTCGGTTTCTATTTTTCCGCCCACCCGGTTGATCGGCATCGGCATCTCGCAAAAATGTACGGCGCGCGCAGCTATGTGGGGCTGGGGGAACTCAACATCCCTGATGATGGCACGCGCGGCGGGGCGACCATGGCGGTGCTGGTGGAAGAGGCAAAATGGCGCACGTCGGCCAAGGGGCGTCGCTATCTGATGGCAACATTATCCGATGCATCGGGCCAGTTCGTCGCGACCTGTTTCGATGATGCCGTCGCTGCCGGGCTGGAGGATGCGGCGCGCACCGGCGGCTGCGGCATTGCCACCGTTGAGCTTGACCGACGACCAGGCGAGGAAACCCCGCGCGTCACGATCAAGCGGCTGCAATTATTTGAAGAACTGGCAAACAGTGCGCGGATGGTGATGGAAATCAGCGTTGATCAGCCGCGTGCCATTGGCGAGCTTGGCGCGTTGATCGCCGAGGCGCGCGGCGCGCGAGGAGAGGTGTATGTGTGCGCCGCCCTGCCGGGTGGCGGCGAGGCGCTGGTGCTGCTGGGCCGCGATTTCCTGCTCGACGGTGAACTTGCAGGCCGGATAGAGACGATACAAGGTGTAACAGGTGTCGCGCTGAAAACCGCCGAAACAAAGCGGCTGGCGCTGGTGGGATAATCCCGACGCTGAACGGCGCGGGACGGGGAGAGGATGAACATGCTCGGCGGAATGCAGGATTTTGAATTGCGGGTGCCGCGGCTGATTGATCATGCCGCGCGCGAACATGGCGCACGCGAGATCGTCACCTATTGGGCTGATGGCCATGAAACGCGGACCAACTGGGCCGGTATCGCGCGTGATGCGAAGAAACTGGCGCAAGCGCTTGTTTCCATGGGCATGAACCCTGGCGACCGGATCGCGACGCTGGCGATGAACCACAGCCGTCATCTCGCGACCTGGTACGGCGTGATTGGCATGGGCGGTGTCATCCACACCATAAACCCGCGCCTGTTCGACGAACAACTCGTCTATATCGGCAACCATGCCGATGACCGGGTGCTGCTGTACGACAAGCAGTTTCAGCCGATCGTCGACCGGCTGAAATCGCAATGGACCAGCATTGAGCATTATATCTGCTTTGACGGCGAAGGACCGGTCAGTTTTGAAGGCGTTTTGGCGCTGCACGACGGTGATTTTACCTGGCACGAGGGGCCGGAGCGTGATCCGTGCATGCTCTGTTACACCAGCGGCACTACGGGCAATCCCAAGGGCGTTCTGTATGAGCACCGGTCGACGATGATCCACGCCATGGCGGGCGTGGCACCGTGGCTGCTCAACATGTCCAGCCAGGCGGTTGTTCTGCCTGTGGTGCCGATGTTTCATGCCGCCGCCTGGGGACTGCCCTTTGCGGGCGCGCTATCAGGCGCGAAATTCGTTTATGCCTGTGTGAATGATCCTGCCGTTTTGTGCCGGTTGATGAATCAGGAGCGCGTAACGCATTCTGCTGGTGTGCCAACGGTTTGGCTGTCGATGTTCCAGCATATGGATGCCACGGGTGAAACGCCGAACTACCTGCAGCAAGTGACGATTGGCGGATCAGCGGCCCCGCGCGCCATGATTGAGCGGATCATGGGCATGGGCGCGCGCGTGGCGCATCTGTGGGGGATGACCGAAACCTCGCCGATCGGCACGGCAGGCGCACCGCCACCACATTGGGACGAGATGAGCTTGGGCGAACAGCTCGATATGATTTCCAAACAGGGGCAAATCCCGTTCGGGGTGGAACTGCGCGTGATTGATGACGAGGATGTCGTCCAGCCGCGTGACGGTGCCAGCTCAGGCCGGCTGCAAATTCGCGGGCCTTGGGTGATCAAGCGCTATTTCAAGGCCGAAGCGGACTGCGTGGATGCCGATAACTGGTTCGACACCGGCGATGTCGCGGTGCTGCACCCTGATGGCACGATGCAGATCACTGATCGTGCCAAGGACGTAATCAAATCAGGCGGCGAATGGATCAGCTCGGTGGAGCTGGAAAATGCGGCAGTGGGTTGCCCCGGTGTGGCAGAGGCCGCCGCGATTGGCATTTATCACCCCAAATGGGACGAACGCCCGCTGCTGCTGATTGTCCGCAAACCTGGCAGCGATGTGGGCGAAAGCGAGATTGTCGCGCATCTGAGCAACCACGTTGCGAAATGGTGGCTGCCCGACGAAATCCTGTTTGTCGACGAATTGCCCCACACCGCCACCGGCAAACTGCTGAAAACGGCACTTCGGGCGCAGTATAAGGATCACCGGCTGGCGAGTGTTTGATCAGTCTCTTTGGGCGCTTCGTGCGCTCGCAATCGCCTGATTGCTCGCCATAAGCTTTGCCCTAAGGGCGATGCGAAAGCTTCGTTCTAGGGCAGAAACAACATCGGGGTTGGCGGCGATGTAAGCGCGCAGCGTTGCCGCTTTGATGCACCATAACCGTGACGCGGTTTCCAAAACTACCGTTGCGGTCGCGAAAGTGCCGGTCAATGCGGTTGCCTCACCGATCAGGTCGCCAGCGTCGCAAGTACCAACCTGACGACCATTGACCAGCACCTGAGCGCGACCGGTCGCCAGGAAAACCAGCGATTCAATGGGTTGGCCCTGTCGTGTAAGCGTTTCCCCGGCTGTGGCATTGACCCACCATCCTTGGGTCATCAGGTGCCTGGCTTCGCTGGCGGGAAGAGCATCGAAAATTGCGGTGCGCAACTGCGTCTCTTCGGTGGAGAAACGAACCGAGGCGTTGCGAACAAATGGCCGTGAAATCAATATAATACATGTCAAAACGATAATGGTCATCCAGACAAGGGTAACCAGGTCCATCGGGGATAATACAGCACGGACCCCCAGCATTACGGCGCTAAAGGCAATCAAAACCCGGCGAGACTTGGATCGTTCCGCCAGCGCAGCGCCAAGCATACCGGTATAGGCGAGGTACAGAAGCACGTGATCCGTCGTGAACATCGATTCCTCCCTCGGTCGATGCATCCTGATACACTAGTGACGTTTGCCCAGGTTTTGAAACCGCCAATGTGCAGGGATGCGCAGCCTTTCACAGCAATGAACGCGGCACCTTGCGCATGATATTGCTATTAACCAAACAACTCCCCCTGCGGCCCGGCGGGCTGCCTGAACAGATCGCTGCGCAGCGTGATGCGCTCCCGGTTCAGCCCCAGCTTGCGGCACGCGATCGTGAAACGCGTGTGCGTTAAGTCCGCCCATGGCCCTGATCCCCGCATCCGGGAGCCGAAACCAGGGTCGTTATCGCGCCCACCGCGCAGCGATTGGATGATCGCCATCACCTTGCCCGCGCGATCGGGGAAGTGTGCCTCCAGCCACGCCCTGAACAGCGGAGCGACCTCCCATGGCAGCCGGACCGGAATATATGATGCTGACTGTGCTCCCGCTGCTGCTGCCGCGGCCAAAATATGATCGATTTCGTGATCGGTTATCGCCGGGATGACGGGCGAAATCGATACGTGAACGGGTATTCCCGCCGCTGCCAGCGTGCGCATTGCCGCCAGGCGTTTGGCGGGGCCGGGAGCGCGCGGTTCCATCGTCATCGCCGTGCGCGGGTCGAGCGTGGTGATCGAAATCATCACCGAAACAAGGCCTTTTGCCGCCATCGGGGCCAGCACGTCGATATCGCGCACCACCCGGTCTGATTTGGTGGTGATGGTCAGCGGGTGATCACACGCCGCCAGCACCTCCAGGCAGCCGCGCATGATGCGCCAGTCGCGTTCGATGGGCTGATACGCATCGGTGTTGGTGCCAAAGGCAATTGGGGCGGGGGCGTAGCCGCTTTTGGCAAGTTCGGCGCGGAGCAGTGTCGGCGCATCAGGCTTGGCGAACAGCCGCGTTTCAAAATCCAGCCCTGGCGAGAGATCGAGGAACGCGTGGCTTGGCCGAGCAAAACAATAGATGCAGCCATGTTCGCACCCGCGATAGGGGTTGATTGATCGGTCGAATGGCACATCGGGCGAATGGTTGCGCGAGATGATCGTGCGCGGGGTTTCCACGGTCACCGTCGTGCGCAGGACCGGCGCGGCGCCGTCCACGTCATGACGGGCATCAAGCCAGTCACCATCGGCTTCCGCGTGCGGCAGGTTGAACCGATCGCTGGTCGTGTTCAGGGTGGCGCCGCGCGCCGGGCGCGATTGCTGGGGCATTGACCCATGATAGTCTGGCGGTTAGAACATAGATAGAACAAAATGCTGAAGGAGGGTGGCAATGGCGCGGCTATATTATCTCGAATTACCCGTGGCGGATTCGGTGCGGTCGGCGGCTTTTTATGGCGAGGCGTTTGGCTGGGGCTTTACCCAATTCGGGCCAAGCTATTCGGCCACCATGACGGGCGATACCGATATCGGGCTTGATTCGGATGCGGAGACGCAGGTGAAGTCACCCTTGCCGGTGATTGACACTGATGATCTGGAATCAGCGCTTGCAGCGGTGGTCGCGGCGGGCGGGATGATCAAGGTGCCGATTTTCGCCTTTCCGGGCGGCAGGCGCTTTCACTTCATCGATCCCGATGGCCATGAGCTTGCCGTTTCAGCAGCAGATGGTGCCAGCTGACGTCAAACGTTGGCGGATGGCGATCAGCGTTCCATCAGGCGCGGCATCAGTTCCACGAAGTTGCAGGGCCGGTGGCGGCTGTCGAGTTGGGTGGCGAGAATGCCATCCCACCCATCCTTCACCGCGCCAGTCGATCCCGGTAGCGCGAAGATATAGGTGCCGCGTGCCACCGCAGCGCAGGCGCGGGACTGGATGGTCGATGTGCCGATTGTCTGAAAGCTGAGCCAGCGGAACAGCTCGCCAAAGCCGGGGATTGGCTTGTCCTGCACCTGCTCGATGGCCTCGGGCGTCACATCACGCCCGGTAACGCCAGTGCCGCCGGTGGTGATGATGCAGTCCACCAGCGGATCGGCGATCCACCAGTTCAGCGTCTCGACGATTACCGGCACATCGTCGCGCACAATCGCGCGATCAGCGAGCACGTGCCCCGCCGCCGTCAACCGCGCGACCAGCGTGTCGCCGGATCGGTCATCGGCCAAGCTGCGCGTGTCGGAAACGGTAAGAACGGCGATACGGACCGGCAGGAAAACGGCCTTCTCGTCAATGGGCACTGGCGGTCATCACTGGCTTGATCTTGTTGGTGATCCGTACCGACGTTGCACCTGGTAACCCCGGAAAGCGCGGCCACAGCCCTTGCGATAATGCCGCACGGCTGGGGGATACCACCTTGCCGCCCTCGCGTTCATACACCCAGTAATTGCGCAGCACCGTCACCACATATCCGCGCGTTTCCCAATAGGGGATCGATTCGATGTAGAGCAGCGGATCGCCGCCATCCTTGACGATGGTATTCCACGCCTCAACCGGCACTGAACCGGCGTTATAGGCGGCAATCACCTTTGGCAGCAGGCCACCCGTGGCGGGCTGATCGCGCAGCCATTCGAGATAGCTTTGGCCGATTTCGATGTTGGTCGATGGCCGCGTCAGTGCGGCGCGATCGGCGCGTATGCCGCGCGTGCGGCTCATGTCACTGGCGGCACCAGGGCGCACCTGCATCAGGCCGTAAGCGCCCGCTGCACTGACGACATCGGTGCGAAACTTCGATTCCTGCAGCGTGTGCGCATACACCAGCGCCTTATCGACCCGCCACCCGCCATCAGGCGTCCAATTAGGCGCGGGGTAGCGCGCCGCAAGGCCGGGTGAGGCACCTGCCGGCGCGTTGTGCGACAGCCATATCTGCGTTGAGGGCAGGTTAAGTGCGCCCGCTACCCGCAGCAGCGCGGCATAGTCAGCCGGATCGCCGATCCGCGCCTGCCGCTTGAAGACTTCGTCCGCCAGCACGTCTTCATCAATTTCGACAAGGGCGGCGGCAACGCGCAAATTGGGTCGGCGACCAAGCGTCTGCCAATCGGCGGTGATGCGGATATCGTTGGCGCGATCGACCGGCGTGCGAATGCCCAGCGTCTGGCGCGCGAGCAGGCCGTAAAAAGTCTCGTCATATTGCGCCGCGCCCTTCAGCCGCGCCTCGATCCGGTCCGCACGGCCACACGCCATGTCGGCGCGCGATGCCCAATATAGGCCAGCGGATCGCAGCTCGATATCGGTTGATCTTGTGGCGACGTTGGCAAATGCATCACTTGCGGCTGCGCAATCCTGTTCCCGCCAGGCCGCCAGCCCTGATACCCAATCGGCCTGAATCGCCCATTCGCCGGTCCCCTGGCGCGCCTTTGCCGCCATCAGCCGTGCGTTCACATCATCGCCTGATACAAAATATACCCAAGCGACCTTTTGCTGCCATTCCGCTTGCGCTTCGGGCGTCAGGCCCGGCGTATTTTCCAGCAATTGTTGGGCGTCCGAACCGCGATCCTCCTTGATGAAGGGCTGCATTTTGGTGGCAAGCTGGGCAGCGATCTGGTCGCTTTTCAAACTTTTGGCGCGCGCGCGGATGGGCGCACCGCCGATCCAGCTGAGCGCCCGCGTATAGGGCAGTTCTGGCAGCTCGCTTGCGCCGCGTGCTTTGGCCATGCGGGCAAGTTGTTCGGCCTGGGGCAGTTCGGGTGCGTCGGAAACCAATTTCGCCAATTCTTCCGCGGTCGCTTTTGGCGAACCCGGGGCGACGACAAGCATGGCCATGGCAATTGTGTGCAGCGGGCCCGGCTTCATCGTCGCCAATTGCAGACGGGCATCGACCCATTTCTTGTCGCGGATGGCGTTGAAAACGATGCGATATCCGGCCCGCTGTTCCGCATCGAGCTGCGCTGGTACGGTTTCAGGTTGGGCTGCAGCCGGAATCTCGCCCGCCAGTGCAGGAACTGCGGGTAAAAGACCGATCGTCGCGGCGATAAGCAACAGTCTTTTCACGCATCAATCCCCTGGGCAAGCAACAACAAGTCTTTCCAGGCTTCCGCCTTGGCGGCCGGTCTTTCGAGCAAGAAGCGCGGGTGGTAACTCGCAACTGCTTCGATCGGCTGGACTTGTTGTGTATTGTTTCGGTTAATTGGGCGTAAACCGCCACGCATATCGGCGATGTCTGCCCCAAGCAGCGCACGGCTCGCCGCATTGCCGATCACCAGCACGCGTCGCGGCCCTGAAAGCATCACCTGATGGCGTAGTGCCGCATCCAATGCGGGCATAAATTCGGGCGGGATGCTGCCGGTGCTGGGGCGTACCACGCACATTGGCACCAGATAGATCGAGTCGCGCGTCCGACCGATGGCGGCAAGCATGCGATCGAACAACGCCCCTGTTGGGCCGCTCAACAGGCTGCCCGCAGCACCGTCATCTCGTTCCGGCATTTCGATAATGACCATCAACGAAGGCTGGGCCAAACCTTGTGCACCGATACGCGGGCCGGCCCAGCCCGAATCGGGGGCATCATCGCTCAGCCGCCAAGCCTCAAATGCAGCGATTTCGGCTGGCATTGGCGCGATTGGCCGAGCCGGAGCCGTGGGCGCTGCGGGCGCCGCACTGGCACGCGGTGGCGGTGTGGCATCGCGGGTTGACGGCGCGTTTGCATCCGCCTCAGGCGCGGGGATTTCAGGCTTGGCCTGCAACCAGTTGCGCGGTTCTTCGGCGATCGCAACGTCCAGCCCGGCCTCTTTCCACCAGTCCATCATGCTGGTGACGCTGGCCGCCCAGTCGAAATTTTGATCTGCCCCCATGGCCATCATCTAAAGTCCCGGTTGACGCGGCGGTCAATTCGCGGGCACGCGTGATTGGACAAGACGTTGCCGGAACACGACGACGGACTTTGGGACAGCCTTTGGGACCGGCTTGCGGTCAGCCCCGGTGCCGTCCCCCGGTAACGTCTGCAAGTGGAGACGATCATGAGCGAACGCGAGTCAATGCCGTATGATGTTGTGATTGTGGGGGCGGGCCCGGCCGGCTTGTCTGCTGCGATCCGATTGAAACAGCTGGCAAGCGAACAGGGCAGCGAGTTGTCCGTCTGCGTGCTCGAAAAGGGCGCAGAGGTTGGCGCGCATATTCTGTCCGGCGCGGTGGTTGATCCCATCGGTCTGGATGAGTTGCTGCCTGATTGGCGCAATATGGGCTGCCCGATGGCGGAAACCCCCGTGACGGAGAACCACCACTGGATTTTGAGCAGGACGGGGCACCGCGCAGTGCCGCACTTTTTGTTGCCGCCCTTCCTCAACAACCATGGCACCTACACTGGCAGTCTCGGCAGCTTATGCCGCTGGCTGGCCGAACAGGCGGAAGGCATGGGGGTAGAGATTTTCCCCGGTTTCGCCGCTGCCGAGGTGCTGTTCAACGACGACGGGTCGGTAAAGGGCGTCGCAACCGGCGACATGGGCGTTGCGCGCGATGGCACCCACCGTGACGATTATCAGCCAGGGCTTGAGCTCCACGCGAAGTATACGTTCTTTGCGGAAGGGGTGCGCGGGCATCTGTCAAAACAGCTGATCCGCCAATTTGATCTGGCAAAGGACAGCCAGCCGCAGGTGTACGGCATCGGCATCAAGGAGTTATGGGATATTGCGCCCGAAAATCATGTGCCGGGCCGGGTGATCCACACGCAAGGCTGGCCATTGAACGACAATGCCAATGGCGGCGCGTTTCTGTATCATCAGGCCAATGGCCAGGTGGCGCTGGGGCTGGTGACATGGCTCAGCTATTCGAACCCGCATCTGTCGCCGTTCAATGAAATGCAGCGCTGGAAAACCCACCCCTCGATCGCGGCGATCCTGAAGGGTGGCAAGCGCGTTTCCTACGGCGCGCGCGCGATCAGCGATGGTGGCCTGCAATCGATCCCCAAGTTGGTGTTTCCCGGCGGCGCGCTGATCGGCTGTTCGGCTGGCTTCCTGAACGTGCCCCGGATCAAGGGCAGTCACACCGCCATGAAATCAGGCATGATGGCGGCGGAGGCTGCCTTTGCCGCGATTGGCGAAGGCCGCACCAGCGACGAACTGGCCGCGTATCCCGCAGCGTTTGAAAACAGCTGGGTGAAAAAAGAGCTGTCGGTGGTGCGAAACGCGCTGCCGCTGATCGAAAAATTCGGCATGCTGGCGGGCGCTGCGCTGGCCACCGCGACGATGTGGGCGGAAACCCTGCGGATCAAGATGCCCTTCACCCTGGGCCACCACCCCAACCACGAAGATATGTGGCGCAAGGATCTGGTGCCCAAAATCGATTATCCCAAGCCCGACGGCGTGTTGTCGTTTGATCGTCTGTCGTCAGTATTCCTGTCGAATACCAACCATGCAGAGGATCAGCCGATCCATCTGCAACTGAAAGACCCAAGCGTCCCCATCGCGTTCAATCTGCCCATGTATGACGAACCGGCCCAGCGTTATTGCCCGGCGGGTGTGTATGAAGTGGTGGGGGAGGATACGGGCGATCCCAAATTCGTCATCAACGCGCAGAATTGCGTCCACTGCAAGACGTGTGACATCAAGGATCCCACCCAGAACATTAACTGGGTGGTGCCTGAAGGTGGCGGAGGGCCAACCTATCCCAATATGTGATCGACTGATCGGCAAGCGCTTCGTGCTGCTGGCGGCATCGCTGCTGGTGCCATGCGTTCCCGCCTATGCCGAGGCCAATCCGGACGATTTGTCGGCCTATGTTCGCGCGCGCGCTGCCGATGCTGATGGCAATGCGGCTGCTGCGACAAATGGCTATGCGGCGGCATTGGCGACAGAGCCTGGCAACGCCGTCATTGCACTGCGGGCCTATCGTGCGGCGATCACGGCGGGCGATTTTGCGGTGTTGACGCGCGCTCGGCTGGTGCTGGAACGCGCCAATCTGGCCCCTGCAGACGCGGCGTTGCTCGCGCTGGCAGAGGCGGTTCGGGATAAGGATGCGGTGGCGATCCGCGCGGCGATTGATCGGGTAAAGGCCGGGCCGCTTGATTTTCTGGCCCCGGCTTTTCGCGCCTGGGCAGCGATTGGTGATCCGGTGGCCGCGCTTGCCGCGCTTGATACGGTGGGCGCCAATCCCATTGAGCGACGTTATGGTCAGGAAAGCCGCGCGCTGCTGCTGATCGCGTCCGGAAAGATCGATCAGGGTGCTGATCTCGTCCGCGTGCTGCTGAGTGCGGACCGCGCGAGCATCGACCTGCGCCTGGCCGCCGCGCAATTGCTGGCGGATCGCGGACGGGGCGACCTTGCTACGTCGCTGCTCGCCGGCAGTGGGGCTGAACTGGTGAATGCACGACGGTCGATCGGCAATGGCAAGCCCGCGACCACGGCGTTCGGCATTTCCTATGTGCTGGGGCGGTTGGCGTCTGATCTGGATGATGGCCAATCGGGGCGATTGCTGATCGTGATGGTGCGCACCGCGTTGCGGCTTGATCCCGGCAATGATCGCGCCCGGCTGGTGCTGGCGTTCACACTGGCCGCCGATGGCAGCCCGGCCCACGCGCTGAAAACGCTTGAAGAGATTGCGCTCGCCAGCCCCTTTCGCCCGATTGCGGATGAGCGGCGGATCGCCCTGCTGGCACGCGGGGAGGGCGTAGCGGTTGCACTGGCCGAAGCAGCGCGGATTGCGGCCGCACCGGGTGCCAAACCCGCTGACATCAAGCGGTACGGCGATCTGCTTGCCGAAGGGGAGCAGTTTGATGCCGCCGCCGCTGCCTATCGCCGCGCGATTGATGTTGATCCTGCGGCTGCGGACTGGGTGGTGTATCTGCAACTTGGCAGCGCGCTTGATCGGGCCGGGCGCTGGCCAAAGGCGCGGCCAATGCTCGAAAAATCAGTCGCGCTTGCGCCTGATCAGCCGGTGGCGTTGAACTATCTGGGCTATGGCTTGCTGGAAAATCGCGGCGATCGGGCCACGGCGCGCAAATTGCTGGAGCGGGCCAGCAGCCTGCGCCCCAAGGACCTGTCGATCCTTGATTCGCTCGCTTGGGCCTATTTCCAGCAGGGCGATGTCGCCCGCGCGCTACCGCTGCTGGAACTGGCGGCAAATGGCGAGCCCGCCAACAGCACGATTAATGAGCATCTGGGGGATGCCTATTGGCAATTGGGCCGCCGCTATGAAGCGCGTTACGCTTGGCGCGCCGCTGCGTTGGTGGCTGAGGCCGATGATGCGCCACGGCTAGCTGCAAAAATTGCCAACGGCACGGCCGTGCGCTGATCCCGCCGATGATTGTCGAGCTTGCCCCTGCCAAGATCAACCTTGCGCTCCACGTCCGGCGACGACGGGCTGACGGGTATCATGAACTGGAAACCCTGTTCGCGTTTTTGCAGCATGGCGACACAATTACCCTTTCGCCTGCTGCCGTGCCGTCGTTTCGGGTCACGGGGCCGTTTGCTGAGGGGCTGACGGGGGAGGGCGACAATCTGGTCACCCGCGCCGCGCGACTATTTGGGGAGCGATTCGGCGACCCAGGCGCGCTGGATATTGTCCTCGACAAGCATCTACCCATCGCATCGGGGATTGGCGGCGGATCGGCTGATGCTGCCGCAACGTTGCGGGCGCTGGCGCGGTTGCAGGGCGTTGCGGGGGACGATCCTGCGCTATTTGCTATCGCTGAGGCATTGGGAGCCGATGTGCCGGCCTGCTTGTTGGGGCGCAGCGCGATTGGCACTGGCAAGGGCGAGCAATTGGCACCGGTTGCTGGCCTGGTCGATACGCCAGTGCTGCTGGTCAATCCGGGGGTCGCTGTATCGACCGGGCCGGTATTCCGGGCCTGGGATGGGGTTGATCGCGGCGGGATTGGCGCGGGGGACTTGCTGGCGCGTGCGATGGCGGGCCGCAACGATCTGGAGCCGCCCGCGCGCGCGCTGGCACCGGTGATCGGCGATGTGGTGGCGCTGCTGCAGGCACAGAAGGGTGTGCTGCTGGCGCGCATGTCAGGATCTGGGGCGACGTGTTTTGCGCTGTTTGATTCGGCAGAAACGCGCGGGCACGCGGCGGCGCTGGTTCGCGCAGCGCAGCCCGGCTGGTGGTGTCTCGAATCGGCACTCGCGTGACAGTTTTCTGCGTCACATCGGGACGTCGGCGGGAACCGGCGGCGACAAATGACGCAAATCCGCGGTTGGCCCGGCTCTTGCTGAACTTCCGCATAAGCGGGTCCGTCGATAACCACGGCGCGTCCGTGGATGGTCCTCGCTCCCTCGGGCATCATCAGGGTCGAAGGGTGGCGGTTGTATCGCCGCCCTTCACCGCCCCCGCACCGCGAACCGGCGTTCATGCTGCCCGTTGAGGTCATCACTGGCACCGGGCCGATCCTGCTGATCTGCGATCACGCATCCAATGCCGTGCCGCCCGATATCGATCTTGGAATCGACCCAAGTTTGCTCGACAAGCATATCGCCATCGATATTGGCGCAGCGGATGTCACGCGCGCATTGTCGGTCATGCTGGATGCTCCGGCCATTCTCGCCACAGTGTCGCGGCTGGTGATTGATCTGCACCGTTCGCCCGATCATCCGGGGCTGGTGCCCGAATCAAGTGATGGCCACCCCATTCCCGGCAATTTCGGTGTTGACCGGCAAGCGCGCATTGCCCGATTCCATATTCCCTATCACCGCGCGCTGGCGGCGTTGATCGCGCGCCACCAGCCCCGGTTGCTCGTGTCCATCCATAGTTTTACGCCCGCGCTTGAAAGCGGCAGCGCGCCACGCCCCTGGGAAATTGGTATCCTGTACAATCGTGACACGCGGGCCGCGCATCAGGCGATCCAGCGATTTGCCGCGGCGGGCATCGTGACGGGCGATAACCAGCCCTATTCGGGCCGCGTGCTCAACGTCACGCTCAACCGGCACGGCGAGGGCAATGGTATTCCCAGCTTTGCCATGGAACTCCGCAATAACCTGATCGATACGCCTGCCGGGGTCGCGCATTGGGCCAGCGTGATTGCCCCGATATTGTCGGCCATTGCCCAGCCGGGGCAACCGGCCTAGTCGCTTGGCGATGCGCGCTTCCCTTTACCTGATTGCCCCGCTGGCTCTGGCCGCTTGCGACGGCACAACGCCTATTGCCGCGCCAACGGGCACCGTCGCGCCCGCGCAGCCAGTTGGTGGTCAGCCAAGCGGAGAGGTCGAACGCCTGGCCTGCGCGCTCGGCAAGGCAACGCCGTTCAGCACGACCTGCATTGTCGAGCGGCAACAGGATGCAGATGGCGCGCTGCTGACGATCAGGCATCCCGATGGCGGATTCCGGCGCCTGCGCATCGCGACCGACGGGCGCGGGGTAATCGCCGCCGATGGCGCAGAAGCATCAACCGTGCGCGTCATCGGCAAGAACGAGATTGAGGTGTCGATTGGCCAGGATCGGTATCGCCTGCCCGCCACCGTGCGCGGCAAAGGCGCCAAATAGTGCCGAATGCGGAAGACCTGATCATCCGTGTCGCCGGGCGCGGCGAGGGCGTTACCGCCGATGGCCGCCATGCCGCGCTGGCCGCGCCGGGGGACTGGCTGACGGCAGACGGCGCAGTGGTGCCCGGCCCGCACCACCAGGCCGCACCCTGCGCGCATTACCCGCGCTGTGGCGGCTGCCAGCTCCAGCATCTTGATGATCAAAGCTATGGCCAGTTCATTGTCGACCGGATCGCCGGGGCACTCGCCGCGCAGGGCCTGTCCACTGATATCCGCCCGCCGATCATCTCCCCCCCGCGCAGCCGCCGCCGGGCAGCGTTTCACGCAGAGCGCAAGGGCGGGCAGATCATCCTGGGGTTCAGCCAGTCGGGCAGCCATGATCTGGTTGATCTGCGCGAATGCTGGATCCTCGATCCGGTGCTATTCGCGCTGTTGAAGCCGCTGCGCGTGCTGCTTGGCCGCCTGATGACCGCCAAGCGTCGCGTCGAAATTCAAATGACCGTGATCGATCAGGGCGTTGATATGCTGATCACCGGCATCGCCGCTGAGGGGCTGGAGGCTGCCGAGGCGATTTCGGATTTTGGCGCGAAGTTCGGCATTGCGCGGCTGTCGATCGACAATGGGCTGGGGCCAGAAACACGCTGGGAGCCCGTTGGGGCCACCATCACGCTGGGCGGGGTGGAAGTGCCATTCCCGACGGGGTCGTTCCTGCAAGCAACGCCTGAGGGCGAAGCGGCGCTGGTCGCGGCGGTGCGGGAGGCGATTGGCCCGGCGGCGGCGGTGGCTGATTTGTTCGCCGGGCTGGGCACCTTTGCGCTGGCCGTTGCGTCGCCGGCAAAGGTTTATGCGGCAGAGGCTGGCCGCGATGCGGTGTTCGCCCTGAAAATGGCGGCTGGGTTGAAGCAACTACCGGTTTTTGCAGACCACCGCGACCTGTATCGCCGCCCGCTTACCGCCGCTGAGCTTGATCGGTTCGATGCCGTCATCCTCGATCCGCCCCGCGCGGGCGCAAAGGAACAGGCAGATGGCCTGGCCGCCAGCAAATCTCCCGTACTGGCCTATGTTTCGTGTAATCCCAGTACATTTGGCCGCGATGCTAAGACCATTTGTGAGGGCGGATATGTCTTGGATTGGATGCAGCCTGTTGGCCAGTTTCGCTGGTCAACGCATATCGAATTGGCGGCTAGGTTCAGTCGTTCGCGGTGAAATCGGCCGCATAATCGGCCCGCAGAAAAAACAACCCGTCCGGCGGCGCGTTGAACCCCAGCGCCGCGCGATCACGCGCCGCCAGCGCTGCTGCCATGTCGTCAGGCGACCATTTCCCCTCGCCGACCAGTGCCAGGCAGCCGACCATGGATCGCACCTGATGATGCAGGAAAGACCGCGCCGACACGTGAATACGGATGATGTCGCCGTCGCGCGTCACATCCAGCCGGTCGAGCGTGCGGAGCGGGCTATCGGCCTGGCAATGCGCTGATCGAAACGTGGTGAAGTCATGCCGCCCCAGCAACCGCGCCGCCCCCGCCGCCATGGCACCCGCATCAAGCGCAGCGGGCACGCGCCAGGCGAGCCCAAGGTCGACCGTCAGCGGCGCGCGGCGGTTGGCGATGCGATATTCATAATGGCGCGCAGTGCAGGAAAAGCGGGCGTGCCAGTCATCGGGCACCACCGCGCAGGCCAATATGGCGATCGGGGCTGGGCGCAGCAGCGCGTTTAGCCCCTCCATCAGTCGAAAAGGGGTTATCTGGCGTGTGATGTCGACATGCGCGCGCATGCCAAGCGCATGCACCCCGGCATCGGTGCGCCCGGCGGCATAGGCGATCACATCTTCCTGCACGATTCGGCTGGCGGCTTCCTCAATCGCCTGTTGCACGCTGGGGCCATGCGGTTGGCGCTGCCAGCCCATGAAGGGCCGCCCGTCATACTCCACCGTCAGCGCAAATCGCGTCAAAGCCGGGTGCCTGCTGGAAGCGGGAAGCCCCGCAGAAGCTCGCCTGCCGTCATCACGCCGCGCCCGGCGCGCTGCACCTGATCGGCGATCAAGCTGCCGGAGCCGCAGGCAATTTCCAGCGCATCGTCCAGCACCTCACCCGGTTCGCCGCGACCGGCACCGATGCTGGCGCTGTGAATGCGGATTCGCTCACCCGACACTTCAAAAAACGCGCCGGGCACGGGGTTAAAGGCGCGCACCTGCCGCTCAATCTCCTCGGCAGATCGGGTCCAATCTATCCGCGCCTCGGCCTTGTCGATTTTGGCGGCATAGGTGACGCCCGCATCGGGCTGTGGGCGCGGCGGGTAGGCTGTCGGATCGGCCAGAACCTGCGTCATCAGCCGCGCCCCCAGCGCGCTCAGCGCGTCGGTCACCGCGCCCGCCGTCTTGCCGCCAGTGTCGATCCGCCCCTCCAGCAGCACTGGCCCTGTATCCAGTCCCGCCTCCATCTGCATGATGCACACGCCCGTCTCTGCATCCCCGGCCAGAATCGCGCGCTGGATGGGCGCTGCGCCCCGCCAGCGCGGCAGCAATGAAGCGTGAACGTTGATGCAGCCCATGCGTGGTGCATCCAGCACGGCACGCGGCAGGATGAGCCCGTATGCTGCCACCACCGCGACATCCGCGCCAAACCCGGCAAACGCGGCCTGCGCAGCCGGGTCACGCAGCGTCAGCGGCGTCATGACGGCAATCCCCAGCGCCTCTGCGCATTGCTGCACGGGGGAGGGTAACAGCGCCTTGCCTCGGCCCGCCGGGCGCGGCGGCTGGCTGTATGCTGCCAACACGTCATGCCCGGCATCCACCAGCGCCTGCAGCACGGGCACCGAAAAGGCGGGCGTGCCCATGAAAATGATCTTGAGGGGTGACGATTTCATATCCCCCTCTTCAACGCTTGGCATTGCGGCGCGCAAGCCCTTATCTGTGGCGTATGTCTTCTCCTGAAATTGACGCGCTAACGCAGGCGCTGGCCCGGCTGCCGGGACTTGGTCCCCGGTCGGCGCGCCGCGCCGTGCTCCATCTGCTGAAAAAGCGGGAAACGGCGCTTGATCCGCTGCGTGCGGCGCTGGACGCCGTGGGGGATCGGCTGACGGCATGCGCAACCTGCGGAAACATCGATACCACCAACCCCTGCGGCATCTGCACAGATTCTCGGCGCGATATGCGGCTGTTATGCGTGGTGGAGGAGGTTGCCGATCTATGGGCGCTTGATCGCTCGCGGCTTTTTCCCGGGCATTTCCATGTGTTGGGCGGTAGGCTTTCTGCGCTGGACGGGGTGCGGCCAGAGGATTTGTCGATCGATCTGCTCGTCCGCCGGATAGCGGCAGGGGGCATTGACGAGGTGGTGCTGGCGATGAACGCCACGCTGGAGGGGCAGACGACGGCGCATTACATCGCCGAACGGATTGAGGCGTTTCCGGTGCGCGTCACCCAGCTGGCGCACGGCCTGCCGGTGGGGGGCGAGCTTGATTACCTGGATGAAGGCACGTTGGCACAGGCACTTCGCGCGCGTCGCCCGGTGGGTTGATTGCACCCGCCACCTTGACGATTCGCTGCCCCTTTCCTAGCTGAACCCCATGGCCGTTCACAAAATTGTCGAAATCCCCGATCCGCGCCTGCGGACCATCTCCACGCCCGTCGCTGAGGTGGATGATGATGTGCGCGCTGTCATCGACGACATGTTCGACACGATGTACGCATCACGCGGCATCGGGCTGGCCGCGATCCAGATTGGCATCGCCAAACGCATTCTGGTGATGGATCTTCAGGAAGAAGATGAAGACGGCAAACCCGTCCGCGAACCGCGCGTCTTCATCAATCCGGAAATCGTCGAAACGGCTGACGACAGCAATATTTATAATGAGGGCTGCCTGTCGGTGCCCGATCAATATGCCGAGGTTGAGCGCCCCGCGAGCTGCCGGGTGCGCTGGCTAGACGAAACCGGTGCCGCGCATGACGAGCAGCTCGAAGGGTTGCTGGCGACGTGCATTCAGCATGAGATGGATCACCTGGAAGGCATCATCTTCATTGATCACCTGTCCCGCCTAAAGCGTGAGATGGTACTGAAAAAGCTGGCGAAACAACGCAAGGCTGCCTGATCGCCATGGCCGCTTATCGCCTGTTTGGGATGCCAGGATCGCTCTACACCGCCAAGGCGCGGTCCTATCTGATCAAACAGCGCGTTGATTTTGAAGAAGCAATCCCCGCCGATCCGGCCTGGCCCGACATTACCAAAGCGATTGGCCGCTGGATTATCCCGGTGCTGATTACGCCAGCGGGCGAGATGATTCAGGATGGTACGGCGATTATCGATCATTTTGAGGCGGCGGGACGGGCTCGGTTGAGCGCTTACCCCGAAACGCCCATCCACGGCGCTGTCAGCCTGATATTCGAACTGTTCGGTGGTGAGGGGCTGTTGCGCCCGGCGATGCATTACCGCTGGGATTTTGACGAAACAAACCGCGATTTCCTGCGTACCGATTTTGTTGCCGCGTTGATGCCCGGCGCCACGGGGCAGGTGCAGGAAGCGGTATTCGGCGCAGCCAGCGGCCGGATGCGCAAGGCGAAGACGGCGTTTGGCGTGTCGCCAGAAACCGCGCCAGCCATTCAGGCCAGCTATGAGGCGTTTCTGCCGCTGCTCGATGCGCATTTCACCCGCCATCCCTATTTGCTGGGCGGGCGGCCAACGATCGGCGATTATGGGCTGATTGCGCCGCTTTATGCGCATCTGGCGCGCGATCCCTATCCCGCCGCGATGATGAAGGCGCGCTTTTTCCACGTCTGGCGCTGGGTGGAGCGGATGAACGCCGCACAGGCGCTGCTCGATGGGCTATGCCCCGATGAAGCGCTGTTCGCTGACGACGGCGTTCCTGAAACGCTGCTGGCGCTGATGCGCCATATTGCTGAGGATTACCTGCCCGAACTGACGGCGCATGTCGCCCATGCCAATCACTGGCTTGACGCGCATCCCGATTTGCAAACCGGCACCAATGGCTTGCCCGATCCCGGCACCCGGATGATCGGCATGGCGGAGTTTGATTGGCGCGGGCATGTGATCAGCACGATGGTGATGCCGTATCGCTTCTATCTGCTCCAGCGCGTGCAGGCTGCAATCGCCGATGCTGGCACGCCGATGGCGGCGTTGCTGGCAGATTGTCGTTTGGCCGCGCTGGCTACGCTTAAAACCCACCGCCCGGTTGAACGGCACGGCAATCTGGAAGTCTGGGGCGCGGACCTGCGCGGTTAATCAGGCGGTTGGTGTTGTCGCGGGCAGGATAACCGTCACCCGCACGCCGCCCAGTGGCGAAGCGCCTGCATCGATCCGGCCATGATGCGCCTCAACAATCGCCTGTGCGGTGGCCAGCCCAAGCCCTGAACTCGTCACCGATTCGCCGGGCAGCACGGTTGCCCGGTAAAAGGGCTCAAACAGCCGCTGCGCCAGATCAACGTCGATGCCCGGCGCGCTATCGTCGATAATCAACCGCCAGGCACCGCGCGTCGGCTCCAGCCCCAATTGGATGCGGCCGCCGGGCGGGGTGTAGCGCAGGCTGTTTTCGATCAGGGCAGTGAAAAGCTGTTCAATCCGCGCGCCATCCCACCGCACGATTACGGTGGTGACGGGCATATGGCCGGCCTCCAGCGTCACCCGCGCATTATCTGCCCGGCGCTTGTTGGACCAAATGGCGTTGTGGATCAGCGCGCACGGATCAACCTGCGCAAAATTGACTGGCAACCGGCCCAGATCGGCAAGCGCCACCGCTTGAAGATCCTCGGTAATCTCCACCAATCGGCGAACATTATCGTCAACCAGCTCAAAAGTGTCGCCGGTAATCATTTTGTCGACGTCGCGCTCGGCGCGAATCTGGTCGTCCAGCGTGGCGACCGGCTTGCGCAATTCCTCGGCAATCGCGACCAGCCAGGTCCGCCGCGCGGTTTCCAGCCGGTCGAATGATCGCGCGATCCGGCCCAGATTGCGCATCGTCACCACGGTTTCCCATGCGCCGTTTTCGGGAAACTCGCCTTCGAAATTTCCTTCAGCAACCGCCGCACTTACTTCTTGCAGCTTGCGTTGCGGGCGGGTCCAGCGATTGGCGATGATGCTGGCAAACAGCAGCATCAGCAACAGCATGGCACCCAACACAATGCCCACGACGATCAATTGCTCGCGGAACAGCGCGGCTTCGGCATTGGGGCCACCAACCACCTTGGCGATATCCAGATAGCGCTGGGTGGTAAATCGCAAGCCAAGGATCAGCAACAGCGACGGTATCGCCGTTACGAGCAGCGCTTGGGCTGCCAGCAACAGGAACAAGCCGCGAGATAGCCGCACAATTTGTCTCCCCAGCCCCCAGCGCGGTATCGCGCCGTCCCCAGCCGTTATCACTTCAGGCGTTATCCTGCTCCATGGGATGAAACAATCGGCATTGTGACGTTCAGGCCGGTCCCGGCTCGGGACGGAGCCGGGCGATGGCCGCCAGCACCGGTGCGGCAAGCTCGGCGCGGCAGATCAGCAGATCGGGCAGCAGCGGTTCGGTGCAGTTATACACCAGCGGACTGCCATCAATGCGTGATGCATGGAATCCGGCGCCCAGCGCCACTGCAGCCGGTGCGCAGTTATCCCATTCATACTGGCCACCATCGTGCAGATAAATGTCGGCATCGCCCGCCACCACGGCCATCGCCTTTGCGCCGGCAGAGCCCATTGGCACCAGATCGGCACCGATTGCGTCGGCCACCGCGCGCGCAATTGCTGGGGTTCGGCTGCGGCTGACGACCATGCGCGGCCTTGCCGGCAGGGCACCGGGGGCCAATCGCGCATCGTCTGTCGTAAAAATGCGGTTGCAGGCGGGCAGGGCAACCGCGCCGACACATGCCACGCCGTCCACTGCCAGGCCGATATGAACCGCCCAATCATCGCGCGCGGCGGCATATTCGCGGGTGCCGTCCAGCGGATCGATAATCCACACCCGCCGGGCGGCGCAGCGTTTACGGTCATCGTGTGATTCTTCGGACAGGATGAAGTCATCAGGGCGCGCGGCGCGCAGCCGATCAATGATCAGCCGGTTGGCGTCTGCATCCCCGCGATCGCCCAGCGCCGCGCCGTCGCCGGTCCATGCAAGCCGGATATCATTCAGCAACGCCCCCGCTTCCAGCGCAATAGCCCGTGCGAGCGCCGCATCAGCCAGGGGCGACGCGTCGGGCGCGCGGTGGTGAACATCAAGGGTCATCACCAGCGCTTACAGCATTGGAGACCATATGCCGATAATCTGTTCGACGATCAGGTCAGCGGCCTGCTCCGCCGTCATCACCGTGGTATCGATGTGGCATTCGGGGGTGGTTGGCGGCTCATAGGGGCTGGAAATGCCGGTGAAGTTGGCAATCTCACCCGTTCGGGCGCGGCGATACAGGCCCTTCACGTCGCGCGCTTCAGCCACTTCAATCGGCGTATCGACGAAAATCTCGATAAACTCTCCCTCCGGCACCATCGCCCGCACCATGTTCCGGTCCGCGCGAAAGGGGGAGATAAACGCCGTCAGGACGATCAGCCCAGCATCGGTCATCAACTTGGCGACTTCACCCACGCGGCGGATATTTTCAACCCGGTCGGCATCACTGAACCCCAGATCGCGGTTCAGGCCGTGGCGCACATTATCGCCATCAAGCAGGAAAGTGTGCTTGCCCAGCGCATGCAGCTTTTGTCCGACGATGTTGGCGATCGTCGATTTGCCCGATCCCGACAGACCGGTAAACCACAATATGCGCGGTTGTTGGCGCATTTGTGCCGCATGGGCTTCACGACTAATATCAATCGCTTGCCAGTGGATATTATCAGCACGCCGCAATGCCTGCCGGATCATCCCGGCTGCCACCGTTGCGTTGGTGGCGCGGTCAATCAAAATGAACCCGCCCAGTTCGGCGCTGGTGGCATAGGGTTCGAACACGATGGCGCGATCGGTGTGGATGTCGGCAACGCCGATGTCGTTCAGCGCCAGCGTGGGGGCGGCCAGCCGGCCCATGGTGTTCACGTCAACCCGGTGGTCCGGCGCGCGCACGGTGGCGCTGACCGTCTGGCTACCGATTTTCAGCAGATAAGCGCGGCCCGGCTCTAGTGGCGTATCGTCCATCCACACGATGGATGCAGAGAATTGATCGGCTACCTCAGGGGCATCGTCCGCCAGCGCAATCACGTCGCCGCGCGAGCAATCGACTTCATCGGCCAGCGTCAAGGTGACCGATTGGCCCGCCACCGCGACATCCAGATCGCCGTCCATCGTGACGATGCGTGCAATTGTGCTCAGCCGACCGGATGGCAGAATCCGCACCCGGTCCCCTGGCCGCGCCTGTCCGCTTGCGATCAGCCCGGCGAATCCGCGAAAATCGAGGTTGGGGCGGTTCACCCATTGTACGGGCATGCGGAACGACTGCCCCGCCGCGCTGTCCGTCG